>CBFHWB010000099.1:0-15322 GCA_965659285.1 Planctomycetota bacterium | reverse complement strand
GGTCCGTAAGCCTCCAGAAGTGGGGGTTGGTCAACACGGTGTGCAGGTTGGCTATCTTTTGCCCATCGGTCAGGACACGGTGAGCTCCTGAGGTCGCGGCGCGTCCCCACTCGAGCCGCAGCTGGCCGCTGCGCAATACGATCTCGCTCTTGCTCCGATCAACCTTGCCGCGCGCGTTGGAGATGTCGATCGATTCAATTGAATTTTCCGGATAGTACTCCGAGATGCGGGCTCGGCCCAATTCTGCCGCCACGCTGAGCCCGTCAACGACAGCCGGACTCCTCCATGCATACCCGGGTTTCGGAACGGCGATCCCGGATCGAGCCCCCTCGATAATCGGTACATTGAACCAGCTCCTGGCCGAGGCCTTGTAGGGCTCGCCAAGGCGTCTCCCCCGGGAATCGCTCAGGTAGCAATTCGGCCCGACCCGGACCATGGCAACCGGGGTGGAAAGAACCATTGCCGCCCTGACCGCTCCCTCCGCCTGGGGAGTCGGATAGACCAGGCGAATATCCAGAACCTCACGAATCCAATGGGACTGCTCAAGAGCCCCCTTGAGACTGCCGAGAACACCCTGGTCAAAAAGACTGAGGTCGCTCTTGCCGAGAGAAAAATCTTCCATGATCCGGCTGCGAATCTCCGGAGTGACCCATGCAGGCAGCCGGCCCGGCTGCAGCTGCCAATTAGCCAGCAGGAACCTCTCGTCAGATCTCACATCATGCTTGATCGATACCGCGAGCCAGATAAACAGCAGGCCGCCAAGCAGCAGACAAAGCTTCATCCCGCTGTTCTTCAGCAGGTTGATTCCGCTGCCAAGGGAGGCGATCATCGCCAGGGGGGCGAATCGTGATTTCTTCTTTTTAGCCATATTTCAATACTCCCAACCCTGGGGGGAGCCGCTCTCTTTTATTTCAGACAAACGCCAGGTCCCTGGCGAAGACGACCTCCGGTTCGAGTTGGCAACCTGTCTGTTCGTAGACCTGTTCAATCACTCTTTCCATGAGTCTCTTCACATCTTCAGCGCTCGCCTGGCGTTCACCGTTCACGATAAAGTTCGCATGCACTCCCGAAACGGATGCGCCGCCTTCGCGCAGTCCCTTCAGCCCGCAACCCTCAATCAACTTTCCGGCGGATGGGCCGGCTCCGGGATTCTTGAACATGCAGCCGGAGCTTGCCTCGTTCAGGGGCTGGTTGTCTGACTTTCGCCTCTCACACCGATCCATCTCAACCCGGAGCTCGGAGACATCGCCCGGCTGGAGCTTCATCTCCACGGCAACGACTACCCAGGAGCCGGCCCCTCCGGCCTCCGTATCGTTCATTCCCCAGTTACGGTACCGCCAGGGAACCTCCTTGCTGTCGATGGTCTCGACGGAGTCCGCCTCCGGAGCAATGACATGCAGCTTCGTTATGTAATTACTAAAGCAGGCATCGGGTCCGTTTCCTGCATTCATCGCAGTACCCCCGCCAACTGTCCCGGGAATTCCTGCGAGCTGTTCCAGGCCGCAAAGGCCGGCGGTAACCGTCTGTCTGATGATCCGATTGATGGCGACTCCTGCCTCCGCGTAGACCCTGCCATCCTCCTCGACATGAAGCTTGCCAAGCTTCTTGGTCCGGATCACCGGCCGGCTGAAATCCCCATCCGGGAATATGGTGTTGCAGCCGCCTCCCAGGATAAAGGGATCATCCAGAACGGCCAGGAGCTCGCAGAGCTCATCGAAGCTCTCCGGTTCATACAGATCCCGCGGACATCCCCCCACCCCCATCGAGGTGAGGTTCGAGAAATCGGGTTTTCTTGTGGTCGTCATCAGCCTCAGACCCCCACCTTCGAAAGCTTCCCTACAATCTCGATAGCTCCCGGCTTGCCTGCGTATTCCGAAGCCAGGACGGTAACACTGCCTGCGCCCATGAAAATCACCGCGTCCCCCGCCAGGACGATCTCATCGAGGCGAGCCCGGGCATCCCCGAAGGTCGGCGTGTCAGATGCTGTTCCCCCGCGAAGCTCGATTTCCCTGGTGAGCATGTTGGAGCTGACGGCGGCCTGGTCCTCACGGCTGTCCCTGGCCTTGTAGGGCTTGGTAACGAGAATCTCATCAAAACCCGCAAGCGCCTCCGCGAACGCATCCAGCATCTGCCGCAGTCGGGAAAACTGGTGCGGCTGAAAGACGCCGATGACCTTGCCGCTGAAGCCGACATCGCGGGCAGCGCCCAGCAGAGCCTCCACCTCGGTGGGGTGATGGGCATAGTCATCGATCACCGTCACCGGGTCGCGCGCGAGAATTTCAAATCGGCGATGAACTCCGGGGAAGCTCTCCAGCGCCTCGCTGATCTTTTCAGCGGACACTCCCACCCAATTGCAGATAGCCGCGGCGGCCAGGGCGTTCTTTACGTTGTGCCTGCCGGGGATACCAAGCTCCACCGGCTGATGAATTCCGCCGGGACCGGTCAGAATGAAGCCGGCCCCCAGGCCGCCCGAGCGGAGCTGCGAGGCCTGCCAGTCGCCGGCCGTCGAGTCAAGACTGAAGGTCTGGATGTTGCGGCACACCGCCGCCGGGGCGAGGCTCATCGTCTGGGGATCATCCGCGTTCAGAACCAGGAGCCCTTTCTCGGGGACCCGGTTGATGAACTGCTGAAAGACGCCCAGGATCTCCTCCATGTCCTTGAAGCAATCGAGATGCTCCTCCTCGACATTGGTGACCACGGCAGCCTCGGGCTTGAGCTGTAGAAAGCTGCGATCGTACTCACAGGCCTCTGCTACGAAATCACATCCCTTTCCCTGCCTCGAGCTGCCGAGTTGGGGAATCCTGCCTCCGATAACGAAGGATGGATCCTTTCCGGCGCTATAGAGAATCCAGGAGGTCATCGAGCTGGTGGTGGTCTTACCGTGAGTCCCCGCCACGGCGAGACCTCGCCCTTCACCCATCAACTCGCCGAGATACTCAGAATATTTCAGGACCGGGATCCCCAGCCTGCGGGCCTTGCGAATTTCCGCGTTGTCGTCACCCACCGCCGCCGTATGAACGAGAAAATCAACATCCGAGCCGAGATTGGCCTCCTCGTGAACAGGCGAGTATTCTACTCCAAGCCGCTGGAACTCCAGGGGTAGGGACTCGCCGCTGGAATCGGAGCCCGACACATGGAAGTTTCTCGCTCTCAGGATGGACACCAGGCCGCGTACGCCAGTGCCGAGCATCCCCACGAGATGGACCTTACCCGGTTTCTGCATCGTGTAACGACAGCCCGGCGCGGACGGAATCCGCCCACCTGGGGCGTCTCTTTTCTCTTCAGATCTTCTCTTCAGATCTTCTCTTACAACTTCTTTCAGGCCGCGAGATCCCGGTCAAATAGCCCTGGATCAGGACGGACACCGACCCTAATTAAGCAGATGCCAATCAGAGTAACCAGAGTTTTCCCCCCTATTGACCTTTATCGGTAAGATGTTGTCTTATCTTGAGCTATAACAATTCGACACCACAACATAATGTGGTGCGAGGAGACCCCCTGGGTCTCCCTGGTAAGGCCTTAACGGCCACCTGCGGCACCCTGGGACGGCACTGTAGAGGCCGTAAAGAAGGCGGCTGCGGGATTATTGTTTCGGGGGAATCCTGAGCTTCAACCCCACGCGAAGCCTCTCGGGATTGTCACCGAGCTCTTTCTTGTTCAGCTCGATAATCTTCTTATACCGATGGCCGCGGCCAAGATACTTCTCGGCCAGGTTCCAGAGCTTATCACCATCCTTCACGGTATGAATCGTGTAGCTCACCTTCGGCGGCTCGAGCTTCGGCTCGACCGGTGTCTCGACCGCGGCGGGCGTCTCGGCCGGCTGCGGCGCCGGAGGCTGACGTTCGGCTACCGGAGTCACGGAGCGGCCTGGATTGACGAGGTTGAGAGGCTCCGCTCTCTCGCCGGCCTCGGGGGTCCGCGACTCCACGCTCACGGCGTTCTCAGGCACAGATGGCGTATTAGCCGAGCTTCTACGAATATCGACAGCCGGTTCGCCCGCCTCGATCGAAGGGCGGTCCCAGCGGGGAGTCGACCTCCTGGTCACGCGCGGGTGTCGACCGATCGAGGTTGCCTTGATGGTCGTTTCGATGACGGTATCGTTGCCCACAAGACCCTCCAGCGGAGCCTCGCCTGGGAGGCTCTGGACCCGCGGGGCCGGGGAGTTGCGCAGCCAGACGGCCAGCTCGCCCTCGCGCAATTGGTAGACGCAGAGGGCGCAGAAACCAATCAGCACGATCAGAAGCAGGCGGAATCCTACTGACATTGTTCCTTAAGCTCCAGGATGAGGTCCAGTACGGCATCGGCTGCATCAGGCCTTCCCAGGGTGAGGGCGCGATCTTCCATCGCAAGCAGCCTTCCGGGTTCAAAGAGATATTCTTCGAATATCGTTCGCAAAGTTTCGGCTCCAAGATCTTCTTCAGGCACCATAATGGCGCCCCCCGCCCGCTCCAAAGCCTCAGCATTCTTCATCTGATGCTGGTCCTTATGATGCGGATAGGGAACGAATACCGCCGGAACACCCAGGACAGCCAGTTCTGCAACGATTGTCCCGCCCGCCCTGGTAATCACCAGGTCACCGTGAGACAGCAGATGCGGCAGATCCCTCAGGTAGCTCTCGACTTCGGCTTCCCAGCCTTGTTCAAGATAGGCCTTCTCTACTTCTTTTTTATCGGCATCTCCGGCTACATGTATCCAATGTATTTTTTCACGATATTCGGCAAGTCCCTTCAGCGCCCCGATGACCGCCTGGTTGATGCCATGGGCTCCCTGGCTGCCGCCCACCACGAAAACCTTACGTTTGCGCGTGCTGAAAGCTCCCGCGGCAAAGAATCTTCTGCGGCGGCCGGCGGCCCTGACCACCGTGCCTCGCACCGGGTTGCCGGTGACCTCCCGCCTCCCGCGAAAAAGATCGACGACCTCCGGACTCGGGCAGGTGACGAGGTCGACAAAAGGAGCCGCCAGGCGATTCACCTTGCCGGGAATCTGGTTCTGTTCGAGCAGGACCACCGGCAAGCCAACGTGCCTGGCCGCGACGATTCCGGGGAGGGAGGCGTAGCCCCCGAGCCCGATGGCAGCGTCATACTTTCGTGCCAGGGCCTTGCGGATGGCCGAGATCGCCCGCAGCGACTGAAGCGAGTATTTCACGATGGCGCGGGCGCCGCCCGCGGGCGGAGAGATATCGAGGAGCTCGGTTCTGAAGCCGCTGTTGGAAAAGACCTTCTCCTCCACCTCCCTGTGGGTACGGAAAAATACGACGTCACAATCAGGAAATCGCTCACGTGCCCTCTCGGCGACTGCGAGGCCGGGAAAGAGATGTCCCCCGGTTCCTCCGCCGAAGAAGGCGAGCGCCTTCATATCCTTCAGAGGAGATGACCGCGTCGCGGTCCTCTCCCCTGTCAACACAGCGGTGTTGGTCATAGCTCCGTGTCCTTCCCCCCGTCCGTTCGCTGCGTAATATCGGCTCCCGCGAGCTCTGCCTGGTTGACCCCGGAAAAATACGCCGGGCCGGGGGTCTGAGAAATTCTGTAGATCGACAGCAAGAGCCCTATCTGGGCCATGGTCACGCAGAGCCCCGTCCCGCCAAAGGTCACCAGCGGAAGAGGGATCCCCTTGGTCGGGGCGCTTCCGGTCACGACGGCGATATTGAACGCGGCCTGCATTCCCAGCGAGAGAATAATTCCCGCTGCCAGCAGGTAGCCAAACGAATCTTTCGCCCTGCGGGCGATCGTCACCCCCGACCATAACAACACCAGGAAGAGAGAGATGACTCCAAGAGTGCCGACCAGCCCGAGCTCTTCTCCGATGACGGCGAAAACGAAATCCGTATGGGCCTCGGGAAGGTAGCGTAGCTTCTGCATGCCGGCGCCGATCCCCATCCCCGAAAATCCGCCGGACCCAAGAGCCCTGAGTGAATGGCGAAGCTGGTGAAGTCCCTCCGGGTTGAACAGCCCCTGGAAACGGTGCACGATCATCTCCCACCTCAGGTAGGCGAAGAGAATGAGAAACGGAGTGAATCCGGCCGCGGGAGCGAGAAAATAACGCCAGCGCATCCCTCCAATGATCATGAGGATGATTCCCAGCCCCAGGATGAAGGTCGATGTACCCAGGTCCGGCTCAGCCAGGGTCAATCCCCAGATCACGCCAACGCCCAGCACAGCCGGGACGAAGCCCTTGAGAAAATTCGTGGTGCGGCGCGGATCGTTGCAGATGTATCCGGCGATGAAGACCAGGACTGTTATCTTGGCGATCTCCGATGGCTGAAAACGAAGACCCCCGCCCAACGGCAGCCACCTGCTCGACTGGTTCACCCGGATACCCAGGCCGGGAATAAGGACCAGCGCCAGCGCCACAGCGGTCAGCACCAGGCCCAGCCGGTAGTGCTTCTGCAGGATACGGTAGTCACTCATGTAGGTGAAGTAGCAGATCGCGGCCGAGATGCCGATCCACATCAGCTGGCGTTTGAGGAAGAAGGTGCTGTCCTCGACGATCAGGTAGTGAAAGGCGCTGGCGCAGAAGACCATGACCGCGCTGAGAGCCAGCAGCAGGAAGACAGCCGACAGCAGCGTCTCCTTGGGGTTGATGGACTGTTTTAGTATTCCGATTTTCATGATCTGAGACTCGCAACCGACACCAGGGCCAGGAGGGCCGAGGCCGCCCAGAAGCTCAGGGTGATCCTGTTTTCGCTCCATCCCTTGAATTCAAAATGATGATGCAGGGGCGCGCACCGGAGAATCCTTCTGCCGGTGAGCTTGAAAAAGGTCACCTGGAGGAGCACCGAGACGGTCTCGGCAACAAGGACTCCACCGACCAGCACCATGAGCAGTTCCTGCTTGCAGAGTACGGCGACAAGCCCCAGGGCGCCGCCAAGACTGAGCGAGCCGACATCTCCCATGAAGATTTTCGCCGGATGACAATTGAACCAGAGGAACCCGAGGCAGCCGCCCACCAGGGCGGCGGTAAATACCGCGGCCTCGGCTCCACCCTCCACGTGGGGAACCTGGAGAAATCCGCTGGCCTGTTCACTGCCGGCCAGAAGAGCGACAACGACAAAGACCGCTCCGGTGAGTACGCTGATTCCAGCCGCGAGGCCATCGAGACCATCCGTCACGTTGACAGCGTTGGAGGAGCCTGCCATGACGACAGCCACCAGGGGAATGTAGAGGAGGCCGAGCGAAAACGTTGCATCCTTGAAGAATGGAAGGCTCAGGGCCGTGGCTGGATCCTCGACGCCGTACAGGGAAACTGCCAGTGGATCCCAATACAGGATACAGCCGGCTGACAACCCCAGCAGCAACTGGAAAAGAAGCTTGGTTTTTCCCCTGAGGCCTTTTCTTTTTCCCGGCCCCAGCTTGATCAGGTCGTCCGCAAGGCCGATCGCTCCAAAGGCCGCGGTGTAGGCAAGCAGCATGAGGATGGGCCGGCTGTCGAGTTTGGCCCAGATCAGCGTGGCCGCCGCGGCCGCCGTGAGGAAAATAACTCCGCCCATCGTCGGAGTATTCGACTTGTGATCATGCAGATCATCGAGGAGCTCCGAGTCTCCCTTGGCCGTCTGCTCAAGCAGTCTCCTGCCGCGGACCCAGGAGATAAACCAGCGGCCCACGAGTATCGAGACGGCGAAGGCCGTGAACCCGGCAAGCAGGGCGCGGTAGCCGACCTTCTGCGTCAGCGAGGTCAGCGCCGGGCTGTCGATCAATTGCTGGAAGTATTCAAACAAGCGGCGTCTCCCATTCGGTGTTGCTCACTGTTTCTCTCAATTGCTCGGCGCACTTCCCCAGCCCAACCGAATTCGAGGCCTTGAAGAGAACCCTGTCTCCCGGCCTGAGCTCTTCACTGAGATATTCGCGCGCGGGGGACAGCTCCTCGAAGTGCCTCGTTGCCGCATGGCTCTTGTGTCCGAGCCTCTCGCGCTCGCCGGCGAAGGCCTCCCCCAGGTGAAAACTCGAGCCCCCCACGGTGACCAGCAGATCCATTGGCTTCCCGGCCAGCAGGCGCCCAACCTTCTCATGGAAATCTCTCGACCTCTCCCCGAGCTCGCGCATCTCGCCCAGGACCGCGATATTCCTGCCCCCTGCGGTCCTTCCGCAGAGCTCCTCGAAGGTATCAAAGGCCGCCTCCATCGAGCACGGATTCGCGTTGTAGGAATCATCGACGAAGAGCACATCAGAGACGACCTCTACGTTGAGACGGCCCGGGGGGAGACGGCAGAGCGCGAGTCCTCTCCGGATCGCTTCGGGGCTGAGTCCAAGATCGAGGGCTACAGCGATGGCTCCGCTGGCGTTGATAACATTGTGCTCACCGGGCAGCTCGAAGGAGTACTCCTCTCCGCAGACCCTGAAGGTCTGAACCGCATCGGCCGCTCCAGCGGCCGGGTTCAGCTCCAGCGGAAAATCGGCATCGGGGACGCCGAAGGTCCTCGGCTTCCGATCGAGGCGAGCGCAGAATTCTCCGAAGCCCGGCGTCGCCGGGTTCAGGTAGACCTGTCCTCCCGGAGCCAGACCCTCCAGGATCTCGGCCTTGGCCTCGATCACCCCGGCCAGATCGCCAAGACCCTTGATGTGAGCCTCGGTCACGGTGGTGATGAGAATCCGCTCGGGCCTTACCCTGTTCGATAGATAGGAAAGCTCGCCCTTGCCCGAGGTGCCCATTTCAACCACCAGGTGGCGGGTCTCTTCGTCAGCCTCGAGCAGTGTCAGGGAGACCCCGAGGCGATTGTTGAAGCTTTTTGGAGCCGCGGCCACCGCGCACTCCGAGCCCAGGATATCCCTTAGAAATTCCTTGGTGGTCGTTTTTCCCACGCTGCCGGTGATCGCGGTCACCTCGAAGTCGAGCTCCTGGCGCTGGCAGAGCGCGAGCGCCTCGAGGGCGGCGAGCGTATCGGCAACCCGCACGACACAGCGGCCGGGCTCGAGGGGGACATCGCGGCTCGCCAGGCTCGCGAGCGCCCCCTGCTTAAAGGCACCCTGGATGAACTCATGCCCATCGAAACGATCACCACTCAGCGGTATGAAGAGCTCTCCGGGCTCAACCTTCCTGCTGTCTGTGGAGATGCCGGTTACGATCAGATCTTCAGAACCCTCAGTATCCAGGCTTCCGCCAACCGCCGAGATGATCTCCGAGAGGGGCAGGGGCCTCATGCGTAACAAACCTCTTTCAGAAATTCCTCGGCTACCTCGCGGTCGTCGAAATGGATTCTCTCCCGGTTGCTGAACTCCTGGTAGTCCTCGTGGCCCTTGCCGGCAATCAACACCGTGTCGCCCTCGCGGGCCATGCGAATACCGAGCCCGATCGCTGCGCGGCGGTCCTCCTCGCGGGTCACCTCCTCAGGCTGCTCAATGCCTGTCATGATCTCGGAAAGGATCTTCTCCGGAGACTCGCTCCGGGGATTGTCCGAGGTCAGGATGATCCTGTCTGAGCCGCTCTCGGCAACCTTCCCCATCCTTGGCCGCTTGGTGGTGTCCCGATCTCCCCCGCAACCGAAGATGGTTATCAGGCGCCCGGACGTCACCGGCCGAAGAGCCGCCAGCACGGCCTCGAGAGCGCCGTCGGTGTGGGCGTAGTCAACGACCACCTTGAAGGAGCCCGGATGGTTGACCTTCTCGAGCCTGCCCGGCGGCAGCCGGGCCTCGGAAACCACCGCGGCCATCTCAGATGGCCGGAGGCCCATGCACTCCCCCGCGTGAAGAACCGCCAGCAGGTTCTCCAGGTTGTGATCGCCCCAGAACCCGGCCCTGACCTTGCAGTCACGCCAGGTGAACTCGAGCCCCTCGTCCATGACGCGCAAATCGGTGACTCCATCCTCGGCTCCACAGCCGTACCAGGAGATCTCGGCCCGCGTATTGGAGGCGAGCTTCTGGGATGCCTCCTGGGCGCGCGGAAGCACCGCGCAGGCATGGCTGTCGAGGCAGGTGAAGAGCTTCATCTTGGCGTTGAGGTAGCTCTCCATATCCTCGTGGTAATCGAGGTGCTCGGGCGCCAGGTTGGTGAACACCGCGCAATCGAAATGAATCGAGGCCGTGCGCCGCTGTTCGAGGGCGTGCGAGGAGACCTCGATGACGGCGCGCTCGCCGCCGCGTTCGACCACCTCGGCAAGAAACCGATGGAGGTCGAGACAACCCGCCGTCGTGTTCTTGGCGGGGTAGGAATCCTTTCCAATCCTGTTCTCGACGGTGCTGCAAAAACCCGTGAGAGAGCCGGTAGCCGAGAACAGCTGGTCGAGCAGCCAGACCGTTGTCGTCTTGCCCTTGGTGCCGGTCACACCGACAATCTCGAGCTTCTTCGACGGGTGACCGTAAAAACGATCGGCTATTTTCCCCATGATGTCACGCACATCCTCCACCTCCAGGATGGGAACTCCGAGGTCGGTCTCCCCGGCGGCGCCTTGGGGAGCGATCACCGCCGCCGCGCCCCTGCTTACCGCCTCGGCGGCGTAGAGAAGGCCATCTGTGGTCTCACCGGGAACCGCGATAAAGAGGCTCCCGGCGGTCGCCTCACGTGAATCGCACTCGATCTGGACTATCTCGAGTTCGCCGTATTCGGCGGGGACGCTTATCCAGCCATTACAGAGTTCACCCAGAAGCATTGCTCTTCCTTCTTTTATTGCCGCGGAATCCCACCAGGGATCCCGCGCTACCAACCTTTAAACTTCAATCGCTCGAATTCCGGCTTCGCCGGAATACTGAAATAACGACGCAGAACCCGCGCCACGACCGGCCCGGCCACGCTCCCTCCGTAGATCTTTCCAGAGCGCGGCTTTTCGATCATCACCAGGATGACGACCTCGGGGTCATCAAGCGGCGCAAACGCCTCGAAGGACGCGAGGTAATCTTCCTTGGTATTGAGCGGATTCATGTCGGCCGTCCCGGTCTTGCCGCCAAACTTGAATTCCTTCATTTTCAGGTAACGGCCGGTACCCTCCTCGACGATCCTGTGCAGGATCGACCGCATGCGTGCGGAGGCCTCCTCCGTAATCGTATGACCGACGAGCTGCGGAGGATTCCTGATAACCTCTCCGGCGCGAACGTACTTGTCGACCAGGCGGGGCTTCACCAGGTAGCCGCCGTTCACCAGCGAGGCGAAGGCTGTGACCAGCTGGATCGGGGTGATCATCACCTCGTAGCCCATCGAAACCGAGGTCGTCGAATAGATATCGTTCCATTTATCCGCCGGGGTGTGCTTCCCCTTCGCCTCGCCAGGCAGGCGAATACCGGTCTGCCTGCAGAACCCGAAGCGCGCAAGCGCCGCGATCATGCGATCCCTGCCTAGCTTCATGCCGATCTCCCCCATACCGATGTTGGAGGAATAGACCACGGCCTGCTCGACGGAGATCGGACCATGGTTGCTGACATCTTCGAGACGGCGTCCGCCGATCCGGTGAAAGCGGCCGCCTCCCCAGATCTTCTCGTCCCAGCGCACCACCCCGGCCTCCACAGCCGAGGCCGCGATGAACGGCTTGATGACACTGCCGATCACATAGGCGTTTTCGATGACCCGGTTCTTCCGTCGTTCAGCGAGCACCTTGGGAGGGTAACGATGAAAATCATTCGGATTGAAGACCGGCCAGGAGGCCATCGCCAGGACAGACCCGGTCTTGCAATTCATCAGCACCCCGAGGCCGGCCTCCGCCTTGTGCTTGCTGATGCCACGCTGGAGCTCCTCCTCCAGGATGCCCTGCGCCTTGCTGTTGATCGTCAGGTAGACGTCGTAGCCGTTCACCGGCGCCACCTCGACCGTCTCAGGTGCATAGATACGGAACTGTTCCCTCGCATCGGTAATCACCCGGCGCCTTCCGGATCTCGGCCCGAGCCAGGGCGACAGCGAAAGCTCGATTCCTTCCTGCCCTGTCCCATCATGAGAGGCTACTCCGATCACATGACAGAGAAATTCGTCCTTGGGATAGTTCCGCCTCGTCATCCGATCGACGACCAGGGCCTTTTTCAGGGTCCGCGGTTCCAACTGGCCGGAGAGGGACTCCCTTACCTTGTCGCGCCCTTCGCCATCTACCCGGCGCGCGATGTTCGCGTAGATCTGCCGCTTCGCCTTTCTCCTGTGCACGTCGCCGACGCGCTCACGACGCCGGCCGTAAGAATATCCGAGAGCATCGCTGGCGGCGCCCACCACCGAAGGAATCTGCTCCTCGGAGAGGGGTCTCAGGTCAAGGCCAAGGCTGAAGGCCGTCTCCGAGCGGGCAACGATCACCCCATCGCTGGTTCTGAGATCGCCGGGGTAGGCCGGGATGCTGTCCGTTCGCCCGGTGCCGCTCCTCGCCCGGGACAGGTGCTGATCATGCGCGAGAATCTGGATGTAAAACAGGCGAACTCCAAGCAGCAGGAACACGATGGTCACGGAGATGGAGAAGAACCACAGCGCCCGCGGCCGGAGGTCCGGTCCCGGGGGGAGCTGGTTCGAGCTCAACTGCGAGGGCTGGCTCTTCATGGGGTTGATCTCCTGCTCAATTGAACTCCTCACTGGCCGTCGGAATTTCCCGCCGAGGCCGACCGGCCATCGTCGGGGAATCCGTTAGGGGTACGAAAAGCATCCGGCAGCTCCCGCTCCAGGTTGTCAGGCGAGATCTGGGTGTTGTATTCCATCTGCAGCTTCCGAAGGTTCTCGACCTTCACCTCTTCGTCTCTGAGCAGTTCACGCACCCGCACCCCGGTGCGGATGTTCTGAACCTCCCACTGAACGGAGACCAGGCCGATCACGAAGAGGCAGACCGAAAGAATCGCGGCGCCTGTTGATAATGGCATGGATGATGATCTCCTCTTAAGGCCTTCCGCTCATGTTGAACTCCCGGCCTCCCCGGCCCGAATGACCGCACGCAGGCGAGCGCTTCTCGAGCGGGGGTTCGACTGGACCTCCGTCTGCGTTGGCCGCTGTAATCCGTCCGGATGAGAGATAAAGAGTCCCTCGCGGACACGATCCCTGAAGACCGTCTTGACGAGCCTGTCCTCCAGGGAGTGATAGCTGAGCACCACCACCCGGCCGCCGGGCTTCATGTACCTGTCCAGCTTCTCGAGCGCGTCCCGCAGGCAATCGAGCTCCCGGTTCACAGCGATCCGGATGGCCTGGAAGGTCTTCGTGGCCGGATGAATCTTCTTTCCGCGCCGCGGCACCAGCTCCTCGATCAGGCTGGAGAGCTCCGTAGTGGTCGTGATCGGCCGCTCTCGCCGGCCGCGGTCGATCGCACGAGCGATTTTCCCCGCCTGGGGCTCCTCCCCATATCGCCGGATGACCCTGGCGATCTCCTCCACGGGAGCCTGGGCAAGCCAGGACGCCGCCGACTCTTCCTCCCCCGGGTCCATCCGCATATCCAGCGGACCATCGTTTCGAAAACTGAAGCCCCGTTCGGCCCGATCGAGCTGCATCGAAGACACTCCCAGGTCGAGCAGCAGGCCATCGAAGGCTCCATCCGAAGAGATCTCCAGCTCCTTCAGCAGCTCGCCAACCCGGTCGAAGGTTCCATGAAGAAGGCGATAGGCGCCTCCCACCCCATCCAGCCTCTTCGCGGCCAGCGCAAGCGCCTCCGGATCCCGATCGAGACCCATCAATTCGCCTCCGGGAGAGAGTCGACTGAGGATCTCCGCCGCGTGCCCGCCCAGGCCCAGCGTTCCATCGAGCATCGTCTCGCCAGGCCTCGGCGCAAGGCACCGCAGGGTCTCCTCCAGCATGACCGGAAGATGTTCCGGCTCGGCATTCACACGATTCAATGGCGAATACTCCCGCGTGAAGGGAGTCCTGCATTACTTCACCTCGGAGGTCGACTTCTTACTCAGGGCCTCGACATATTCGCTGAGGCTGATACCCGCAAGCTCCGGGTAGAGCTCCAGGAGACGTTGAAAGCGCCTCTCCATAGACTCGATGTCGCGGCTCGGCCGGTTCAGTCCACCGGACTCCTGTCCGGACAATCCGCCCATACGACGAATCGCTCCCAACCGGCCCGCTTGCCCGTTCTTCCCATCTGTCCCCGCCTCCAGCTGCGCCCGCAGTCTCGCGACCAATCCCACCTCTCCGTCCCAGTTTTCTCTGCTGACTACCACTTCGCTCCCCTTCCCTTCTTCACAAAAATCTCAGGCCGTCAGTTTCATCAAGGGCCTCTCGATCTCGGAGGTTCCTGCTTCCCCTCGCGGGAAGCACGGTAGACGTCGTAGGCCTCTCCGGCCCAGATCTCGATCTTGTCTCTCATGCCGATGAAGACGACCTCTTTCCTGGCCCCGATCTGCTTCTTCTTGTCATCCGGCAGAACGAACCGGTACTGCTTGTCGAGCTCCACCGATCTAGCCGAAGCCATGACATCGCGGATGAAGTTCTCGGCTTCCTCGTCATCGGAATCATACTTCTCGCAGATCTGATCGACTCTCTCCTCCCAGGCGCCTTTCGTCCACAGCTGCAACCACTGCGCCCTGCGCCCGGTGGTCAATACCATGGTGGAGAGCTCTCCCTCGGGCAGCTCCCGGCGCAGCGAGGCCGGTAGAACCACTCGGTTCTTGCTGTCAAGAGTGAGGGGATACTCTCCCTGGAGCATTGTGAATGCACCTTTGATAGAAGCCTGGATTGCAGGTTGTTTTCCTGCCGCATCCTTAAATCTCAAAAAAAGGTGCTCTTCCCGGTAAGAGCACGCTTACTGCCTGGATTCAGACACCGAGCAGCCACGGTGCAAGCACCGCGCGCTCGGAATCCTCATGAACAGGCCCTTCTCTTCTTCTCTTCTTTTCCAAGGAACGTTTCAGCCAATCCCCGCGAAGTATCTCCACGCGGGAAAAAACCGACCCCGGCCGTAAACTCCTAGACGTCCGGGGGCGGCCACCTGTACAGCTCGCATCTCCACGGCTTTCGCCGAGTTCCTCGAGACAAGAGCTGACAGTAAATGGCTCAACTCCTCTTACGTATTTCCCTTCGGCGGATCTCACGTGAAAACGAAAACGGGTACGCAACCGCTCGAGACCTTCCGGGTAGGCCCTGAATAACGCTGAGCTGCTGCCGTTCCGCGTTCGCATTTCTCGCTCGCTCCATTTCAGAAAAATACAAATCCCCGGACTGGCCACCCTGAACTGGAATTTTGCTGCCGACAAACCCTCTGGGATCACCTGGCAACTCCCTTCCACCATCTGGGTGAGTCTGGGAATAGCCCCCACTATTCCACACATTTATCCACATCACAAGAGCCCAAAAAAAAAATTCCGACACCACAACATGTCGTGCGTGAACACTTTTTGAACCACATATAGTGCCCTGGGCGGCAAATTCCCCAATCGTGCGAATTCTGCCGTGTCAAAAAAGTACGGCAGCCGAAGACGGCCTGCAGTGGGGCTGGCTGGCGGATGCA
>CBFHWB010000098.1:0-15488 GCA_965659285.1 Planctomycetota bacterium | reverse complement strand
CGGCCGGCCCGGATGCGGCAGGATCTTCAGCACCGCCGGAATAATCCTGGACGATATCCTCCGTCAACTGCGCCATGACGAGCTGGGCTACGGAGTAGAGAGCGTCCTGGCCCTGGATATCTCCATGACGTACATGGGCAATCTTCTCCTCCATCACGGTGTAGAAGCTCAGATGGTAAACCATCATGTACAGCACGATGAATACGACCATCACCACCATCAGGGCGATGCCGTCGCATCGAGAGCGGGGCCGCTCAGGACCACCACGATCACTGCAACCGTATGTAGATTCAGTTCTGGGAAAAACCATAGCTATTGTTCTTCTTCGGCCCGTAATGGGCGCCGAGTGGAAGATTCCTTACGGGTGGTCCGAGAATCATGAACCTGAGGTTATTCGGTACATGCAGGGGGACCATCCGTAGACTTTTAGAGCAAATCGGATACCGTGACGCTCAAGAACTCCACAAGTCCTCTGCACTCGCTCCCCATTTCACCATAAACCTATTCGTCAAAAGGGTTAATATTTAAAATCCTGAGAACAAAATGGTCATCTTTTTCCTCGGAAATCTGCCCCAGGCTGGCCTGGAAGTGTATGCCGTGTTGCAAAAAAATGCAGTTTCAGCCAGATTAGCGGGTTTCACCCCCCCCCGGAAACACCCCGAAGACGACCAGCAGGGATGACAGAGCCTAAAGACAATCCGCTCCTTGAAAAACTCAGGGCCTGCGTCCCCGGCATGAACCGGCGCTACCTTGCCGATTTTGAGATTTCCCGCATCTCCCACCGCTTCACAGATGTCCTGGTGATCGGCAGCGGGATCGCCGGGCTCTCGGCCGCCCTTGCCGCCGCCGAAAACGAGGAGCTTGAGGTTCTCGTTCTCGCCAAGAGCAGCCTGGAAGAATCCGCAACACGCTGGGCTCAGGGTGGAATCGCCGCTGTCATTCTCCCTGAACGAACCGGTGATTCACTCGAAGCACACATGCGGGACACCATCGATGTGGCCGCGGGGATCGCCGAGGAAGAGAACCTGCGCATCATGACGACGGAGGGAGTCGAACGGGTCAGAGAATTAGTCGAACGCGGGACGAAGTTCGACAGGAACACCGAGGGCGAGTTGCAGTTGACCCGTGAAGGCGCGCATTCCTTTCCCCGAATCCTTCACCGCGGGGACACCACCGGCGAGGAAATCACCCGAGCGCTTGTCGAAGCCGCGTTGAAAAAAAACAACGTCCTCTGTCGCCCGGGCACCTTCGCAATCGACCTGCTCGACCGTGAAGGCAGTTGCATCGGAGCCCTCGTAGCTAACGAGACCGGCCAATTGGAGGCCATCTGGGCACGCCAGACGGTCCTCGCCACCGGCGGAGTCGGTCGGCTCTACAGGGAAACCACGAACCCTTCCGTCGCCACGGGAGACGGCCTCGCCATGGCCTTCAGGGCCGGGGCCCGCCTGCTGGACCTCGAGTTCATACAATTTCACCCGACCACTCTCTACCTCGCCGGGGCTGACAGATTTCTCATCACCGAGGCCATCCGCGGCGAAGGCGGAGTGCTGCGCACCCAGGCCGGCGACGCTTTCATGAAGCGCTTCCATGAGCTGGCCGACCTCGCCCCGCGCGATGTCGTCTCCAGGAGCATCCTCGAAATAATGAAAGAAACCGGAGAGAACAAGGTCTGGCTTGATCTTGGCGCCATCGCCGAGGACCGTATCCGCGAGCGTTTCCCGAGGATCCTGGAGCTCAGCAGAAGCTTCGGTATCGACATCATCCGCGAGCCGATCCCGGTAAGGCCCAGCGCCCACTATTCCATCGGCGGTGTCTCTACCGACTCCAACGGCCGCACGAGCGTGCCTGGACTCCTTGCCGCGGGCGAGGTCGCCTGCACAGGCGTCCACGGGGCCAATCGCCTCGGCTCCAACTCCCTGCTCGAGGGTCTCGTCTTCGGCCATCGCAGCGGCCGCGAGGCCGCCCGGACGGCGGCCGGACTTCCCAGGCCGGAACCTTTTCCGCTCCCGAAACCGGGCAAAGACCTTTCTCCTGAAATCGTTACGAACACGCCCGGGGGCGAACTCGACCTGGCCGACCTCCTCTCCAGTCTCAAGAGCCTGCTCTGGTACAAGGTCGGGGTCGAACGAAACGGACGGGATCTCTCCAGCGCGCTGGAGCAGCTGTCAACCTGGACCGCCTACCCGCTGGCGGCGGATTTTCGTGATGTGGAAAGCTGGACCCTGCAGAATATGTTACAAACCTCCTGGCTGGTCACCTACTCCGCCCTGCGTAGAGCGGAATCGCGCGGGGTCCACTACAGGGCAGACCATCCCGACCGGGATGATCTGAATTTCAGCCGGCACCTGGCTATATCGAGAGCGGACTTCTGACCTGAGGGTTCAAAACCATCGGCGCTTCATCCACCTCTGAAAACAAGACGGCCCTGGTCATCAAGGCCCTGCTCAATAACGACAGAGCCTCGGTCGATCCGCTGTCGGAAATCATCTCGCTCTCGAAAACCGCTGACATCGAGGTGCGTGACAGCCTGGTCCAGAAGCTCAGCCGCCCCAACGCGGCGACCTGGGTCGGAGCGGGAAAGGTCGCCGAGGCCGCCGAGCTCGCACAGGAGCTCGATGTCGACTTCATCATCACCGACAACGACCTGAGCCCCGCGCAGGAACGCAACATTGAGAAGATCACGGAAAAAACCGTGATCGATCGCAGCCAGTTGATCATGGACATCTTCGCCCAGAGGGCGCAGACCCCCCAGGCCAGGCTCCAGGTCGAGCTCGCCCAGCTGCGCTACAGCCTGCCCCGGCTGAAGCGCATGTGGACTCACCTCTCCCGCTACGAGGGCGGCATCGGCATGCGCGGACCGGGCGAGAAACAGCTCGAGACCGACAAACGCCTCATCGGACGTCGGATCCAGAAGATGGTCCGGGATCTGAAGCACATCGAGCGGCGTAACCAGGTGGCCATCGAAAATCGTTCTGAAGAATTTGTCGTCGCCCTCGCCGGGTATACCAACGCTGGAAAGTCGACCCTGCTGAACACGCTGACAAGATCCAAGGAGCTGGTTGAGGACAAGCTCTTCGCCACGCTCGATACCAGGGTCAGGCGCTGGATCCTGAATGAAAACCGGCACGTTCTCCTCACCGACACGGTCGGATTCATCAAGGATCTCCCACATCACCTGGTCGCAAGCTTTGAGGCGACTCTTACCGAGACGCGCCGCGCCGACATCATCCTCCACGTTGTCGACGCCAGCTCTCCCCAGGCAGAACAACACATCCGCACCGTGAACGCAGTCCTCCAGAACCTCAAATGCGGCGACAAGATGACCTGGATGGTCCTCAATAAATGGGATGCCCTGACCAGCGAGGAGATCCCGGAAGCCAACAACCTCGCCAGCATCGGACCGGACTACGGCTCCCGGGCGGCCGCGCCGTCAAACATCAAGGTCATCGAGCCCGCGCAAGCCTTCCAGGTCTCCGCCGCCAATGGCACGGGACTTGAAGTCCTCTCCGAGGCGGTCCTCGACCACCTGCAGGCAGGCGACGAACCGATGAGTCTTGTCGTCCCCCATTCCAGGGGCGACGTTGTCGCTTACCTGCGGAAAAACGCGAGCCTTGAAGAGCTCGACTACCAGGTTGATGGAGTGCATATAAGCTGCTCCATCTCGCCGGCCAGAGGCGCGCGGCTGAAGCATATCTTCCCCGAAGGCTTCACGAAAGACGACGACTGAGGCTTACCCCTCCGCAGAGTCCTCGCCTTCATCTTCGCTCAACGCCTCCTTCAGAGCCTCCGATGGCGCCTGCGGAACGGTCACGACAATCCGAACGAGATGATCGCCGGGATCATCTCCACCACTCCCCAGACCCTTGAGCCTCAGGACAGCGTCAGAGGATGTGCCTGGCGGCACCGTGAGCTGAACCTCTTCGCGCAAAGTGTTAACGGGCACCTGGCCGCCGAGCACAGCCGTCTTCAGCGACACCTTGACCGACGAGCGAATATTCTTTCCCTGCCTGGTGAACTCATGGTGTTGATCGATCGATATGCTGATCAGAAGATCGCCCGCGGGCCCCCCGTTCGCTCCAGGCTGTCCCTTGCCGCCAACCCGCAACACCTGGCCTTCAGCCACGTTTGCAGGTATCCGGATCTCCAGACGACTCTCATCCGCAGGACCTGGAATGGCGAGCTCACGGCTTCCCCCGAGAGCGGCTTCGCGGAGGGTGATCCTGAGAGAATGCCGTACATCCGCACCACGCATGGGGGGAGCCTGTCCCGAGCCAAAACCGCCCGAAGAAAAACCGCCTCCCCCTCCGCTGCCGAAAAGATCTCCAAAGATTCCGGAGAATCGGCCGAAGATGTCCTCCGTCCGAATGTCCTGGAACCCCTCGAATCCCATATTGCGCAGACCATCGGTTCCATGGCGGTCGTAGGTGGCTCTCTTTTCAGGATCCGAGAGCACCTCGAAAGCCTCAGCCGCCTCCTTGAAGTTCGCCTCCGCCTGCTCGTCGCCCTTGTTCTTGTCCGGATGATACTTCAGAGCGAGAGCGCGATACGCCTTCTTGATCTCGCTATCGGAGGCGTCCCGTCCAATTCCCAGTATTTCGTAATAATCTCGATTTTCGCCCATGAGCTCCGATGCCCGAAGAATGATTTCAGCGTCCGACATAGCTTACCTGCGGTGAAATCGAGGCTCAAGAGAAGCCCGGCCCTTCTCCTTCAGGTTTGATGTCCGGGGAATCCGCTGTATCTTGTGCGTTCCCGGAGAATTTCTCCCCGGGCCCAGGCACCCACTTGAAGGAATCGCGAGATGACTGAGAAAGTAACCATCATCGGATCCGGCCCCGCCGGATTTACCGCGGCGCTCTATGCCGCCAGAGCCAACCTCGAGCCCCTCATACTCGAGGGATTCCAGGCCGGCGGAATCCCCGGCGGACAGCTGATGACCACGACGGAAGTTGAAAACTATCCCGGCTTCCCGGATGGAGGCATCAGCGGCCCCGACCTCATGCAGAAATTCCGCGCCCAGGCGCTCGAATTCGGCACCCGCAGCTTCCAGGAAGACGTCACCGAGGTGGACCTGTCGAGCGGACCCTTCAAGGTCAAGACCACCGAACGCGAGGTCGAGACCCACAGCGTCATCATCTCCACCGGCGCCACCGCGAGGCGCCTCCACGTCCCTGGCGAAGAAACCCTCTGGAACAGGGGCATGAGCGCCTGCGCGGTATGCGATGGAGCCCTCCCCATCTTCAGGGACAAGGAGCTCGTCGTCATAGGCGGCGGCGACTCAGCGGTAGAGGAGGCCACCTTCCTCACCAAGTTCGCCAGCAAGGTGTACATGATTCACCGTCGCGACGAGCTGCGAGCCAGCAAGATCATGCAGGAGCGCGCGCTGTCGAACGATAAGATTGAGATCGTCTGGGACAGCGCCCTGGTCGATGCCGAGGGTGAAGACCTGGTTACCGGAGCGAGGATCAGTAACGTAAAAACCGGAGAGGAGAGCACCATTTCCTGCGGCGGAATCTTCTACGCCATAGGGCACGACCCGAACACGGGCTTTCTCTCGGGACAGCTCGACACCGACGAACAGGGCTATGTCATCGTCAACCCGGGCCGCACCGACACCTCGGTCGATGGTGTCTTCGCCTGCGGCGATGTGGTCGACAAGATCTACCGGCAGGCGATCACGGCGGCGGGAACCGGCTGCGCCGCGGCGCTCGATGCCGAGCGCTGGCTCGCCGAAAAGGGGCTCGAATAGGATAGGAGCCGAGCCGGGCGTCAGCGCCCGGCGACCTCCTCGACCTTCCTCCAGACCCGCAGCAGGTTGCCGCTGTAAAATCCCACGAGCTCCTTCTCGCTCCAGCCCCTCTTGAGGAGCCCCGCGGTGATGAGATCGATCGAGGTGATGTCCTTCAACTCGCCCGGCCAGGCGCCGATGCCGTCGAAATCGCTCCCGAGCCCTACGAAATCCTTGCCGACGAGGTTTGCGATATAATCGACATGCTCGAACCAGTCCTCCAGCGGAGGAGGAGGAGGCCGCGGAATGCTTGCGGACAGCTTCTCTTTTTCAGCCTTGGCTTTTTCCTCCTGGCCCGCGAGGCGTTCGTCAATCTCCTTCTCCTTGAGCTCCAGGAGAGCCTTCCGCTCGTTGTATTTCACCAGGTAATCCGCGGATACGTACTGCGCCGCGAAATTCAACTGGATCACGCCGCCCCCCCCGGCAATCCCGCGGATGAGCTCATCTGTCAGATTCCGGGGGTGGCCGCAGAGCTTGCGAACGTTTGAGTGGCTGGCAATGATGGGAGCCTTGCTGAGACGCAGGTGGTCGCGTACCGCATCGTCTGAAATATGAGAAACATCGAGCATGATCCCCAGGCGGTTGGCCTCGGCGATAACCTCCTCCCCGAACTTGCTGACGCCGCCATGAAGAGGGTCGTCGGTGGAGGAGTCGCAGAGATGGTTGTTCTTGAAATGACAGAGGCTCATATAGCGCACTCCCAGGCGGTAGAAGGTCCGCACCAGGTCGAGGCGTCCTTCGAGAATGGGAGAGCTGTTCTCCATGCACATCACCACCGAGATCTTGCCGGCGCGCTTGGCGGCCGGCACATCCGAAGCGGCCCGGGCAAGCGACAGCTCCCGCGGATAATCTTCAACCCATCCGCTGATCACATCGCTGAGCGCCAGGGCGTGAACAAGCGCGTCCTGGCCCTTCAGCGAGGGCGAGGTATAGACAACCATGAACGGAGCGTTCACGCCCGCGGCGCGCATTCGAGGAAGATCGACGAGGGTTTCCTCGCTTTTTTCATGCAGAGCCCAATCCGGAAGATTGAGTACTCGCGAGGGCGTATCGAGGTGGGTATCGAGAACAGTGAGCTTCTGGTTCAGCTCACGGGACCGGTTAAGGATGTCATCCTGGCGCATCGAAACTGCTGAGCAAGAGAGCTGCAGTGCGGCCAGCAATACCAGCAGGTGGTGAAAATACAAATGCTCGGCTCCATATCAAGGGTTGCAGACGGAGAAAAAACTTACCGTTAATCGAAATCGAGAACATTTTTTCCCTAGGAAGGACATTAGTCGAGCGTCTTCTTGGTAGAAGACTCCTTTAATGGAGGTTTTCCTGTCACAGCGGGAAGAATAGAATGCTCGCAGTCGCAATCGCCTGCTGCGCTGGAGAGTCGGATAATGACAGTTGAAGAAAAACCCATTGTCATGGAGGTGGAGACCGTTGTCCACCGTCCCGACGAGTGGTATGTGGAGGCGGCCTCCAGGGGAGACCGCGAGGCCTTTGACCAGCTAGTCCGCAGGCATCAACAGGGCGTGATCAACGCGGCGGCCTACTATCTCGGGCACCAGGAAGACGCGCTGGAGGTCGCGCAGGAATCATGCCTCAAGGCCTACCGTTCGCTCGACGGCTTCACGGGCAAGGCGTCCTTCCGTACCTGGCTCCTTCGCATCACCCTCAACACCGCGAGATCCTTTCATGCTCACCGCCAGGCCATCAAACGCTCAGGGACCACGGCCACCATCTCCATCAGCGCCGCCAGCGAAAAAGAAGACCAGGGCGGCCTCGAGCTGAACGACTCGAGCGGCGATCCGCACGAGCTGCTTGAGCGGAAGGAGCTTCAGCAACTCATCGAGGAGGCGATCCAGTCGCTGGATGACCGGGCTCGCAGGATTATCATCCTCCGGGACATACTGGGCCAGTCCTACCAGGCGATAGCGGATGAAGAGGGTCTGACCCTTGGAACAGTGAAGACCCGAGTGCATCGCGCGCGGCTTGAATTAAGAGAAATCATCGGCGATTTCCTGTAATCTGATGCGCAAATGGGCGGGCTTTCCGCCGCCGCAACCCCGGACCGAGCCATGAAAACGATCCTCAAGCTGGCAGCCTTTCTCCCGCTGCTCTCCAGCACCGCCTGCGCCCGGGAGGACCGGAGACAGGCAACCCCCTACCGGGTTGAAAACGGAATGGTGGTCAGCCAGGAGCTCCGCGCCTCGAAGGCAGGGCTCGCGATCCTGCGCAAAGGAGGAAACGCCGTCGATGCCGCGATCGCCACCGCCTTCGCGCTCGCCGTAACCCATCCCGCCGCGGGAAACATTGGCGGAGGCGGCTTCATGGTCGTGATGCTCGCTGATGGGACTTCGACGACCTTCGATTTCCGCGAGCGCGCGCCCGCGGCCTCGAGCCCGGACATGTTCCTCGACAAGGATGGAAAATACGATTCCGCTCGACATCACTTCAGCCATCTCGCTGTCGGTGTCCCCGGCTCCGTGGCCGGCCTTCAGCTCGCGCATCAGCGCCTCGGAAAGCTCCCCTGGAGGGAGCTTGTCGAACCCGCGGTCCGGCTCGCCGCCAGGGGCTTCAAGGTGAGCCCCGGACTGGCAACCGACCTCGCCGGCCGCCTCAAGGGATTCAGCCGGTACCCGGCGACCCTGGCGCAATTCTCCAGGGAGGGTGAAGCCTACCAGGCGGGAGACGTCCTGAAGCAGAAGGAGCTTGCTGAAACTCTCGAACGAATTCGCGACCGGGGAGCGGCCGGCTTCTACCAGGGGAAAACCGCCGAACTTCTCGTAGCGGAGATGCGCCGGGGTGGCGGGCTGATCAACCTCGAAGATCTGCGGAATTACAGGGCCATAGAGCGTAAGCCGCTGCGCGGAACCTTCCGCGGCTACGACATCATCTCCATGCCCCCGCCAAGCTCAGGCGGAGTGGCCCTCGTGGAGATGCTCAACCTCCTGGAACACAACGGTATCGATAAAACCTCCTTCCGCTCACCGCGAGAGGTTCACCTGCTCACCGAGGCAATGAGGAGAGCCTACGCCGACCGCGCACGGCACCTGGCTGACACCGACTTTGTCCCGGTTCCCGTAGAAAAGCTCACCTCGAAGAAATACGCCCGGAGTCTCTCCGCGACAATCCATCCCCGGAAGGCCTCCCGATCCTCCCCCACCACCTTCACCTGGCCTGTCAAGGGATCTGAGACGACCCACCTCAGCGTCGTCGACTCGCGGCGAATGTCAGTCGCGCTCACCACGACCCTGGAATACAGCTATGGCTCGCGCATCGTTGTGCCTGGAGCCGGCTTCCTGCTCAACAACGAGATGGGCGACTTCAATCCGCGCGCTGGCCTCACCACTGAGAAGGGACTGATCGGAACGAAGCCAAACCTGGTGGCCCCCGGGAAGCGAATGCTCTCGAGCATGTCACCGACCATCGTGGCAAAAGCGGGGGTGCCCGTCCTCGTCGTTGGCTCGCCTGGAGGGCGCACGATCATCAACACCGTGCTGGGCATCATCATCAACCACCTGGTCCACGGCCTCCCCATACAGGATGCCGTAGACTCACCCCGGCTCCATCATCAATGGCTTCCCGACAAGCTCCTGGTGGAGGCCGGAGCCATCACCGCCGCTACCCGCCTGGCACTCGAAAAGATGGGGCACGCCGTCGAACAACGCGGAGGCTCCCAGGGCTCCGCCATGGCGATCTCCGTAGGTAAAGATGGAAAGCTCGAGGCCGGCTGCGACCGCAGAAGGCCCGACTCGGCTGCCGCCGGCTACTGACCTCGGTGCCCGGATGCCGAAGCTCAGGGAAGCCTCCGAAGGAACAGCTTCCCATCACGGATACCAAGTCGCTTGCGGCCCGGCGCGTCTCCAAAAAAGATATCCTCGAAGGTTCTGCCCATCTTCTCCTCGAACTCTTCGAGCTTCTTTTCCTGGTCGCCGCGGCGCAGCTCCGCCGCGCCAAACTCGACTCCGTTGGCCAGCTTCACCTTCAGGATCTTCGCCATAACCTTCTCCTGCCGCACCTCCAGGCCCAGTTCGACGACGGCATTGAAGAAGCGCCCCTCAAAAAAGCCAACCAGGGACCGCATAAACTCCAGATCCCAGGGCACCGGGCGGTCCCTCGCCTGTTGATGCTCGATGGCCTTATCAAGATAGGTGGCGCCCCAGTCCATCGGAAAGCTGACCTCGGCCTCCAGGGTAGAATCCGTGATGCCCAGGCGCAGGAATCGCGCCAGGTCGGCGACAACGGGCTCCTGATGACCTCGCACCAGGATATTCAGCTCATCGGCTCCGAGAACCAGCAGGGGCTTGTCATCGCCGCCATCGGAAGGAGCCTGGCGAAACAGAGCGATACGCTCCCTGATCCCGTCGAGCCTCGTCTCCGATTCCGAGATCTCCTTGAAAACGACCCCCTCCTCTTCGAAGAGGCTATCGACCTGTATGTAGGCTATGAAGACGCAGCCGCCTGTTCCGACGACAATCAGGACAAAAAGCAGCACCATGATGAGGCAGCCCCAGAAAAAACAGCCTCTTCCACCGGCTTCGCCGGGAGCGGTAAGGTGCTCCGGAAGAATCGACTCCTCGCCTTCATTGAAAGGCAACTGGCTCTTCATCTGATCTTAAATACCCCTGTTCTATGGCGTTCACGTACCTGTCAAACGACTCAAGGAGGAATCGTAACAGTAGAGAGGGTGAACGACCAGCCGCTAGCTCACTGATTGCCTTTTACCTGCCGGAAATGTAACATGCGACGAAGAAGTGAAGAGTCCTGCCTGCGGCGGCTCAGCGTAAAGTGAAGAGAGAGCTAGAGGAGTCGATGTGGAAGCGCATTCCACCGAGGTGACGCTCGAGGCGGAGCCCGGACTGGCTGAACCGATAACTGCTCCATTCTCCCAGTACGGCCGGGAGGACTGGAGGATACGCCGGCGGCGAGTACCCTGGACCATTGGCAAATATGTCGGCATGGAGGCCATCCGCACCGTCATATTGTTCATACTCCTGATCTCGTTGCTCTACTGCGCGATGGTCACCTTCCAGACCATTCGAAGCGGGATACAATTCGCCTTCATCTGGCCTTTCCTCATCAAGACCTTCGCCTATCCCCTGTTCTTCTCCCTGCCGCTGGCTCTCCTCGCGGGAGTCACCCTCGCCTACGGCAGGATGACCGCTGACCTCGAGGTCGCCGCGATCCGCTATCACGGCGCCTCCCACCTGCAGATGTTCGGGCCGGTGCTGGTGCTGGCCATGGCCTGCGGAGGCCTCGGCTATTACCTCAACGGCTGGATCATCCCCGAGATCCACTTCGAAAAGAACAACCTGCAGCAGTACATCATCCGCCAGCTCGAGAGCCTCGGCTCTGGAGTGAACCGGACGATCCTCCTTCCGGAAGGAAGCGGAAGCCTCTTCGTCGGACAATACAACGGAACCGATCTCAAACGAGTGCAGATTGATATGCATCGCGACCTCCAGTCGACCTTTATTCCGCAGGTGCGCAACCAACTCCCCCAGCAGCTCCCGGAGACCGTCACGCTGCTCGCGGTAGAGGGCCGTATCGAAATCACCCCGGACCAGCGCGGCGTGAACCTCCACCTCAGGGGGGTCGAGATCCTGGTACCCGAACACATCAGCGGCACGAAGTCAGGCAAGGACAGTTTTATCCAGAAATTTTCAATCTCGGAGAGCATCACCATCCCTCTCTCGTTCCAGAGCAGGCGGAGAAAGCTGAAGGATCTGCCGAACCCGGGACTCAACAGCCAGATCGATGAGATAGAGAAACGAATCGCCATCGGCTCCGGCGAGCCAGAGCTCGATAGAACGCTCAGGCTTGCCCTCGGAGAGCGGCATCGAAGGAACGCCTTCTCGCTCTCCGGACTGACCTTCCCGCTGCTGGGAGCGGCCCTCTGTTTCATGGCAAGCTTCACCAGCCGGCTGGTCCCTTTTTTCATGAGCACGGTCATCGTGCTGGTGACCTTTTATCCGCTCCTCATGGTCGGAACCTACCTGGCCAGGAGCGCTGACATACAGCCGGCCCTCGCCCTGGCAATACCGAACGCCGCCCTGCTCCTGGTCACTGCCGTGTTTCTCCAGAAGGTTGTCCGTAAATGAGCGAGCAGAAGAAACCACGCATGGCGGGCCTTGGCAGGATGAGGATCAAGACCGTCGATCTCTACGTCACGCGGCTCTTTCTCTCAGCCTACGTCGCCTGCTTCATCATCTTCGCCGGCTTCTTCGTAGCCATCGAATTCAGCTTCAAGTTCGACCGTTTCATGCGGGAGGAAGGCAACATCTTCGCCACCCTGCTGAGCTACAACCTGGCGATGATTCCCACGGTATTTACCAACTTCATGGGGCCCATCCTGACATCCGCGGCAGGTCTCTTCACCGTAACGCTGCTCAACCGTAACAACGAGATCCAGGCGCTGAAAACCAATGGCATGAGCGTCTACCGCCTGCTCCTCCCGGTTTTCGTGATCTCCTTCCTCCTGATTGGACTCACCTTCTACCTCCAGGAGGTCGTCCTGCCGAACCACCGGGATTCGATCCGAACCGCCCTGGCTATCTCGAGATCGAAGCTCCTCGAACCGGAGGCCTATTACGACAGCAAACACGGGCTGAAGATTGAGGTCGGACAATACTCAACCACCTCCCAGCTCGGGCGGATGGTCAAGATCCTCGAGCGCCACGCCAATGCGAAGGCCAAGCGGCAGATCGACGCCAACCGGATGGAATGGGTCCAGACCGGCCCACCTGGATCAGAGGAGGGGCACTGGACTCTCTACGATGGGTCGATTCAGAACTGGAACATGGAGGGAGAGCTGGTGCTGAACGAAGGCAACAAGAACTTCGAGCGACTGAAAAAAATCTTCGCCAGGATGCGGCTCGAGACGACGCTGCGCCCGATTGACCTCGAGGCCAGCAACAGGGAGATCTCCTACCTCTCCTGGAAACAGCTCCAGTCACAGTTCAAGCGACAGGACTACCATCGCCACCTGGCCGTCAAGCTGCACCACCACTTCGCCTTTCCCCTCGCCCACATCCTCCTGCTCTTCCTCGGACTGCCCTTCGTCCTGAAGCTCGAGAACCGAAGCATCTTCCTCGGGCTGGTGGCGAGCTTTCTCATCGGCGCCGCCTTCTACCTGGTGACCTCGGTCTGCGCCAGTATCGCTATCGATGGCAACTACTTCTCGCCGACCCTGGCGGCCTGGTTCCCTATCATGCTGTTCGGGGCGCTGGGACTCACGCTCTTCGACCAGATTCCCACCTGAGCCGGGGCTCAGGCGTCACCTTTTTCAGAGTCGCGTTCTTCAGCGGGGGCAGCAGCTTCCTCGTCCGGCGCGGGCTCCGCGGGACTCTCGCCGGCGGGAGCTGAGCCCTCTTCAACGCCCCCCTCCGCCGCGGACACCTTGAGGAAGGCTTCGCGGAGTTGGGCTATGAGTTGGCCAAGGTAGGCGCTCTCGTTCTCTTCGAGATTACCCGCGGTCTTTTCCTGCAGGATCGCCAGCATATCAATCGAGTAGGCGGCAGCCTTCAGATCAACCTGGGCCTCACCGGAAAACGGGTTCTGAATCAGTCCCAGGGAAACGAGCGCACGGGTCGAGAATTCCTGTAGCAGGCTGGGGAAAGACGCTGCCGGCAGGTCGTACTCTCCCTCAGCGGGAGCCTCGGCCGATTCCTCAGCCTGGCTGGCGATCTCCTCTTCGAGGGCCTTCTTTTCAGCCTCTGCCTTCTGCTTCCAGTCCTCGTCTACAAAGATCTTGGGGTCGTCATTTTTTTCTTCGTCGGTCATTTTCGCCTCAATCGGTCTTCAGCTTTTCAGCCGAGTTGTCATTCTCCAGGGCTCCCGAATAGACCAGGCTCGCCCTTACAAAATCCCTGAAGAGCGGGTGGGCCGAAACCGGCCGCGACTGGAACTCCGGATGGAACTGACAGGAAACGAACCACGGATGGTCGGGCAATTCAAATATCTCGACCAGGTTCCCATCAGGAGACAAACCGGAGAAAACCCCGCCCGCATCTTCGAACTGCTGGCGATAGGAATTGTTGAACTCGTACCTGTGACGGTGCCGCTCATGGACCAGGTCCTCTCCGTAGGCCTTCTTGGCAATCGTCCCATCTGCCAGGTCACAGGGATAGGCGCCCAGCCGCATGGTACCGCCCTTCTCGGTAACATCGTTCTGATCCTCCATCAGGTCGATGACCGGGTGTGGCGTATCCTTATCAAATTCACTCGAATGGGCTCCCTCGAGCCCCATGATGTTGCGGCCGAACTCTATGCAGGCGCACTGCATCCCGAGGCAGATGCCGAGGAAGGGAATGGAATTTTCCCGGGCGTAACGGATCGCGCTGATCTTGCCCTCGATCCCCCTGTCGCCGAAGCCTCCCGGCACGAGAATCGCCTGCGAGCCCTCCAGCAGAGCCTCGACCCCCTCCTTCTCAACCGCCTCGGAGCTTACCTTGCGGAACTTGACGTCGACATTGTGCGCGATCCCGGCATGGGTAAGCGCCTCGTAGATGGACTTGTAGGCATCGGTTAATTCGATGTACTTCCCGACAACGGTCACCTCGGTCGTCCTCGTCAGGTTACAGACGATATCGACCATCGTCTCCCACTCGGCCAGGTCTCCAGAACCTTCCGGCAACTGCAGGTGGCTGAGGATCTGACTGTCGAGCTTCTGCTCCCTGAGAACCATCGGAACCTCGTAGATCGAGTGGTCCACATCACGCTCCTCGATCACCGCGTCTACCGGTACGTTACAGAACAGGGCAATCTTCCGGCGATGGTCCTCCTCCATCTCCTTCTCGGTCCTGCAGACCAGGATGTCAGGAAGAATACCGATCTCTCGAAGCTTACCCACCGAATGCTGGGTCGGCTTGGTCTTGACCTCGCCCGAGGCGCTGAGGTAGGGCAGCAGCGTGAGGTGGATGAACATGACGTTCTCACGTCCCTTCTCAAGCCCGAACTGCCGGATCGCCTCGAGGAATGGTTGCCCCTCGATATCACCAACCGTTCCGCCGAGCTCGCTGATGATGACATCTGCCTCGCCATCATCCATATTCTCAATACATCTCTTGATCTCATCGGTGATATGGGGAATCACCTGCACCGTAGATCCGAGATAGTCTCCGCGCCGCTCCTTGGAGATCACCTCATTGTAGATCTTGCCCGTGGTGTAGTTGGAGTCCCTGGTCAGCTTGGCCCTGGTAAAACGCTCATAGTGGCCAAGGTCCAGGTCCGTCTCCGTCCCATCGTCTGTAACATAGACCTCACCGTGCTGGTACGGACTCATGGTTCCGGGATCGACGTTGAGATAAGGATCCAGTTTCTGGAGGGCGACCTTGAAGCCGTGGCTCTCCAGGAGGAGACCGATGGCGGCGGAGGTGAGCCCCTTACCCAGCGAGGAAACCACCCCTCCAGTAACAAATATATACTTAGTCATTAAATCACTCTTGCCGGCGGCAACTTAAAACCATACCGGCCCTCAAAACTTCTTCTGACACCACCAACCAATTACTCACATCACGACCCTTCCGAGATCGGGCCGTCTTCTTTCCTCCGCTTCTCCTCTTCGACGAAACGAGTGTACTCTTCTTCGGTATCAATTCCCACATGCTGTCCCTGCGCTTTTCCAATTCTGATGGTGTAGCCATTCTCAAGCGCACGCAGTTGCTCGAGCTTTTCGCGCCGCTCGAGCGCCGTCGGCTCAAGTCCCGCG
>CBFHWB010000097.1:0-15810 GCA_965659285.1 Planctomycetota bacterium | reverse complement strand
CCGGATGTCCCATTCGCCTGGAGAACAGACAGATGCCTGATCAACTTCAAAAAGCCGGCGGGAATCTCGCCGGTTCAATTCATCGAGGCCTCCTGGCCGGCTTCCTTCTTGTCGTAGCGGTCCAGCTTCCGGTCTTTTCCCAGGCTGAAGGAGGCAAGGATTCCGTTCCAAAGCCTTCCTATGACCTGGTTGGCTGGGGGCAACTCAAGCCCGTCAAGGGCAATGAAGGGTTTTACGATTTCTCCTGCACAGCGCGTGAAAAAGGCCGCTGGAAGAAGCAGAAGGTCTTCGTGAAGCTCTCCGATGGCCTGAAGGTGCTGGCCGACCGCAGGGTCAAGCTGACCGAGTTCAAGAAGGATGACAAGGCGTACGTGCTCGGAAAGAATCGTGAGGATACCAGTGTCAGTCCCATGGGGCTGAGCTTTACGGACTACCGGATCATCGGGGTGCAGGCCGTGCTCAAGGGCAGCGGCATCAAGGTCAACAAGGACTACCGTGATCGCAGGGACAAGGCCGTCAGGTGGCTTGACACGCAGGTCGAGACCAGTGAAGGCCAGCTCAAGGTCACCTTCTTCGAGCAGAAGGGCTACCGGGTGGAGGCGGACAAGAGAACCCTGTTGATCCACCGCGCACCGGCCGAGGCAGAGCTCATCACTTCCAGTCCCAGGGGGATCTACGCCTTCGTGCTGGGAAAGAAGAGCGAGGAGCATCCCGATACCGGCAAGAAGTCGGACAAGAAGAAGTCGGTCTTCTCCACCAACAGGGTGATTGTTCTGGACCTCACCGCGCTCAAGCTTGGTCTTTACCAGAAGCTCTACAATTGAACCGGAGCCTGCCCCGGGCTGCAGCGTCAGCCGGATTGGAGAAAGTTTCCGAGGTGCTGGTTGATCTGGCCGGTCTCGAGGAGGAAAGCATCGTGCCCGTAGCGGCTCTCCATCAGTTGCAGGTCCACCTCCATCCCTGCCTCGATGAGGGCCGCGTGAAGCTCCTTCATGTGGGGGCTGGGAACAAGAAAGTCCGAGTCGATCGATAGCAGCAGTACCCTGGTTTCGCAGCCGCTGAAGGCTGCGGCCACGGAGTCGTGCCCGGCGGCGATGTCGAAGAGATCCATGGCCCTGGAAAAATACAGGTAGGTGTTGGGGTCGAAGCGGGCCACGAATTTCTTCCCCTGGTGGTCGAGGTAAGACTGCACCTGGTAGAGGCCCTCGAGGAAATGAGGCCTGGGATCTTTGACATCCCGCCCGAAGCGTTCGTTGAACTCTTCGGGGGAGCGGTAGGTGATCATGCCGATCTTTCGCGCCAGGGCGAGTCCCGCTTCCGGGAAGCTGTTCTCATCGTAGAGTCCACCGGCGTAGCGGGGGTCAGAGAGGATCGCATCGCGCTGGATGGAACGCAGGGCTATGGTGAAGCTTTCGCTCCTCGGCGGTGTCGCCAGGCAGATGGCGCGGTTGACCTGCCGGGGGTGGTCCTGTATCCAGTGCAGGATCAGCATTCCTCCCATGGACCCACCCAGCAGGGTGACGGGCTGGTCGATTCCGAGACCCTCGAGGAGCAGTCTCTGGGCCTCGACCATGTCCCTGAGGGTTACCTGGGGGAAGCTCGCGGCGTAGGGAGCTCCAGTGCCCGGGTCGAGGCTTGCCGGCCCGGTGGTTCCGTAGCAGCCTCCGACGATGTTGGCGCAGATCACGTGGTAGCCACCCACGCGCAGCGGTGATTCCTCACCGTAGAGTTCTTCCCACCATCCAGCCTCCGGATTTTCCGCAGAGGAAAAGGCGTGGCTGGAACCGGAGAGCGCGTGCAGGATGACGACGACATTGTCGCCTTTCTCCGAGAGTTCCCCCCATGTTTCGTAGGCGATCTCGAGCTCGGGCAGAATCTGTCCGTTCTCAAGGGGAAATTCTTTTTCCGAGCGCCATTTTTTTGCGGGAAGTGATTGTGCTGCCATGATCCAGCAAAGAGTACCCAATGGAGCTTTACTTGTCAGTGAATCTCCCCGGGGAGCTCCATTTCTTTTACACGGAACTGTGAGGCATCGTGCTGGTCAGCTATACTGACACTGTCAATGGAGGATGAATGGCTGATCCTACTCGAGAAGAAGTTACCGGTTACAGGCAGTTCCAGGGAGGGTGGGTTCATGAAACCGCCCAACTTGGCGAAGGCGTCGAGATTTCTCCCGGCGCGGTCATCGGAGCCTCCGTCACGGTGGGGGATGGGTGTCGGATTGGCGAGAACGCTGTGGTCAAGGGGCCCGCTGTTCTTGGCCGGGAGAACCTGATCTACCCTTGCGCGGTGATCGGCGGCGCTCCCCAGGATCTCAGCTACCAGGGCGAGTCTACCGGACTGCAGATCGGAGACCGCAATACCTTCCGCGAGGGTGTCACCATCAACCGGGGAGCTTCCAAGGGTGAGGGAATCACCAGGATCGGCAATGACAATCTCTTGATGGCGGCCTGTCACGTGGGACACGATTGCTGTGTCGAGGACAACTGCGTCTTCGCCAATTCAGTGCTGCTGGCGGGGCATTGCCACGTGCAGTCAAACTGCACCATCTCGGGGAACTCGGCCGTGGGTCAGTTCAGCACCCTGGGGAGATTCTCCTTCATCGGGGGACTCGCGGGAGTGCGCAAGGATGCTGAGCCCTTCCTGAGGCACGATCGACGTTCTGATTCCATCAGCGCGACCCCTTTCTCTGTGAACACGGTGGGGGTGTCCCGCGGTGGGTTCAGCGAAGAGGCGATCTCCGTGCTGAAGAAAGCCTTCTCCATTCTCTTTCGTAAGGAGCGAGGTTCTCCTCTCGATGCCCGCTGCGCCCTGCTTGTCGAGAAGGGTCTGCTGATCGAAGAGGTAGAGGAATTGGTCGAGTTCATGCGTCGCAAGGCCGCCTCGCCTTCCGGCCGCCACCTCGACTTAAAGCGTCACTGAGCATTTGCCTCCGCATCTTGCTTGAGAGCAAGGGCTCGCTCACGCGGCCAGGCTTTCTTCTCACCTGTTCTTGCCGCCGCGCCCCCGGCGACGTCTGCGGCGTCGGCGTCTTTTCGGGGCTTTGCCTGTCGAGTCCTCAGCATCGCCGTTTTGAGCCCTTTTTGCCTGCCGCTTACGTTCATTTTTCTGGACGGTTCTGCTCCACTCCAGCAGCATTTCCGGCCGCTCTCCGGTCGATTCAACTTCGAGCTCAAGGCAGTCGAGAACATCGCGGGAATAGTTCTTGTCGAGTTTCTTCCCCGGCGTTCGGGCTTTTCTGAGCAGGTGATTGAAGGTGCTGAGGTTTCTCGCGATCTGCAGAATCCTCTCGGTGTCCCGCCTGGAAACCTGGATGGCTGCCGTGCTCTTCTGGAAGTTATTGCGCAGTTGCTTCATGGCCAGCGGAGAGATCCGCTGGTTCGCGTTCCAGAGTTCCTCCTCGGTAAAGAGGGTGGTATAGAGGAGCATGGAAAGGGAGATGGGCGAGGAGAATTCGCTGCCGCTGCGAACGCGGTCGTCGAGAGTTTTGATCCTGCGCCAGAAAGGATGAGCGCTTCCCGAGTCCAGCAGCTGAGTGTAAAGAACAGGCAGCAGGTCTCCCATGAGATGCGCCTGGAGGATGGCCTTGAAAAAAGGAGTGGCCGAGCCGCTGCGGAGATCCTTGAGCAACTCCTCGAGGAGACGGGAAGAATTGGCCTGCAGGATGTCTGAGTGATTTCGAATGATCGAGTCCATTGTCCGGTCTTCAATTCTGAAGCCCGTCCGCGCCGCATGGCGCAGGGCTCTCAACATCCTGACGGGATCTTCGGCAAAGCTGAGGTCCGGCTCCGAGATCATTCGAACGATCTTCGACTTGAGATCCTTGACCCCGTCGACGTAGTCGAGAACGGAAAATGTTTTGAGGTCGTAGAAGAGGCCGTTGATAGTCAGGTCCCTGCGCCGGGCATCTTCCTGGGGAGTTCCATAGGCGTTGTCTCTGAGGATGATTCCGCTTTCGGAGCGGACAATCCCCTTGGTTGATTTCTCGGCCTTGGCCGCGCTCTGGCGGAAGGTGGCGACCTCGATGACTTTTCCATCGTGGAAGTAGATATGACCGATTTTGAAACGCCGGCCAATAATCCTGCAATTACGAAAAATCTTCCTGAGTCTCGATGGTGTCGCATCGGTGGCGATGTCGTAATCCTTGGGGATCTTGCCAATATAGAGATCTCTGACCGCGCCTCCGACCAGGTAGGCTTCATGGCCGTGCTTGTTCAGGCGATGCATGACCCTGATCGCATCTTTGTCGATATTCTTCCGGGAGATAGGATGCCCGGCGCGCGGGATGATCTTCTCATAGAGAGGAGCTCCTGCGCTGTCGGTGTTAGGACGTTTGTTTTTCAAGGCCACGATTAGATTCGCCGCCGCGGCGATCATCTTCCTTCGGTTTGTGAAGAGGGAGTGATGGTATCAGGGGCTTCCACTGAACTCAATCCCGTCCGATCTGGTAACGGCCAGCTTCTGCATTGGCTCAGGAACTATTTTTTCGCTCGTAAGTAGAGCAAATCAGCCATCCATCGCTGATGGGGAAAAAATGGAGCCTTGACTGGACTACATCTTGTAGTAGTGTGACGTTTCTCGCGGATTATGTAGTGTTATTCGAGAGAATCTCCCACGAATGTTTTTCGTTCGGTGAGGTTGGCCGGTTGAAGGAGTTTCGGTTGGGCCGGTAATTTTACGGGCTCCCCAGTTACTCGGTTTTCAGGATCGGCTGGGAGATTTTGTTGCGAGTTTACCTCTGTGCAGGCCGCATCTGCCGGCCGCCGCCGGTCTTCTTCGAGGGTTGAGACACCCCCGGGCGCCGGCGCCACAACGGGATGCTCGGTAGGTTGGAATTTTTTTTGGAGGGTGGCTTCTCGGGGCCGCAAGTTGGTCGGACCCCGATGCGAGGATGGTGTCGCTTTCGTGGTCGGTGCCGGTTTGCATGAGCCCCTCCCGTATTTAAGCGGAGGTGAAGAGAATCGAGTTAGCCTGTTAGGATACCGTCCTGGCGCGCAGGCAGGGTCCGCCGTGAAGTGCGGACTCTGAAGATCGAGATGCGAAGAGGAAAAATCGTATCGCTCTCGGCAACCTGGGCGTGGAGGCCGGTTCTTCTCCTGGTGGAGAGAAACGGGCTGGTGGTTTAGAGATAAGGAAGCTGGTGGTATTCAAGAATTCCCGATGGTTTTTCCAGCGGGAGAGTCGCTCAGTCCCTGGTGTTCTTCTCGAATGCCGAGGCCTGGCCCGGCGGCGCATTCTTTAAGAGATGGATAAGGGAATTGGAGAGGAAGCTTATGGGATTCGAAAGCCAGGAGGAGAGGATGACGCAGGAACAACCAGTGGAGTCGTCGGGTTCTTCCAGTGTGGCCGTGGCTGAAGGGGGCGAAGAAGCTGAGGGAAAGAAGATTATCGAGGTGGGGGGGAAACGCTTCGTACTTGATCGGAAGAAGGCGGAGGAGGTCTTCGCCGCGAAGAAGGTGATCAATGGCATCGACACGATGACCTTCAACCTTCTGCCGCTCAAATACCAATGGGCCTACGATCTGTATCGCAATATGAAGGCCAACCATTGGGAGCCGGAAGATATTCCGATGAACAAGGATATCGAACAGTGGAGGAGCGCCGACCAGCTCAGCGATTCCGACCGGTGGATTATCCGGATGGGAATCGGCTATTTCTCCGCGGCCGAGGGTATCGTCGGTGACAACATCATTCACGTCATTCGGGAGATGATGACGGCTCCCGAGTTGAAGCTCGTTCTTGGCCGCCACGCGCATGAGGAGAACATCCATGCCGACTCGCTGCTCTATATGATCAGCTCGCTTGGAATCGATCCGCATGAGTGCGAGGCGATGTTCGTTGATGTCGAGAGTATTGTCGCGAAGAACGAGTTCGTGACGCGTATCTCCAAGGATCTGCGGCGGGATCTCGATATGACCAAGATCGAGAACATCCAGGAACTGGCCAAGAACATGTTCGTTTTCGGTCAATGCATGGAGGGAACCCAGTTCTACGGTCTCTTCGGCATGATCCTCTCCCTGTGGCGTCAGAACAAGTTCCCCGGCATCGGCCAGATGTTCAGCTACACCCTCCGGGACGAATCCAACCATATCGAGCTTCTGAGGCAGTTGCTGATGCAACTTGTTGAGGAGAACCCGGCGATCTGGACCAACGAGTTCAAGGACAGCCTGGTTGATCTGATGAGGACTGCGGTGGACCTCGAAAAGCAGTTTATCGATGATTGCCTGCCGGTAGAGTCCGTTGGACTCAACCGGGAAGACTTCAAGACCTATATTGATTTCATCGCTGATCGTCGGCTGGAGGGAGTCGGACTCCCTCTTCTGAACGAGGGAGTGAAGAATCCCTTCCCCTGGCTTGCAGAGATGATGGACATCAGGAAAGAGCAGAACTTTTTTGAACAACGCGTGACGGAATACCAGAAGTCCTCAGCGTTGGTTAAACCCCAGGATGATAGTGACCTGTGAGAAAGAGAAGCGCCTTGATTGAGTAGAGGCGAGAGGTGAGAGAACATGAGCTACAGAAATTCGTCATTGAAACAGGATATCCTGCTGAAGCACTACGTGGATGAGCCTGAGGGCGCGCGGCCGGGATTTAATTGGGGGGAGGCTCTGGATGAAGGAGAGCCGCTTGGTTCCAGGGGCGCCGTGCGCCTCTCTACTCCCCAGGGGGAGAGGGACCTGGCCTTCACCGAGGTGGCCGATGCGATCGGTAGGGCGCTTACCAGCCTGATCCTGGTGCAGAGTGAGACGGATAAGAGTGAGACGGATAAGAGTGAGGCCAAGGTTTTCACAGCTGAGAATCGCGAATTCGTGGCGAGGATTACTCGCGAAGTTGCCTCGCACCTGGAGAAGGTCTATGAGACCAGCCCGCCCGGCCGGCTGTCGCTGCAGGCGCTCAATCTCCAGATCGAGAAGGCCCTGGTCGAGAACAATGCCTACGATGTGGCCAGGAGCTTTGTGTTTCATAACGCGAGCAATCTGACTGGCGAGCGTTCAGAGGTAGCTGAGCTGAGGGTGATCCGACGCAATACCCAGGTTGTCCCCTGGAACCCCGACAAGATCGAAGTAGCTGTCCGTAAGGCCTTTCTCTCCCAGCAGATGGATTCATCTCCGGCCGTCGAGGTCGCGCAGGAGGTGACGACGACGATCCTCGCTACGGGCCAGTCTTTCATCCACATCGAAGAGGTGCAGGACATGGTGCAGGAGATCCTGATGAAGCAGGGTCATTACAAGGTGGCCGAGGCCTATATCCTCTACCGGGCCGAGCGCGCTCTCATGCGCCAGGACGAGTTGGAAGAGGCGAGGGAGGTCTCGAGTGAAGCCGAAGGCCAGACCTCGATGGTGGTTGTCACCCGTGAGGATGAGTCCACCTTCCTCTGGGATGGGGCGGACCTGGTGGCTCGTGTTCGTTTTGCCGCCATCGACCTGGATCTGTGCCTCAGCGAGGAGGAGATCATCTCCGAACTGCGCCGGTCGATCTTCGATAAGATCACCTCCGAGAATCTGAAGACCACGGTTATTCTCAATGCAAAGGCTCTTATCGAGAAGGATGCGGACTTTGCGTGCTTTGCCGGACGCATTCTCTGCAGCTACATCTACGAAGAGGTGCTCGGCTGGGATGTCCGGGAGGATGGCATCGGCAGCCTGAAGGAAGCCCACCAGAGATACCTCGCGAAATATCTCGAAAAGGGAATCTCCATTGGGCGCCTGTCGCCGGAGCTGAGAAAATACGACATTGAGAAGCTGAGCAAGATCCTCGACCCCACGGCTGATTTGTATTTCGATTACCTGGGCATCCAGACACTCTACGACCGCTACCTGCTGGTGGATAAGAGCGAGGATGGTTCCGGCTCTCGAATGGAGACTCCCCAGATCTTCTGGTTGCGGGTATCCATGGGACTCTGTCTGAATGAGGGCGAGCTCAAGGAAGACAAGGTGGCGGCCCTTTATGATCTGTATAAGAGTCGACGCTTTTGTTCATCCACCCCGACTCTCTTTAACTCAGGCACACTGCATTCCCAGTTATCCTCCTGCTATCTCTATTGGGTAGATGATTCTATCGAGAGCATTATGCAGCGGGGAATTGCGGAGAACGCCTATCTCTCGAAGTGGGCCGGAGGTCTTGGCGGCAGTTGGACCTCGGTCAGGGGTACCGGCAGCCATATCGCCGGAACCAATGGAGAGAGCCAGGGGGTCATTCCATTCCTGAAACTTCACAATGACCAGCTCGTGGCAGTGAACCAGGGCGGAAAACGCAGGGGCTCGGGCTGCGCCTACCTCGAATGCTGGCACAACGATCTCCTGGAATTCCTCGAGCTGCGCAGGAATACCGGTGATGACCGTCGCCGTACCCACGATATGAATACGGCCAACTGGATTCCCGACCTCTTCATGAAGAGGATGGAATCGAGGGAGGATTGGACGCTCTTCCGCTCCAGCGAGACAGCGGATCTGCATGATCTTTACGGAAAAGCCTTCGAGGAGAGATATCTCGAGTACGAGGCTATGGCCGAGCGCGGCGAACTGAATGGCGAAAAGATGCCGGCTATCGAGGTCTGGAAAAAGATGCTCGAGATGCTCTTTGAAACAGGCCATCCATGGATCACCTTCAAGGATGCCTGCAATCTCCGCAGTCCCCAGGACCACTCCGGGGTTATCCACAGCTCGAATCTCTGCACCGAGATCACCCTCAATACCGGCAAGGAGGAGACCGCTGTATGCAATCTCGGCTCGGTTGTCCTGGACAATCATCTTGATGCGAATGGCGAACTGGATCACAAGAAGCTCAAGGAGACGATCGAGATCGCAGTCCGCGCCCTCGACAATGTCATTGACCTGAACTTCTACCCGACCGTTCCGGCGCAGACCTCGAATCTCCGGCATCGTCCGGTAGGTCTCGGCGTCATGGGGCTGCAGAACGCCCTGTACAATAAGGGTCTGGCCTTCGATTCGCCCGAGGCTATCGAGTTCAACGATGAGTTCATGGAGGCGATCGCCTACTACGCTTATACGGCATCCAGCGATATCGCTGCCGAGCGCGGCAGCTACTCTACCTACGATGGTTCGAAGTGGTCGCGTGGTATCCTGCCGCAGGACAGCCTGGAGCTTCTCGAGGAGGAGCGTGGTGTTCCGATCGATGTACCCAGGGGCAGTCGGATGGACTGGGAGAAGCTTCGTGAGAAGATCAGGTGCCAGGGAATGAGGAACAGTAATGTTCTCGCTATCGCGCCTACCGCTACGATCAGCAATATCATGGGTAGCTCACCCTGCACCGAGCCGCACTACAGCCATCTCTTCGTCAAGAGCAACCTGTCAGGGGATTTTATCGTTCTGAATAAGCACCTGGTCCGCGACCTGAAGAAGGAAGGACTCTGGGGACAGGAGATGATCGATAACCTGAAGTATTTCGATGGCGAGCTCAAAGACATGGAGGGTCTTCCCGGCCGGATCAAGGAGCTCTACAAGACGGCCTTCAATATCCCTTACGAGGCCTTTATCGCGGCCGCGGCCCGTCGCCAGAAATGGATTGATCAGTCACAGTCTCTCAACCTGTTCCTCGCCGAGCCGGATATGAAGACAATGTCCCATATGTACCGGTCAGCCTGGCGCTCGGGGCTCAAGACCACCTATTATCTTCGTACCATGGCCGCGAGCAATATCGAGAAGGCCACGGTGTCCGTGAAGAAGGACGTGACGGACGCGGTGAAGGGGGAGTATACCGAGGAGGAACAGAGAGCCTGTTCGATCGAGGCCATGCAGAACGGCGAAGACTGCGAGGCCTGCCAGTAGGCCATCCGGAAGGCTGAGGGCGCTTTTTCAGTCTTCCCGGCCCGCGCCCCTGGCGTGCAGTTCCTGCAACATTCCGAGGAGGGTCTCGGGGGTAAAGGCTCTGGGGTTGTTTCCAAGACGCTCGGAGTTGACGCCATCGGCTACCACCTGGATGTCTTCGGAACTCCTGATACCGATATCCTCCAGGGAAGCCGGCTGGCCGGTTGACTCGATGATGGAATCAATGACTCGCCGGCCATCTTCGATGCTGGCGGCCTGGAGTAACTCAAGGAGTTCCTCGATTCGGGTCCGGACATGTCCAGGCCCTCGCGGGTCGAGGCAGTCTTCTTCATCAAGGCCATAGTTGTAGGCCATGACGGCTCCCAGCGTAACGGAGACCGCGTGTCCGTGCGGAACCCCGAGGTTCGAGGTCATCGTATAGGAGAGGGCGTGAGAGGCCGTTGTTCTCGATATGTTGATGGCCTTGCCCGCAAGGTGGGCTGCCTCGGACATGCCGTCTCGAGCGCTCCTGGTCGGTGAACGTGAGACTGTCTCCAGGTGTTCGAGAGCCAGGAGGATAGCTTTTTTCGCATGGGCCACCGATTCATCAGTGGAGAGAACCGCCCACATCGACTCAACCGCCTGGCAGAAGGCATCGAGACCGCTGCAGGCGCTCCACAATGGCGGCAGCCCGTCGGTCAGGGCCGGATCGACCAGGCAGCAATATGGCAGGAGTTTTTCGTGGGCGATGGAATACTTTTTCCCCTCGTAGTACGTTACGGCGAAGCAGGTCGTTTCGCTGCCCGAGCCTGCCGTCGTCGGGATGGCCACCAGGGGTATGACGGGCTCCGAGAGTTCCTCTTCGCCTTTCAGGTAGGCTTCGGGCGCAGCAGGCTGAAGGGCGAGGAAGCTGACAAGCTTGCCGATGTCGATGGCGCTGCCCCCTCCAATCGTTAGGATCAGGTCACAGGGCTCCTTCCTGAACAGGTTCAGGGCCGACAGGATGTCGGGCCACTTGGGATTGGGGGTGAAGCCGTCAAAGGATCTTGTCCTGACCTTCGTGAGAGCCTGGTCTACCAGGAGATGGGCTCCAGAGGCTTCATAGACGCCGGGACTTTTTACGAGGAAGACGGATTCGGCAGAGGTCTCGGTCAGTACCTCTTCAAGTTTGCCCAGGGCGCCTCGGCCGAGAAAACTTTTCTGCGATGAAGACACAATGCTCTTTTCCGTTGGCGGTTACTTGTTTGATGGACCGAGTAAACTGTATTGAGGTGATTCGTCAAGGAGGAAGTCTCCGCCTCCTCAGAGCCTTCCACTCACCACCAGGTGACGATCCGTCGTAGCCCTGACCCGCAGGTCGAGTTCCACCTCGCGGAGCTGCTCTCTCACCTCAGAGGGGGTGAAGGCGGCCAGCAGCGACTGGTAGAAGAGTTGCTTCAGCAGGGGAGGATCGCCGGCTGTATGGAGGCGGGTAAGTTCCCTGGCCCTGGCCCTGCTTGGAGGCCTGCGGAGATCCTGGACCAGGACACTTCCGTTGCGGGTGGTGAGCCGCTTCACCTCTCTCCAGAAGGGGATTGGGTCATGAAGGTGGTGCAGGAGGCTGTTGGAGAAGACGGTTGAGAAGCCCCGCTGGAGCTTTCCAAGGTTCTTCGCATCTGCTCGTAGAAGTCGGATTCGTTTTTCCAGTCCCGCTTTTTTTATTCTCGCGCGCGCGAGCCGCAGCATGGATGGGCTGGCATCGACCGCGGTGATTTTCCAGCCGGGAGCGAGAGCGCAGAGACGGATGGGTATCTCCGCCGGCCCGGTTCCAAGGTCAAGGGCATGTCCCTTCTCGGTTTCAAGCCACCGGTAGATTCTTCGCGCGCAATAGAGGTTAACCCGGCTGAAGTCGGCATCGTCGTATACGCGGGCTTCCTCGGTGTCGTCCATCACCTCGGGCTCCGGGATTCGCTCGATCTGTTTTCTCGGGCTCATGTCGCGGCCTTCGCTCAGCGGTTTCTTGCGGTTACCGCGAGGCTTTCGGACTGGAGGTTTCCCGTTTTGTCAACCAGGTGAAATCTTTCCCAGAGGTTGACGGTTGCGCAGACGTGTCTCGGCGCGATGAGGACAGGGTCTCCTACCTCCAGCGGACAACTGCCATCGTGTTCGAGGACGGTATGCTCTTCGCTGACCTTGACGAGCTTCAGGCCGGGTGTTGAAAAGAGGTGCACTGGACCCTGGTCGATCCCCCAGCGCTTGTGTCCAAGGTCCAGGGTGATTCGCCGCGGGGTGGGGCGGTCCATCACCCTGGCGAGGATCATGGCCGCAAGTTGGAATCTCCCCGGCATGAGCTCGTCGTAGCGGGTGTCCCAGTAGATGAAGGTGCCCGGGGAGACCTCGAGCTCCGCTTCGAGACCCTCCCGTGAGCGCAGTGCCTCAAGGCAGTGGAGGAAGCCCGGGGTGCCGCCAATTACGAGGCGAGCGGCCTTTGCGCCGTCCTCCCGCGCTTCGCCGAGAACCCGGACAACGTCCTCCATGGCCTCCCGGGCGCACTCGTTCCGCTCCAGCGGGCTGGAGGAGTGATTGTGTCCATCGTAGGCGTGAATCCCGTCGAGGTGAAGCCTGGAGAGCGTTTCGTCCGAGCGGATCGCCGCGAGGAGTGAGCGCGCCTTTGAGGCAGGGAGTCCTGTTCGATGGTCCCCGACATCGAGGTCGATGAGGTAATCGAGCTCCACGTTCGCTCTCTCGGCCGCCGCGGCCAGGTAGCGGGCATGCTCGAGGCAGGAGACCTGGGATAGAATCTTCACCCGGCTATTTTGCGCTGTGGCGACCGCGATCCGTTCGGCCAGGAGTTCCAGCGGCGGATAGGCGACAAAGATGTCCCTGGCGCCCTCTTCTAACAGCATGTCGAACTCGTTGTGAGTGCACTTGAACTTCTCGATGCCGGCGGCTAGCTGCAGGCGGACGGCCCAGGAGGATTTGTGGGTTTTTACATGCGGCCTCAGGCAGCCCAGGGCGGCTCCGGGAGCGGCGGCTTCGAGTTCCCGGCGAATAATAGCGAGATTCTCCTCTACAAGCTCCTGGTAGACCACCAGGCAGGGAGTGGGAAGGTCTGCGAGCCTGTCGAGCTGGTAGCGTTCTGCGTCAAGGCAGCCGCGATCATTCATCATTGCAGCAAAATAGCACTTCCAGAGGGCTCGTGCTCAGGGAAAAGCGGAAGCCGTATCGCTGATCGTTTTCAGATGGGCTTCTTGTTTTGTTTCCCGGGGGGAAGCTTCTTCTCTCCCGGATTCGGGGGGGTATTTTTTTTCCCGCGGTCGGGTTTCCCGGCTGGACCGGGACTCAGTCGCCTGACCTTTTCCTGGATCTCTTCGGGCAATTTATCCAGGGCATCCCAGGGCTCGTCCCTGGCGATGACCTCTTTCCCTCGGCGGATCGAGAAGGTTTTCTTCCCGTTGGAGTTTCGTACGGTAATGCTGAGATTGCCATCGTTGATGGTCACAGATGAGACCGAGGAACTGCTGGAGCCCAGGCCGCCTGGCGTTGCCGGGGGAAAGATGGATCTTGATCTTGCCGGAGCCGCGGCCAGTTCTACACTGATTTTTTTTCGCTCGCCTTGCTGGATGATCTCCAGCTCAATCTCTTCCCCGGGTCTGTGGCTGGCGATCAGATGGTCCAGGTTGGAGGAGTCCCGGTTTCGGTCCTGGCCAAGGAGAGAACGGAGGGATTCAATCCTGAGCTCTCCCGTGATTCCACCCCTGCTCCCGCCAAGCTGGAGATCTCTGAACTCATCGGGAAGGATGATGCTCCTCGATCCGGTCCGCCTGCCGTTTGAGGTGACCGTCTTGCCGGCGACCTTCAGGATGATGTCGTACTTCTTGATCCCGGCACTGTGAGCCGGCGAGCCGGGGAGGGCTCCGGCCACCAGCGCTCCCTCGTTGCGTGAGAGCCGGAGGTGAATCGCCAGGCTGGCTGGGATCGCATCCAGGCTTACGCCCAGGTAGGCTTTTGCATCGGCCTGTCCCCTGGTCTTTTTCCGGCCGCCTTCCGGGGGATTTTTTTTAGCAGGAGCTTCTGTTGGTTTTACAGTGAAATCGAGCGTCTTCGTGCCGCGGCGAACGACGAGCGCCAGGGTTTTTTCGCTCTCGGAGGGCTTTCGGCTGTCGAGCGCCTTGCGGAGGTCGCCTGGAGACTTTACCGCCTGCCCGGCTGCCTTGATGATGATGTCGTGCTCCTTGAGACCGGCCTTGGCTGCGGGGCTGCCATCGAGCACCGCGATGATCATCGCTCCTCCATCAATCTCGAGATGAGCTGCCACCGATGGAGGGATCTTCGCGGCGAGGCTGATTCCAAGGTAGGTTTTTCCCGCGGAGCTGGCCGTATTCGTCAGCAGGACCAGTGAGAGGATCATCAGGCCTGGCTTTAATGAGCGGCCGAACATTTCAGATTCTCCTTAAACCGGGTAAGTGTACTGTTTGACGATAAGTGAGCAGGTCTTCTGAGCGTGAGTTCTTTTTTTCAGAAGCCATTATTGAAGACGAACCTGGGGAGAGGCCGTTGCATTCAGCTTGCCCCGCCTTCGGAGTCTTCCGGCGCGTCCGAGCTCTCTTCGAATTCCGGGATGGACGATCCACAGATATGGGCGGGGACAATTTTTTCAAACTCGTCCCGGGGAATCGAGGGGCCGCTACGTTCGCAGCAGTTGTTGAAGCTGTTGACGAGCATAGCCGCGATGTCCTGGGGGCTGCGTCCTTCGATGTTGTGACGTTCTATGATGGTCTGAACCTTTCCACCCTCGAAGACAGCGATACAGGGGGAGGATGGCGGATATTCAGACATATAGCCTCTCGCCTTCTCGGTGGCCTCCTTGTCCTGCCCGGCGAAGACGGTGGTCAGCCGGTCGGGAATAACCTTATTCTGCAGGGCGAGCATCACTCCGGGCCGGGCATTCCCGGCCGCGCAGCCGCAGACCGAATTGACGACGAGGAGAACGGTTCCTTCGTCGCCTCCAAGGGTCGAGTCGACATCTTCACTCGTGCGGAGTTCGTCCACTCCAACCCGGGTTAATTCATCCCGCATTGGCTGGACGGCGGTGGGGTCGTAAAGGGGTCTGAACGATTCAAATTCTCTCATCTGGGTCTCTCGGTCTGGATGGTTGAAAATCGGTTTGCGATAAAGTGGCGGTATACGAGGGCCTCCCCGTAAAAGCTTCCGAAAAGAGCTCCCACTCTCTTCGGCGCGACTGTTGAGATTATTGTATAGGGACGATGTTGAACATCAAAAAATCCACTTTGCCGGTTTGCCTGCCCTGCTCTATTGCGTAGAAAGCTCAAAATATGCGACCATTCGCGAATGAGGTTCGAAAATGTCAGCCAGTGACCCCGGCCAGAAAGAAAAACCGCCCTATCCATCCTCGGCGCTTCGCCGGGTACATATCACGCTGATTTCCTTCGGGGTAGCCTTCGCCTTTCTTTTCGCCTGGCTGAAGCTGAGCCGAGATGGAGAGCCTGCCTGGGCGGCAGGTTCGTTTCTCGCCGGTCTCGGTCTCGCCATCTACCTGCGATCGTTCGTAAAGAAGACAGGCTGAGGACTCTCATGAAGCGTCTGCTGATCTTCAGACATGCGAAATCCGGCTGGGGCGCTGCGGATGAAAACGACCATGAGCGGGCTCTGACACCGAGGGGGGTCGACGCAGCGGAGGCCATGGGGCGTTTTCTCAGCCTGGCCGGGCAGTCGCCTGAGAGCGTGATCTGCTCTTCCGCGACGCGTGCGAAACTGACCCTGCGGCACGCCGGCGAGGCCGGGGGGTGGGAATCACGCGTTGATTTTGAGCCGCGCCTCTACCTCGCCGAGGCCCACACCGTCTTCGATCTCCTTCATGAGTTCACAGGTGATGGGAAATCGCTCATGCTCGTGGGGCATGAACCCACCTCCTCGGAAATGGTGCGCCTCCTGTGCGGCTGCGCCCTGCCCGGAGCGGGTGCGATGGTGCGTTTTCCCACCGCGGCGATGGCAAGGGTCGACCTCGCGATCGATTCCTGGAAGGACGCAGCCCCCGGCTGTG
>CBFHWB010000096.1:6665-15870 GCA_965659285.1 Planctomycetota bacterium | reverse complement strand
TCCTCATCGGCTGCCTGGGAAAACCGCGCAAACCTGCCGGGGGTTCCTACTCCTCTGACGCCGAGGCAGGCTGAGGGCGGCCGAGCTCCTGGAATCGCTCAATATCGAAGAACTTCCAGAAACTTCGAATATCGAGGTAGCGCTGCACCTCCTTGCCCTTCGTATCGAAATAGATATAGGTAGGATAGCTGTGTACATTCAGTTGTCGCGCCAGGCGCGCCGTAGGGTCGAGCAGGATGACGAACTCCCCCTCCTGCTTCGACAGCCAGGACTCCATCCTCGCCCTGTTCTTCTCTGTACAGACTGTCACCAGTTGAATATCACTATCGCGCCTGGAGAGCGTGGTGAGCTCGGGGATCGCCTCGATCGACTCGATATTGGCACAATCCCAGAAGGCCAGCACCGTCGGCTGACGATAGGAAAAATACGGCCACACCCACTGCCGGCCACCCCTGTCTTCAAGATCGACCCCGGGACTCTGACACCCCTGCAGGCTGAAAAAAAGAACCCAGCACAAGCAACCCCCGGCTATTCCCTTCACAGGATGCAGGTTCTTGCGCCTGTGGACTCTCTCCATCTTCTTCTCCTCAACGCTCCCGCTCTTCAAGGCTTCCGCTCTCCACCGTGGAAATACTAACCCCTCGAAGCGGCAATTACGAACAGGAAGGCGGGAGGCTACTTCCCTGCGCGTTTGAGAATGACCGGGACAACCTCGACGAGGTTTTTCCCCTTATCGAGATCCCAGATACACAGGGTTCCCTCGTAGCCGGCTGTGACCAGCCGATCTCCGGCCGCGTTGAAGGCAAGGGCGTAGATCCAGCCCTGCTCTGAACGCAGGCCGGCAATCCGTCGGCCGCTTTCAGCATCGTAAACACGGAGTTCCTTTGCCGAACCGGCGAGCGCCAGCTTCGTCCCATCCGCGCTATACCCGGCAGCGAAAATCAGGCCCGGCTGTTTCTCGAACTTTGTGCCCTCCACCAGGGAACTCGCATCGTAGATTCTCGGTTCCATCTTCTCGCCCGCGACAAGAATCTGGGAAGAGCCCGGTCGCGTGACTACGCGAGTGACGGCCTGGTCGAAGGTTCCGAGAGTCTTCAGGAAGCCGCCATCCTTCGCCGCTGCCGCCCGAATCGTACGATCCCTGCCACAGGAGAACAGCCTCTTCCCATCGGAAGAAAAAACGGCCCCAAGAACCCAGTCGGAATGCAACTGGGACGAATACTTCAACTCTAGATCTTCTACGCCCAGCACATGCAGCGAGCGGTCGGTACCTGCGAGAACCAGCCTGGAACCATCAGGAGAAAAATCGACTGAGTAGAAAACATCTCCTCCCATTCGCTTGAAGCGCAGCATCCTGGACTCCTCGACATCCCAGAGCTGGAGCTCTCCAAAACGCGCAGGGGAACCGCCGGCAACGGCAAGGAGCCTGCCCCCGGGGGCGAGAGCCAGGGCATGAATCCTCTCGGCCTCCCCTCTGAAACGACGCAGCGGTTGAATCGCCGCAGGCTCTTTCTTTCCACTACCCCGGCTCACAAGATTCTCGACACCATGAACCAGCACCTCGCGATATCCGCCAATGAAAATATTCTTCCCCGAACTATCGAAGAGCAGGGCGGTAATAACCGGTGGACGAGGGTAAACCTGGGCGGCGAGAGGACGTGAGTATGGCTCCGGGCCTGCGGGTGGTGTTCCCGCCCGGGCTCCTCCCTTGATCCAGGCCTCGATCATGCGAATGTCCTTTTCACTCAGAGGCTCCGCCTTTCGCGGCGGCATCAGAGGCTTCTGCTTGCCGCTGATCATCCTGAACAGAAGGCTCTCAGTCGGCTTCCCCGGAACGATGGTCCGCCCCCGTTCGGAGCCGGCGAGCAGCTTCCCGAGGCTCTCCATGCTGTACTTTCCCTTGGGCTTGCGGCCGCTGTGGCAGCCCAGGCAACTGCGCTTGAGGATCGGCACGACATCAGCGTGAAAGGTTGTCCGCGAAGAATCGACCGCGGCCTCTTCCGCGAGGGCGCAAGTCCCGCCGACAGACATCGCCAGGACCAGCAATCCCAGGCTCGACAGAAGTCCGCGCCCCCCCCGGCTCCTCAACTCCAAACTCACAGCGCTGCAGATCATTTCTGAATCCCATCAAGAATCGAAAGCAAAGCTCACGCGCCTCGGCATGAGGCGCATGGAGTGTAACCGATAAAAATAAAGGTCTGCATCGCAGAACGAAAAACAGTGGAAGCGCGGATGGGCCTTCAAGTTGTTCCCAAACGATGCCGATAAAAAAATAAGCCACGACACATTGGATGCTTTAAATGGATTCGAATGATTTCCTGCTTCTATCCCTGGCGGTAACCGCCCTGGCGCTGCTGATCTCGCTATTTGTCAGCACATCGGAGCGAGCCGTCATTGAAGAAAGCCCCATCTCGGGCTGGAAAAAATTCACCATCAGACCTGAAGCGCTGGCCGGCGGAGACAACCAGCGTACCCTGGTCAGCAGCCAGGAAGGCGGCGGCGAACTGGAAGTTCTCTCCGGCAACTCCGGCTCCTTCCCGATCAAGATCGGACATCGCAAACACGGTGCCCTGCTGGTAATTGAAAAACCACTACTGTCGCTGAAATCCAGCCTCAAGATGAGCCTCCTCGGGCAGCCCTGGATTCAGATCCGGACGGGCCGCAAGGAGGGAATACCCAGGCTCGTAGGAGCTGGAACGAGAATGGCGGATGAGGTTCCGGAGGCCGGTAGCCTGCGGCTGAATGGAGACCTCCCGGCGCGTGAATACGAGATTCGCATACGTGAAAAAATTGCCGCTACGGTCTTCCGGGAACAGGCGGACGACAGCGCAGATGAGAGCTGCTACCGGGTGGCCCTTCCCGAAGGTATTCCAGAGCTTCCTTTCCTGGCCCTGGTCGTAGGCCTCGAGGTCGAGCTTGCGGCCTGTGCCAGGCCCGCCAGGACTCTTTCTCTGGAGAGCTGAAAAGAGGCCGGCGCTCAGGCATCCTCGGAGGCTTCAGCCGAGGTCTCCTCGGCGACGGCCTTGGCGCGCTCGGTCGCCGCTACAACGGCGTCAATCATCATGCCCCGGAGCCCACCCGCCTCGAGAACATTCAGAGCGGCGATGGTCGTCCCCCCCGGCGTTGTCACCCTGTCCTTCAGAACCGCCGGATGCTCACCACTCTCCCTCACCACCTGTGCCGCTCCCGAGACGGTCTGGATGGCGAGCTTCATCGAAACTTCCCTGGTCAACCCCATCCGGACACCTCCATCGCAGAGCGCCTCGATGACCATGTAGATATAGGCCGGTCCGCTTCCGCTCAAACCCGTCACGGCATCGAGAAGATTCTCCTTCACCCTCACCACCTCGCCGACCGCTCCGAGCAGTTCCTCGGCAATATCGAGGTGTTCCGGCGTAGCCGAACCGCAAGCGGAAACACCGCTGGCCGCCGCGTCCACGATCGCCGCGATGTTGGGCATGCAGCGCACCACCGGATTGTTCTTGCCCAGCTTCTTACTGATGTACGAGCCCTTCACTCCGGCCACGATAGAGATAAACAACTGGTCCGCCTCTACTGTGGGAGCCAGCCCGTCCAGGACGCCGTTGAGAATGTAGGGCTTGACCGCGAGGATCACCACCTCGGCGCCGACGATCGCCTCAGCCGCATCGGTCGAGGTATGCATACCGTATTCATCCCGCAAGGCTCCGAGCGTGCTTTCATCTACATCGACCACGGTGAAATTCTCAGCCGAGGTCAGACCCGCCTTCAGGATGCCGCGAAGCAGGGAGCGGCCCATATTGCCGCCGCCGATCAGGACTATTTTATGATTCGCCATCTTTGTCAATTTCCGAGTACTGGAACTGGTTCCGGACACCTTTTTGAAAGGAGGTAGAGAATAGTGCCTCAGAATCTATCCATCTACACTCTACCATCGAGCCCACCAGCGGAGATGGTCTCCGGCCTCAAGTGTAATCGCCCCAGGAAGGCTTCTGAGGGCTCCTGCAAGGCTCAGAGCAAATACCAGCTCTGCCCCGACCCCAGTGTTATCGGAAGAGTCTTCCGGTCATACCGCCCCGGCCGTTCAGCTTCTCCATCACCAGCCTTGCACCCGGTCACCGGGACTGAAAGAATGATCCTCGCTAAAAAGAACCGGCAGAAGAATCGGAGCGCGGATGGAAAACGAAGACAAGATCAATCTCTTCAAGAACATGGCCGAGGCGGATCCCTCGAACGAATTGGCCCACTTCAGCCTGGGAAAACTCTACAAGGAGGCCGGCAGGTTTGAAGAGGCCGAGGCCTCGCTGAAGAACTGTCTCGAGGTCAACCAGGAGCATAGCGTCGCCCGCCAATTCCTCGGCGAGTCCCTGCTCGAGCTGGGGAAAAAAACCGAGGCCATCGAGCTGCTGGAGGCATCCATCCTGATGGCCCATGAACGCGGCGAGTTCATGCCCCGGGATGCGATGAGCGCCCTGCTGAGCGATCATGGAATCGAGCCGCCCGACCTTACGACTGAGGAAGATACCGAGGCCATCGAGGCGGGCGCGTTTGTCTGCAAACGCTGCAGAAAGGCGAGACCAGGACTGGAGGATGCTCCCTTTTCCGGAGAGCTCGGAGCCAGGGTCCAGGAGGACATCTGCGTGGACTGCTGGAAGGAATGGATGGCCATGTCGATCAAGGTTATCAATGAATTCCGTCTCAACATGGCCACCCCGGAAGCCAACGACATCTACGAGTCCAACCTCAGAGAATTCCTCGGAGTCTGAAGGAGGCCTGCGGGCTATCATGTCCTTCATGAAATTCTCCCGCCGCTATATACCGGTCTGGGTCCTGGCTCCCGCGCTCCTGGCCTGCTCGGTGAACCCCGCGCCAGCTCCGGACTTCTCCAGGGTGAACAGGCTTCTCGCCGCCGCCGTCAAGGACGGAGCCTTCCCGGGCTGCGCTGCGGCGGTCGGCTCCAGCTCTGGAAGCTACTGGACCGGCGGCTTTGGTACACTCGCCCTCGATAGGGAGACCGCTGGAAAGCTGTCACTGCCGGCCGCCGCGGTTCCGGGGTCCGGGACTCTCTATGATCTCGCCTCCCTGACCAAGGTCATCGGAACGACCTCCGTAGTCACCGCCCTGGTCCAGAAGAAGAAGCTGGCGCTCGAAGACACCGTTGCCAGCCACCTGCCGGCCTTCGCTCCCGCCTCGCTGGAGAAAAAAATCCGGGAGCTTAAGAAGAAGGTGACGGTTGAGCAGCTTCTTCTTCACACCTCCGGTCTCCCGAGCTGGAAACCCCTCTACAAGACCTGCAAGAGCTACCGGGAATTGCTGAAGGTCATCCTGGAGACGCCGCTGGAAGCGGAGCCGGGCTCCCTCTACCGCTATAGTGACCTCGGCTTCATCCTCCTGGGAGAGCTCGCCGCGAAGACCGGGGGAAAGCCGCTGGCCGCGCTTGAGGAGGAGCTGGTCTTCAGACCTCTCGGAATGAAGAACACCCTGAGGAATCCGCCGGCATCGAGAAAAAAAAGAATCGCTCCCACAGAACTTGACAAGGAGACGAAGGAGTACATTCACGGAAAGGTCCATGACGAAAACGCCCGCGCAGGCGAAGGGATCACGGGACACGCGGGACTCTTCTCCACCTCCTCGGATCTGTCCCGGCTCGCGCGCGAGCTGCTGCTCGCCCTGAGAGGAAAAAGCCGCAGGCTCGACAGGAAGGTGATCGAAAATTTCATACGCTGCAAGAATTCTCCAGGAGGCTCCAGCCGGGCGCTGGGCTGGGACACGCCCTCGAAAAAAAGCTCGGTGGGAGAGCTTGCAAGCAGGAACTCCTTCGGCCACACCGGCTTCACTGGAACCTCTATCTGGATTGACCCGGAAAACGATCTCTACATCATCCTCCTGAGCAACCGGGTCCATCCCACCCGCCAGAACAGGAAGATCTCGAATGTGCGCCGCGCCTTCGCGAACGAGGCCGTCAGCGCCTTAAATCAATACCGAAAGAAAACTCCCTGATGCCCGGACTCGCAATCATTGGAAACTGCTGCGCGGACCTCTACATCCCTCCACACGACCCTCCACCCCCGGGCGGCATCGAGAGAATTCCACGCCCGCGGGTAGAGCTCGGGGGCAATGGAGCCAATACGGCCGTCACGGCGGCCCGCCTTGGAGTACCCGCGGCCCTGGCCGGAGTGCTGGGTGATGACGTGTTTGGAGGACACCTGCGCGAATTACTCACGGCCGAAGGGATCGACCTGTCCCTGCTGCTCACAAGGGAGAACTGCGGAGCTCCTGTCACCCTGGTACTCAACGACCAGGCCGGCGAGCGCAGCTTTGTCCATCATGGCGGCAGCAATGACTCCTGGGAGCTGCCGACCGCGGCACTGGCCAGGCCCTGGGAGGTATTTCACATGGCGGCGCCGGAACTGCTCGGCTCATTCTGGCCCAATCCCTGCCTGGAGACCGCCCGAAGCGTCAAGAGCGCGGGCATCGAGCTCAGCCTCGATGTCTTTGTCTCCCGGGACAATCTCGAGCCGGATTCCGACCCGGCCGAGACCCATGCTCCCCTCCTGGAACTGGCGGATATGGTCTTCCCGAACGAGGCCGAGGCCCGCGCCATCACCGGCAGGGACAGGCTCGAAGATGTACTGGCCTGCCTCCACGGCCTGGGAGTCACAATTGCCGTCATCAAACGGGGAGAACGCGGAGCGGTTGTCTCCTGGGATGGACAGGTCGAAAAGATTCCTGCCGAGAAGGTGACGGCCATCGACACCTGCGGAGCCGGGGACAACTTTGTCGGCGGATTTCTTGCCGGCAGGATCAATGGCCTCGACCCTCTTGAATGCGCGAAGCTCGGCTGTGAGTTGGGAACTCTCTGCGTCCAACGCACAGGATCTGTTACCGCCAGTTCGGACAGGCGGAAGCTCGACCTGCTCCTGGACAGGTACGGGCTTGGCTGAGCTCAGCCAGTGGACTGGCCGAAAGACCGCATGGAATGTATACTGTTCGGCTCAATTCGCTTTTCAATTCGCAACCGGGAAATCAAAGGCTAATCAAGATGAACAAGATCGTCTTTCTATCCAGCGGCGTTCTCCTCCTGGCGGTCTGGCTGTTAACCCCCGCCCTTGACCGCCAGCTCAATTCGGTCGAGGCGACCGCCGCCAGCGCCAGGACAGCCGAGGCCATCACCGCTGCAGTAGAAAAGGTTCTCGGCAGGCTCGGCGCGAACCAGAAAAAAAAGACGCTCTTTGCCTTCAGCGATGAAGAACGCCTGAACTGGCATTTCATTCCCAGGCCCCGGAAGGGACTACCCCTGAGCGAAATGAACCCGGAACAGCAGAGGCTAGTCCAGGAGCTCCTGGTCGCCTCGCTGGGGGAGACCGGAACCAGGACCGTAAACGACGTACGCTCGCTCGAAAGCATCCTCCAGGCAATCGAGGGACCGAACAGGAGATTCAGCCGCGACCCGGAACACTACTACCTGAGTGTCTTTGGCTCCCCGGGAAAGAAAGAACAGTGGGGGTGGCGCTTTGAAGGCCATCACCTCTGCGTCAACTTCACCCTGGAGGGAAAGAAGGTCCTCTCCTCCACTCCTCTTTTCTACGGAGCCAACCCAGCCATAGTCAAATCCGGACCAAAGAAAGGACTCAGGGTCCTTGGAAAAATCGAAGACCTCGGCCGGGAACTGATGCTGAACCTCGACAAATCTCAGCTCAAGACGGCGCTTGGAAAGGGAAAGCCGGAAGAGGTAAAAGCGACTCAGTCGGCAACCTACAACGCCAACCTGCCGACCGGGCTCGCCGCCAGAAGCATGAACAAGGTGCAGACCAAGATTCTCACCAACCTGGTACTCGAACATACCAGGAATATGGATGCGAGCCTGCGAAAGGAAATGGAGACATCCCTGTCGAAGCAATTGGAAAACGTACAGATCGCCTGGCGCGGAAAGCTGGAACCTGGCGAAGGCCACTCCTTCATCGTTCACGGACCGGCCTTCATCATCAGCTTCTCCAATTTCCAGAACAATGCCGCCCACATTCACAGCTCTCTCCGGGCGCGCAAAGGCGAGTTCGGCCTCGGCGGCGAAAAATAACCGGGGTCCGGATAGTCAGCTGCGGGCCGCGGCCCGCGACTCACCTGGAAGCCGAGCGACCTCGAGATCCCCCGGCAGGGCGTCCATGAAGGAACTCACCGAGAAGACGGCCTTGCCAACGCCGGGCTCCCCGTAACCCGGCGGGGCCGGGAGGCCGTAGCGAAGGAGAGTTTCACGCCAGAGCCTCAGCAGCCCGACATGATATTCGAGGGGAGCCGGTCCCTGGTCTTTTCCCAGGACACTCAGGGGCTCAGGACACCATACGGTGAAGCGGGGAGTGATCCCCTGCGACATGAAATAATCGAGTCCCTCGCCAGTAGACGCGAGCGCCTCCTCTACCGTCTTGAATCCATGCGGAGCCGCCATCTCTACGCCGGCGACAAAATTCGGAATGACCTGCGATGGGCCAAAAATCTCCGCCGAATCGACAATACGTTTCATCCATTCATCGCGCCCCACGTAGTCGTCTTTGCCGGGGCAGATGATCGGAAAGAGACGGCGATCCCAGACCTCGTAGTTAGGATGGTAGATCTGGACTCCGGCATCCCGAAATCTCTTAACATCATCAAGCGGCAGGGCCTGGACGACCATCTTGGAGATCCAGCGTCCCGGAAAGCGGGAATTGATCGCCCGCGCGTAGGCCTCGTAGAACGTCGCCTCGTCCTCACCCCGCAGATGCCGGGTGATGCTGCCTCCAGTGAGGGTATAGGCTCCGGTGCGTTTCTCGACATCCGTCTCATCTATAATCTCGAGAGCCTCCACCACCTCCTCGATGGGCTTCACCGTTTCATAGGGTCTGCCCGCCTCCTTCTGCTGGCGAACATTTTCGTTGATGTCGCAAAACTGGCATTCTTCCTTGAAGCCGAAATACTGGCACTTGCGATAAACCGTCAGGTAGACGAGATAGCCCCATTCAATGGTCGGCGCAATCTCCGAAATCGTTCTACCGTTCCGCAGATCGCGCAGGTAATACTCCGGCATCTCCTGCAGCTCGATCTCGCAGACCCCCTCCCCCTCTACCAGCAACGACAGTTTCCCCTCGATGATATCGACCCGGTATGGAGAGCCCGGATGGATCCTGACGCTCACGATAGTGCGCCGGAAGCCGCGGGGGCCGCCTACCAGGGAGAGCTCCTCGGGAGCTCTCAA
>CBFHWB010000096.1:0-6655 GCA_965659285.1 Planctomycetota bacterium | reverse complement strand
GCAGATCGAAGCTGAAGATGAAGTAGGACTTGGGCTTGAATCCGCTGCAGACCCGGAGAGCATCCTCGGAAAAGCTGACTCCCAGCCGGAGCAGATCTTCCTTGAAGATCGCCTCCTGGGGCACATCAGGATATTTTTGAATGAGGCTATCCACCTCGGCGAGGCGGTTTTTTTCGATCTTGTCACTCATGGATCATTCGCAGAAATCTCACGTTTCCCCGAACCACGGAAGGGCTGACAGTTTTTGCTGCCGTTCCAGACCGGGCAAAGTATCATAGGTTCACGGCAAAAGCATCTTCGGGCTCCGAGGCGCTTGAACCAAACCGGTCTTTCAACAAAATACGCCTCCCAAGGCAGCCGGCAAAGTCATGAAAAAACACCGCCTGATCTTCCTGCCTGCGCTCTGCCTGCTGGCCTGCATTGAAGGCCGCGCGGCTGTAGTTGAGCTCGATCTCGAGAAGCTGACCCTGCGGTCAAGCCACATCTTCTGCGGAGAGGTCATCGCGACAGAAAGCGAGTGGGGAGATTTCCTCGGGCTCGGACGAGCGATGATCACGAAGGTGAAAATCAAGGTCTCTGAAGTCTGGAAGGATTCCGAGGACAAACGCCCGGAGATCACGCGCAAAGCCGAATCCCCAGGCGCCCCCGGCAAGATAACCGAGATCACCATCCGCTACCTTGGGGGTCGGATCGGGGAGCGCTGGCAGAGATGCGCCGCGTCTCCAACCTTCAGCCGGGGAGAAAAGGTGCTGGTATTCGCCAGCGAATTCAACAACTCCCTCTGGACCACCGGCTGGTTCCAGGGCAAGTACCGTCTCGAGCGGACGAGCCCGGAGCGGGGCCGACCCGGCGCGAACGGCGCCGGCAAGCTCCTGGTACGCGGTTCACAACAGCTCCCCGTCAAGAAACCCATGGAGGCGAAGGCTCTCCGGCTCATGGTGAGGAGGCTGCTGCTGGAAAGAAGATCTTCCGGCCGCGGAACGCGGGAGAAGGGAAGGGCAGACAGATGAGAGGTCTCCAACGAGCAGCTCTGATCCTGCCGCTTATCCTGGGTCTCGTCTGGGCCACGCACTCTCCAACCACGCAGGCCTTCGAGACCCTGGGGATGAGTTGGCGTACCGGCCGGGTGAACTACAGGATCAACCCGAACTTTCCAGACCAGGATCTGAGCGGCACCCGCGAGCAGCAGCTCGAGCTCATCTCCTGCTCAGCTGAGAGCTGGCGGGAACAATCCGTGGCGGACCTGCGTTTCGTCTACCTCGGCACCACGACAGCCACAGGACTCAATGACAACGACGGCATCAACACGGTGTCCTGGAGTAACCAGGATGGAGGCGACGCGCTGGCCGTAACTCTCATCTCCGGCGTTGGCTCTCGCATCGAGGGATTTGACATGGTGCTGTTCTCGGAAAGCCTCGGAACCGCCAACGAATGGAGCGGTCCCCAGGATCCGCCCAGCGGCACGATGGACATCAGGGGAATCGCCGCCCACGAGTTCGGCCACGCGATCGGGCTTGACCACAGCGGCATCCGGACATCGACAATGTACGCGGCCGCCCTGAACCGAGGACAGCATCTGAGAACCCTGCACGAGGATGACCTGGCGGGTGTCGAATTCCTCTACGACACCCGGGCCGGCGCAAATCCTGCAGCGAGCATCCTCGATGTTGAGCCGAGCTCCGGACCGGCCGCGGGAAGAAACGAAGTTCTCATCCGCGGCCGCAACTTCACTTGGGACCAGAACTCTACGCTCTACGTAGGCGGACGCCGGCTGTCCTCCTCGGCCTGGACCATCGAGGACTGCTGCCTCATCAGGGTCCACCGCATGATCTCCGGTAACGCGGGAGCCGCCGACATCCGCCTGACCAGCGAGCTGGGCGATGTCGTCCTTGAAGACGGCTATCGTTATCTCTCCCCGGCTCCTGAGCTCGCCGCCATCTCACCCCGAGAGGGTCCCGTTACCGGCGGAATCCCGGTGACGGTGACAGGCGAAAATTTCAGCTCCGCCGCCGAGGTTCGCATCGGCGGTGTTGAGCTCGAAGATTCCGTGTGGATTGATTCCCGGATGATTCGAGGCAGCCTTCCCCGCCGCAGAAGTGGCGGGATCTTTGACGTAACCGTTGCCCAGGATGGAACGCTGGCTCGACTCCAGGACGCGTTCAACTACAGGTCCAAGGTCCTGCGCGTCGCCGAAAGTGAGGGTCCGATCGGGGGAAACCGCATCCCCGTCGACATCCTGTGTACATCCGACGAGGCTCTGACTGGAGTCTCCTTCGCTGTCTCCTACGAAACCTCCGAGCTCACCATGAACGAGGTCAGCACCGAGAACCTGCTAACGAACGAGGCCAGCTTCGCAGCCGCCAATATCGACAACGAATCAGGCATTACCACCTTCGGTATCGTGATGTCACTGACGGACACGACCCCCAACATTCCAGTGGCGGAGGAGCTGGTCATCGCCAGGCTCCTGGTATCGATATCAGCGGAGCTCTCTGTCGGCGACCGCGCCCGGGTGGAGCTCGCCAGCGGTATAGGTTCGCCGCCGGTGGAGCTCGAATACACCACCGTCGCCAAGGGACGCGTCGTGAGTCCGCTGGCGATGCCTGGCCAGGTTACCGCGCTTGCGGGAGCAACCTTCCTGCGGGGCGATTCAGACCAAAATGGAACCATCCAGTTGACAGATGCCGTGTTCCTGCTGGATTATCTCTTCCGAGGCGGCAGGGTATTGTCCTGTGAAGATGCGGCAGACTCCAACGATGATGGAAGAATCGACATCTCCGATGGAATCCTGCTCCTGCGCTTCCTGTTTTCCGGCGGGGACAGGCCCCGGATGCCTTTCCCCAGGGCCGGAATGGATCCAACCGACGACGACCTCGGCTGCTGAGCACCCCCGCACTTGAAACGAATAGCACTGCTGACCAGCGGAGGAGACTGCCCGGGCCTGAATCCCTGCATTCGCTCCGTTGTACGAACGGCCCTTGCCGGCGGCATCGAGACCATCGGGATCCACCGCGGGTGGCGAGGCCTCATCGATAACGAGATGGAACACATGGATGCCCGCAGCGTCGCGGGAATCGTCAACCTGGGCGGAACCGTTCTCCGCTCCAGCCGCTGTCCGGAATTCAGGGAACCCGAGGCGCGAGAGAAAGCCGCCTCAAACCTCCTCGAACGCGGAATTGACGGCCTGGTCGTGATCGGAGGCGATGGCTCCCTGAACGGCGCCTCGAAGCTCGCGCGCCAGACCAACCTGCCGCTCATCGGCATACCGAAAACCATCGACAACGATGTAGGCGGAACTGACTATGCCCTCGGGTTCGACACGGCCGTCAACACCGCGGTGGAGGCCATCGACAAGATCCGAGACACGGCCACCTCCCACGAGCGGCTCTTCCTGGTCGAGGTCATGGGCCGCAACCGGGGATTCCTCGCGCTCCAGGTGGCGCTCGCCTGCGGCGCCGAAGGAGTCCTGTTGCCGGAGGTGCCGACGGATATCACAGCGCTCTGCGCCCAGCTTGAGCGCTGCCGCGAGGCCGGCAAGGTCTCCAGTATCGTGGTGGTCGCCGAGGGAGACGACGCGGGCAACGCCTATGAAATCGCCCGGAAGATCTCCGACCAGTCAGACTACGATCCGCGTGTCTCGGTCCTGGGCTACATCCAGCGCGGCGGCGCCCCCAGCGCCGCTGACAGGATCCAGGGAGGGCTCTTCGGAAAGGCTGCGGTTGACGCACTGCTGTCGGGAGAGTCCTCGAAGCTGGTGGCAAGCCGAAATGGACAGGTCACCCTGGTCGAGCTCGAGCTGGCCTGGAAGGAGACCCGTGAGCTGCCCGCTAGCCTGCTGGAGCTTGCCAGGATCCTCGCCAGCTGAGCCGGAACCAGGTCCGTCAGTCCTTCTTGCCCCCCACCGAAAAGAGCCGGCTCTCGGTACGGACAAACATGCGGCCTCCGCTCACCGCAGGAGTCGACCGGCAGGTGTCGCCAAGCTCGTTCCGGCCCAACTCCGCGAACTTCTCCGATGCCGACAAGACAACAACCGTACCCTTATCATCAGCGCAGAACAGGCGTCCATCAACGCAGACCGGCGACCCGTGAAAATTACCGCCGCCTCCGGCTCTCTTCTGCCAGATGACCTCGCCGGTCTCCACCTTGCAGCAGGTGACGACTCCCAGGTCGCTCCAGAGAAAGAGCTTCCCGTCCCATGCCAGCGGACTGGGAACATGCGGAGCCGATCGCGAGATCCTGTAGACCTCCTTCACACCGTGTTTTTTTCCGCTGGTTGATGGACGAACGGCGACGGCATTCTTGCCGCCGTTGAGAGCGCCGGAGTTGGCAATCAGCAGATCCTTCCAGACCACCGGGGAACCCACAGCGCGCTGGGGAAAGGTGCCGAAGACATCGATCATCCAGTTCTGCCGGCCGCTCTGCGGATCCACACCGACAATCCCCTCGAAGCAATGAACGAAGACGATCTCCGTCGGGCGGCCATCCGAGCTGAAAACGCAGGGGGTCGAGTAGCAGGCCCTCTTACCCTCGCGCGGGATCTTCCAGCGTTCCTTGCCGGTTGCCCGATCGACCGCCAGCAGGAAGCTTCCCTTCTTGTGGTCATTCGAGATGATCACCATACCCTCAAAAATGATCGGGGAGGTGCCGCCGCCCTGCCCATGCAGGTAGGGGCCGAGGTCGTAGCGCCAGCTCTCTGCGCCTGTATGGTCATTCGCCACCAGCTGGGAGCCGCCCTTTGACTGCCACAGGGTGTAGACCCGCTCGCCATCTACTGCGGGAGTGTTGGAGGCGTAGCTGTTGTTTCGATGCTTGCGATAGGTCTTGTAGGGAAAATCTTTCGTCCACCGGGCCTTACCGTCCCGGGCGCTGATCGCCAGCAGGGTTCGCTTTTGCGCGGCATTGTCTGCCGCGGTGACGAAAACCAGCTCATCCCAGACGACCGGAGAGGAGATCCCTTTTCCCGGCAGGGTTATCTTCCAGTTAAAATCGCTCTCCTTCCATTTGGCCGGAACCGTCTTCGCGGCGCTCACGCCGGAGCCGTTAGGACCGCGAAAACGAGTCCACTCCCGAGCGCCGGCTGAAGAAGAGACCAGGGTAGAGAGAAGCAGGGCGAGGTACAGGGGAGCCAGGCGGCGCGGGTTTAGAAATATCATAGATCACTTCAACAATAAGGGCTGCGGGAAGACCCTATCTTCGCACGCGGAGTGGCCACTGCAAAGCTCTCCCATCCAGGGCCGTCGGCCTATTCAGCCGGGCCTGGAGGGGCAGGCGGCTTGATTTCCTCCTCCTCGCCGTGATCGCTCCCGCCCCCCTGCTCCACCGGCGGTTCGATGCCGGGGTTCCTGTAAAACTCGAGAGGATCAAAATAGCTCGACGAAACCTCAAACGTAACGTCAACCAGGGTCGGATGCAGGAATTGAAACTCGAGATAATACCCGAGGCCGTGTGTCCATTCCTCCAGCGGAAGGCGCTCACCGTCGCCGCCGGTCGCCACGAGATCAGGCGGGTAGAGCCGGGTAAAGACCGGTTGAAGATCCAGCGGATCGTTAAAATACGCCGCCAGCTTCGATCCCCTGGGAAGCTGCTCTACTGTCTTGTCATAGAGAACCAGCGGGCGCACCTTGACAGAGCTCTCCTTGACCTTCCAACTCGATGGTTTGAAGAAGTGAGCGACGCCTTTCGAAGCGTCCACCTCCCGCTCCCCCACGTGTCTTCCCTTCTCAATATTGCCCGCCACCACGCGCAGCCGGACGCCGTGAAGATCCGCCTCCGCCGCGCCCTCCAGCCAGTCGGAGACCTGGAAGCGCGACTCACGGTTGATCTTCGACTCATGACCAGGCTGATCGGAAAGTCCTCCGGGAATTTTGAAACGCAGGCCGAGCTCCGGCTTGAAGAGAGACCTGCTCCTGGCCCATAAGTAGACAAAAAAGAAACCGACGAGAACAATCACCGCCAACGCCATTTCCATCTGGTCATCATTCATTCGCAGGACACTCGTCACCAGGAATTCTTCCGCCAGCCACAGGGCGAACAGGGTGGCAAGAAACAATCCTGCGTAAATCAATTGACTGTCCGTCGGGAGCAGGAAGAAATTCTTCACATAGGACACCTCGTCCGGAGGACTGATCCTCTCAAGCTCCTCTTCCTGCGAAGCCGCTTCCGGCTCGACAATCCTGAGAGGCTTCTCAAATTTCTGCACGAAGCGGGCACTGCCCACATCGACCGATATCCATCCCACAAGCTGAATCGAGGAGCCCTCGTAGGTAAAAAATCTCCCGGGAAGATCGCAGCGGACGGTGTGCACCGGATCCTGGATGGTGAAGGTTTCGATACGCTTTTCGATGTTTTTGTTGATGGGACTGGATTCCTCCACCCTGCAGGAAAGAACCAGCTTCACCTCGGCGGTCTTACCGGTCTGCTTCCGGAGATCGGGGTGAAAGAGAATCACCACCTGATGTTCACCTTCAAGCTCCTCGAGCTTTACCTCCAGGATCACCTTCCCCATCCGTACGGCCTCCTGCAGGGAAACGGCTCTGGCAATCTTCTTATGTAAGTGGCCCTTGAACGCATCATGACGCTATACATCAGGAAAAGGAGGGGGAGATGGCGCCGGCTGTTCTCTCTCCTCATCGACGACAGCAGCGGATTCCTTGAA
>CBFHWB010000095.1:0-16112 GCA_965659285.1 Planctomycetota bacterium | reverse complement strand
CGGGTCCGGAGCGCCATCGGTATCCCTGCCGAACATCCAGGTGGCGAGGTTATTGTCCCTGGCCGCGTTGCGCCCGACCAGGCCGAATTCGCTGATGTCGATCGGATCGTCGCCGTAGTTGTGCACCTCGATCCAGTCCGGCGTTCGCACGGACTGGTTGTCTTCACAGGTCTCACAGACGAATTTCATCGTGTCGATATTCCGCGCCTGGTACTCGTTGATGACCAGGGTCTCGCAACCGCCGCCAAAGGTATAGCAGCGGCACAGGCTCATCTCACCAAGCGCGTCAGCTATGGTGAGCTTCCACAGGATGGTGGCCCCATCTCCCAATTCAGCCGCTGATGGAAGCAGCGCCTCATAGGAGAGCACCCGGACAAGCTGGTTGCCGTAGCTTCCATCGGACGTCTCCTGGGGACATTGAGGATCAAGCTCCCCCTCGCTTCCCCCGCACGCCAGCTGCTCAAATGTCATCTCCGCCGAATTCACGACAGCCGACTCCTCGAAGAGCACGTTGCAAATGGCGGGCTCCTGGTCTGTCACCTCACAGCCCGGCCTGGCGATATATTCCAGGGCTACCTGCGGCAACGGAAAATCGGGATCCGTCAGAACGGTAAATCTCACCCTGACAGGTTCGGCCTCGGGAGTACACAAGCTCGGCTGGGGTCCGCCGCCGGCGGCGAAACGTGTTCGAAGAGTGCCGTGCTCATAATTGCCTGCTCCAGGAGTCGGAGCGAAGGATCTGCCAACCGAGACACCGCCATCGGGATAACGCCCAACACTTGAATCGGCATCCAGGTTCCTGACCACCATCCGATCCACCTGGTTTCCATTGGCGAAAAGAAAAATGGAATCTCTCTCATCATTCAGGGCAAAGTCTGCTCGAAGATGAAATGGCGTGGCGGGATTGTATTCGTAGAAATCCTCTACCTGGCCTGGACCGGCAAGAGTGACCACCAGGAAGTCACCGGCGGGAAGGACCAGCCCTGCGGGGAATTTATACTTCTTCGGCCTGTCGAAATTGTCCGAGAGGGTGTACCCCTCCATGCGCAGAGGGTTCTCGCCGGCATTGAAAATCTCTACCCAGTCCTGGGGTGGAAGGCCTGCAGACTCGAAATCGGTGAACGTTTCATTTCGAGCCATCACCTCGTTGATCATCAGACGAGGCGGAGCCGTAGATGAACGATCACATCCCGACAGCAGGGCCAGGGTGAAAAGCAGGAAATACAGGTAATCGCGCATTCGGGGAGACCTCCGACAGCGCCGGCTTGGCGCGTACCATCAAGCTTACCATGCTCCCGGACATCTGTCCCCGTCGAGAGACCCCTGTAAACCTATACAGGCAAACGACCTCTGACGTGAGAAAGCGCCCCCTTGAGCCAGGTCGCTTTTACTCGGAACTTGGGGTCGAGAAGGACCAGGTCGGCCGAGCGACCGGGAGCGATGGAACCGAGTCTCCGGGAGGCCCCCACCGCACTTGCGGGGTTCTTTGTGCAATAGCGAACGGCCTTCTCGAGAGGTGTCCCCACCTCTTTCACCTGGACCGCGAGGGCACGTTCGAGGGTCAGGGCGCTGCCGGCAAGGGTACCGTTTTTCTGCCGAACCACTCCATCCCGCAGGTCGACCTCGGCCCCGGCAAACCGGTAGCGACCATCCTTCAATCCGCAGGGATGGGTGGAATCGCTGACAAGAATCACCCTGTCCTCGCTCTTCAATCGGTTGATGAGGCGAAGAGCCGGAGGCTGTACATGATGTCCATCGGAGATGACCTCGACCGCGACCCGCGGATCCTCCAGCAAGGCGGTGACGGCTCCCGGTGAGCGGTGGTGAATTCCATTCATCGCGTTAAAGAGATGGGTGGCGTAGCGAATACCGCCGGTGATGGCCCCGCAGGTCTCCCCATAGTCGGCGTTGGAATGCCCGAAGGCCGGCACCACCTTGTTCTTTTGACAGAAGCGAATGAGTCCCCTCGCTCCCTTCAGCTCCGGCGCCAGGGTCATCGTACGCACCAGCCCATCCCCGGCCGCGAGAAGCCTGCGGAGGTCCTTCAGAGAGGGGCTCCGGAAACAGCTCTTCGGCAGCGCCCCGGGGCGAGCCGGGCTCACAAACGGGCCCTCGAGGTGAATCCCGAAGGCGACACCCCGCCCGTAGCCCTGTCGTATGTAGGAGCTGATCCTCTCGAGCACCTTCAGGGACTTCGCCCAGCTGGTCGGATAGATGCTCACCAGGAGCGAGGTCACGCCATGGGCAAGGTAGTGAGCCATGGCCGTCTCAAACTCCTCGGCCGAGGCCTCGACAAAGTCGACGCCGGCAGCCCCGTGGGTGTGCAGGTCCACAAAGCCGGGCGTGAGCGTGTACCCATCGAGCTTCAACCTCTCGCAGCGGATCCCCCTCGCCTTCTTCGCGGCCTCTGTCCCCATCGCGACGATCCGGCCGCCGCTGACGAGCACCCCGGTCCTGCCGAGATCTTCTCCGCCGCTGAGCACACGCGCCCCGCGAAGCAGCAGCGTTTCTTTTTCAGGTGAGGATTTGATTCCAGCCATGATTGGCGCAAGATAACCCAATACCGAGGACCGCTGCCATCGGCATTTTTGATGTTGAGAACGACGAGCGTTGCAGGCACCTTTGAACCAACGATAAAAGGCCTCGTATTTATCGATCGGGCATTATCACTTTACACAACCCCCCCGTGGTGTTAACCCTCAGTTCCATGTGCGCCAATTCTGACGATATTATCGAAAAAGGGCGGAGAATTCTCGAGGAGGAAGGCAAGGCCATACTCCAGAAGGCCTCCGAGCTTGACCAGAGCTTCAGCGAGCTTGTCAGAAAGCTCCTGGAACTCAAGGGCCGTGTCGCCCTCACCGGCGTCGGTAAGTCCGGCACCATCGGGGAAAAGATCGCCGCCACCCTCTCCTCCACCGGCACCCCGGCCTTCTACCTTCGCACGGTAGACGCGCTGCATGGCGACCTCGGAATGCTGACATCTTCCGACGTGCTGCTGGCGGTGTCCAACAGCGGCGAAACCTCCGAGGTTCTCGCCGTCAGCAACGCGGCCAGCCAGCTGGGAGTCGAGATCATCGCCCTCACGGGAAACAGGGAGTCCTCCCTCGGCAAGCTCGCCTCCCTGACCCTCGACACCGGGGTAGAGAAAGAAGCCTGCCCCCTTGGCCTGGCGCCCACCGCCTCCACCACGGTCACCCTCGCTCTTGGTGATGCGCTCGCGATGGCCCTCCTGGAAGAGAGAAACTTCACGGCTGAGAACTACGCCCACTACCACCCCGGAGGAGACCTGGGCCAGCGCCTGCGCTACCAGGTGCGGGATATACAGCGCAGCGGTAAGGAGCTTCCGACCGTTACAGCAGAGGCCAGCCTCCGGGACGCTATTTCCGAGATGACGGACAAGGGGAACCTTGGCGTCACCCTGGTTGTTTCTGAAAACGGAGACCTCTCTGGTATCCTCTCAGATGGAGACCTCCGCAGAATCCTCGTTCAGAAGCAGGACAGCTCCGAATCAATCGACCTCGGGACTCCAGTGGGTGAGGTGATGACCCGTGACCCGTTGACCATCGATGCCGCAGCATCCGCCAAAGATGCGCTCCAGGTAATGGAAGTACATGGCATTACTTCACTTGTAGTCCTCAACCCTCTGGGCAAGCCAGGTGGAATGATCCATCTTCACGACATCCTGGGACGCGGCAAGATTGTTCTTTGAATTGTCGCCCCCGGGAGAATATAATCCTCGGCTTCAATTAAAGTCGTAGCAAGAGACTGAGCCGACCGATGAAAGTCAGAATTCGAACCACCTCCAGAAAACGCCAGCGCAGAGGATTTCGCTACCGTATGAAATCCAAGGCTGGGCGCAAGATGATCAACGCGAGGCGGAAAATCGGCCGGGCTCTCCCCGGCAGTAAAAAGACCCGCTGAGAGCTCTCCCCAGCCTCCATGTCACTGGCATGGAAGCCTCTTGATGACCCCGGATTCCCTGAAACAACCGGGACTGGCGCATACCCTGCGCGAGTTCAGCGGCAGGTCAGCCTTCTGTGAGGTATTTGTCCGCACCGGGTAAGCAATCGCCAGCCGGCTTTCGAGGCGAGTCCGCAGACAGGTGATACAATTGAACCAGGGTTGACCCCGCAGACCGCGCGAAGCGGCAGGTCCACCCGGCTGAAAACAGCCCTGCCCCTGTCTGAAATAACGCAACCACCGCACCAGGAGTATCGTCCTGCCATGATTTGCTGGTCGACGATTGAAACCGTATGCCCCATGTGCGGCTGTCAACTCCATGTACGCGAGGTTGGCGGCTGCGAGGTGCTGGGCCAGGACACGGATCTCCTGATTCACACCAAGGCTCCGCATGTCATCAGGGTCGAGATCCACTCCTGCCCTGACTGCCGTTTCTCCGGCTACAGCCGGGACTTCCTCGGCGGCCGCATCGCGGCCTTGACCATCGAGGCTTATTTCCGGGAATACATAGAAAAACTCGATGACGAATTTAAAACGGACCGCTCTGCGGGAGACCCGCCCACTCACCTCCAATATTACTGGGCAGGGTTGCTTTCACCCTTGCTCGGATATGAGCCGCTTGAAACCGGCATGAGGATGCTGCGGGCGTATTGGGGTCTTCGCCTCGACATCCCGGCGGCCCTCGATAAAAACACGGCCGAGAGATTACGGCATCGATACCTCCGGCAGGCGATAGCCTATCTCCGAAAATCCCTGCGCAAGGAGAAGAACCCTGTCTATCTCTACCTCGTAGGTGAGTTGTGTCGACGTAACCGAAACTGGATGCACTCGCAGAATTATTTCAATCGGTTCATAGCCCGCAGCACCCGGCCCCGGCATCTGCGCAACGCCGCGGCGATGCTCATCCAGCGGGCCCGGCGGAGAGACTCAAGCCATTTGAGCATGGACAGTCTTCTCTATCCTACCCGGGACCAATCGCGCGCCGCGGGGGCTCCTGAAGAAGATCCGGGAGCCTGAGCGCCTTCAGCGCTTCTTCTTTGCGAGTTTTTTCACCTCGTAACGAACATCCTGCAGGAAGCTCGCAAAAGCCTTGCTTGAACGATCACCCCCGGCTTCGCGCGAAGGGTTGCGGGTATTGGACTCAACCCAGAGATAATCCCGATGACCCCACTTCGCGGAGATCTCGCTGATTCGTCCGGAGAGAACCTCCCCGGCATCGATCCACTGGGCAAGATTCGGAAGAGAAGAGGCTCCGCCGAACTCTCCCTCGTCCGCCTTGTACTGATCCCAGGACTCTTTCAGAAATTCCAGGGCCTCTTTTTGGACAAGCTTCCTGTAGTCGCTCATTCAGTTCCTTCCACTTCCGGTAGAAAACCAGCTTAGGTGCCGAATCACAAAAGTAATAACTAACACAGACTCCCCGTCAAAACCAGATCCCTGCTGGCGTGTTCAATCGAGCTCAACAAGTTGAAATGTCGCTCCAAGAGGCGTATCGTTTTATTTTTGATCTTTAAGCAGGGAATCTGCCCCTCACCTCCAACAGCAATGGGCTCGCCAGGAAAATGGACAACAAGGTCGCGATCATCACAGGAGCGGGATCCGGGATCGGACGAACCACAGCCCTGAGACACTGTGAGGCCGGCGGAAAGGCGGCCCTCTTCGGGCGAACGGAATCCAAGCTGGAGACGCTCGCCGCCGAACTGGGTGAGGAACATTGCCTGGTCGTCAGCGGACACCACGAGACGCCAGGAGACGCGGAAAAGGTGGTGGAGGCTGTTAGAGAGAGATGGGGACGATTGGATCTTCTCTTCAACAATGCCGGTACCTACCAGCCCGCCGCGGTAGCGGACACCTCCATCGAGAACTGGAATGAAGCCCTCGCCTCCAACCTCACAGGTCCCTTCATGATGACAAGGGCCGCGCTCCCCCTGCTGCGAGAAAATGGCGGAGGAGTCATCGTAAACAATTCATCAACCCTCGGCTTGCGCCCGGTCCCAGGCTCTGCCGCGTATTGCGTGGCCAAGGCCGGGCTCGTCATGCTCTCGAAATCCTGCGCCATCGAGGAGGCCGGCAACGGAGTGCGAGTCATGGCGATCTGCCCCGGCGTGGTCGACACCCCGATCCACCTCGGACGCGAGGGCGACGCGGGAGCTTCGCACAGCGAATTCCTCGAGTCGGCCGGCGGCATGCATCCGCTTGGACGGGTCGGCACCACGGATGAGATAGCCTCACTGGTTCTGTTCCTGGCATCAGATGATTCCTCCTGGACTACCGGGTCGGTCATCACGGTAGATGGAGGGATCTCCCTGTCATGAGCGCCCCGGGATCAGTAGACGTCACCAGGAAGGTCCGGTTCTGCGCAGCCCACCGCTACCACCGGGAGGACTGGACACCTGAAAAAAACCGCGAGGTGTTCGGCGCCTGCAACAATCCGTACGGACATGGCCACAATTACGAACTCGAGGTTACGATTCGCGGATCGGTGGACCCTCTCACAGGAATGGTGATCAACCTGCGCCGTATCGATGAGATCCTGCGGGAAAAAATCGTCAGCCGTTTCGACCATCGGCACATCAACGAGGAGGTCGAGGGTTTCAGGGACAACATACCGACAACCGAGAACCTGGCCGTCTACATCTGGAACCTCATCGAACCTGAATTCAGTAAAGAAGAGGTCCAGCTCTCGAGGGTGAGGCTGAGAGAAGACTCCTTTCTCTACGCCGAGTATCGCGGAGAATCTTCATGAGCACCGTCTACCTTGGCCGTCTCTATCGTTTCAATGCCGGCCACCGGCTATCGAGACCCGACCGGGATCCCGACTGGAACCTCGAGGTCTTCGGAAAATGCAGCTACGAGGGCGGCCACGGACACAACTACGATCTAGAGGTGGTCATCAGCGGAACCCCGGACCCTCTGACAGGCCAAATCATCTCCCTGGAGCTTCTTGACACGATCGTGAACGAGAAGGTCATCGAACCGATCGATCATCGGAACCTCAACGAGGTGCTCGAAACCGGGAGTACGCCGCCCCCCACCACGGAGGTTCTTATCAGAGATATCTGGAACCGGCTGGCGAACAGTATTCCCTCCCCTGCAGAGCTCGATCTCCTGCGAATCCTGGAAACGGAAAAGAACCTGTTTGAGTACTCAGGTCCTGCCTGACCCGGCCGCGCACGGAAAATCAAACCGTAGGTCAACCTCTCCCCTCAGCCCGCCGCGTCATCGTTCAGAACATCGATCATCTCTCGAAGACGACCATAGCTCTTGCGGTCAAAGCGGAAAGCTATCCTGTAAAGGTCGAGAGCCTCCGGCTCATCAATCTCCGGCTCGAGAGCACAGGGAAGCCTCTCGATGGAACCGGCCACAGTGATGTCCCGAAAATCTCTATTGAGCCGCTTTAAAAGTTCATCGCTGACAGGGTGTTTCAACCGGATCACCTGCAGGGGCCTCACGTAGCGGCAGGAATGATAGTTGAGGTAGAACCTGTCAACCGTGGCCACCGCCTCGTCAACGCTCGTGGTCACCTGGAAAAGGCTCTCATCGAACCCATCCACATAGCCTGAATCAACGAGGTGTTTGCGTATATACTTGAGCCAGTCACTCCAATAGGTTCCCTCGGGGCGATCGACGAATACGATCGGAACGAGGTGGCTCTTGCCTGTCTGAACCAGGGTTAACGATTCAAAGGCCTCGTCATGGGTTCCGAAGCCGCCGGGAAAGATAACGACCGCGTCGGTTTCTTTCAGGAAGCAGACCTTGCGAGTGAAGAAGTATTTGAAATGGATGAGCTTGGGGTCGTCCTGGATCACCTCGTTCGCTTTTGATTCGAACGGCAGCCTGATATTCACACCAAAACTCCTCGCCCGGCCGGCCCCGCCCTGGGCAGCCTCCATGATCCCGGGACCCGCTCCGGTGATAACCATATAGCCCAGGCGCGTAACCAGGTTAGCGAACCTCTCGGCCATTTTGTACTCGAAGCGGTCACTGGGTGTCCGGGCCGACCCGAAGACGGAAACCTTGCGTACGGACCTGTAAGGAGCGAACACCTTGAAGGCATAGCGCAGTTCCAGCAGGGCATGATTCAACATCTTCAGGTCTGCGGTGAAGGTCTCGTCTCCAACCATCCTGAAGACTCTCTCGAACATCTGGAGGAAGAGCTCCGCGCCCGGGTAGCTGTCCCGGTTATCGACGAGATCCTGTAACCGGGAAACGAGCTCCAGGGGATCCTTGTAATATTTCCTGTAAGATGAGTGAGATGACGACATGATGAACCACCCCGGTAAAACCGAAAAAGAGGTAACGAATATTGAATCAGGACCCTGGATCGGTCCCGGGACGGACAAGGCAGCCCCATGCCTTGTAAACATCCAACAGGGTTATCTTAAAACCAGAAACGTCCTGCCGCAGAAGGAATCCCTGATTTTTAGCCTGGCCTTGAAAAGATCGAGGCTGGATCAGTCGAAGATCGACTCGACCCCGAGGATTTTGTAGCGGGCAGTGCCGCCTGGGAGAACGACATCGAGCTCATCATCGACGCTTGCGCCCAGGAAGAACTGGCCCAGCGGACTCCGGTAATTGAGCACACCATCCTCCGGGCCGCCATCCCAGGGTCCGAGTACCGCGTAGGTAACCTTCTCTCCCGTTTCCAGGTTTTCAGCGCTGACCTTTGAGCCCAGGCCGACGGTTCCCTCTTCAGACTGGGAGACATCGATGAGGACAATCTTCTTAAGGTCATCCTGGATCTTCTCAGCCTTGCTGACCAGGTTGTCCCGCTCCTCGAGAGCCGAGGTAAACTCGGCGTTTTCACTCAGGTCTCCGAGATCGGCAGCCGCCCCGATCGCCTTGGCGATCTCCGGCAGTTTGACCTCGTTGAGCTCCCGCAACTCTTCCTTGAGAGTCTCCTCACCCTTGCTGGTCGAGAAGATAATGTCGGGGTTTTCCCAGTCGGGAACCTGATCCTCCAGGCTGATGACAGGCTCAATCTGGCTGATAATGTCGAGGAACCTGTGCGCGTTAGTGGGAAGGTACTCCTGGTTCCTCAGAACCCGCCTGTAAACCATCTCGCGCTCCGGGGTCTCCATGATCTCGATGGCCTCTCTGAAAAAAGCTCCATCCTCGTGGAACATGAGAGGCTCAATCTTCTTGATAAGATCTCTCACCAGGCTACGGCCCAGGCGCGCCTCCTTGTCGATGAGATGCTCGAGCAGATCGACCATGAGAATCAGGAGCTCGCGATGGGTGCGCTCAAAGAGCGACTCGAGTCCTGTTCCGGTCTGCCCCGTCAAACGCCGTTTGAGAAGCCAGAGACAGGCCTCCGGCGCGATCCTCGGAGAGGCATAGACCTGCGAACACATCTTTGTCAACTCGTCCGCGCCTATCGAATCAAGCACCTCGAAGGCGACCTTCCTGATATTGTCAGACTTGCAGATAAATGCATCGATAGCCACGGGAAGCTGATCATCCGCCCTGAGCTCCCCCAGGATCTTGAAAACCTTGCGGGGATCTTCTCCGACGGGGAGAGCCTCGAGAGCGGCCACCATCTCCTCATTCGTGATCAGCTTGAAGACCTCGACCCAGGAATCGTCGACGTCCTTTACCCGGGACAGGAAGAGGCAGATCTCGAGAGACTTGTCTTTATTCGAGCCCGGGCCCAGCAGGGCGATCAGACCGGAGACCAGCTCAGGATAGGCATTCGGGTATTTCTTCTCGCCGCCCTTGAGCAACTCCCTGACGGCGAGTCGACCGTCTTTCCACTCAGCGGTTTTGAAACGCGCGATCAATTCATCCTCGAAGCTGACAGCTTCATCGAGCTTTTCGACATGGTAGGGAGAGCGATCCCCGATCCTGTAGAAGCCCGACGCTCGCAATTCTTTCTTCGTTCGCCCCCACCAACGAGTCCAGCCGCTGGCATCGATGGCGCCGGCGGTCAGGTGAGCCTTGATGTCTTTCTGGGCCATGGGGCTGCCGAAATCATCCAGTACCTTCTGAACCAGACTGACCGGATCCTCTTCAACCATCCTCGTGAGCTCTTCGGACGATCGATAACACAACCCGCGAAAGCTATCCACCGGTATCAGTTGCAGGATCGAGTCAACCGCGTCGATGCTGATCCTGTGGTCTTTCTTCTCATCCAGGTCGACCTTGACCTGGCCTAACAGGGCATCGACCTCGAGCACCTCTCCCATTCCCCAGCCGGACTCATGGTAGACGATCGCCCCCGGCTTGTATTCGAGAAGCAGGTTGAGCCGATCCAGAGCCTCTACCTTGTCAGGAGCATCCTCGATGCCGCAGGCATTGAAGAAGGCCCGCTCTACGGACATAGGATCGTTGGACTCGATAAAAGCAGAGAGATAGCTGGCGAGGTATTCCTTATTGGACGGAAAAGCTCTTACCAACGCCTCTCCCAGCGCGGCCTTGTCCCCCGCGGTAACGCCAAGGGATGCCCCTTCTTCCCCCTCGCCAAGCGCCCCCCAGGTCAACTCGAGCAGGGGCTTGATCTCCGCCTCGTAGCCCAGGCGCAGTCCCTCTATTCCGGCCGCGGCGAGATCGGCAACCGAAGATACCAGCTGGCCCGAGTTCCCGAGAACCTCCATCCAGAGATTCTCCAGCCGATCGAAATCTCCCTCACTCAGGATCTGGTTGAGTTCGGTAAGTTTCGAATCCGCGTTCGCGGGAGCGGCAAGATCGGACATATTGTTTTCGCCTGGTTATCTAAAGCGCCATCCCTGGTCACTGGGGAAAATGGTAAACGGCGATTAAAGTAGGAGACGCTCGAAAAAACAAGTCGATAGCTGGCGATTTTGTCGCTTTAGGCAAAGACGTAAACCATCCAGCCTCTTGACCTCTGACCATAGATGAACTATTCCCGCGTCACCTGAACACCCTGTAGGAGAGACCTGCGAATATGACCGAAGCTTATTCAATCATTCCAGCGCGAGAGTTCCTGCGCCTGGCCGACTGCCAGGCCGTCATCTTTGACATGGATGGAGTGCTTGCCGATACGGAGGAATTTCATCTCTCGGCATGGATCGAGCTGGTAAAAACCCACTCGCTGGAGACCTCCTGTCCCGAAGTGAAGAAAGGGGGCGTCTCCGATGAGATGCTGAGATTGATTCGAAGTACCTTCGGGCAATCCAACGACACCATCATCCCCCTGCTGTGGAAAAAGGCTGGGCGGTCGATCGGCGATGAGCAGGCGAATCTAAGCCATGAAAAAGAGGCCGCCTACCGAAGCTGCGCCCGCGGCAAGGTCCAGCCCATGCCGGGCATCGAGGACTTCCTGCGTCTGCTGGCAGAGGAAAGGATCCCGGCGGCCATAGGAACCTCCGGACCGAAGGAGAACGTCAGCTTTCTCCTTGAGGAATTCAGCTGGCCTGGCCTCTTCAGCTCGCTGGTTCATCGTGAACGCTTCGATGCGGGCAAGCCCGCCCCGGACTGCTTCCTGAAGGCGGCCGAAGACCTCGGCAGCGATCCGGGAAGGACCATCGTTTTCGAGGACTCTCTGCATGGCCTCGAGGGTGCCTGCAGGGGAGGCTTCATGCCGGCCGCGATCGCCAGCACCCATCAACCTGGAGAATTAACCAGTATTGCCAGATGGGTCTTTAGAGACTTTCTCGATCTATCCTGTTAAAATCCTCGCTTCATTTTTATCTGCCAGAAGCAATTGGATTCGAGAGGAAGAAAACAGTCATGGCGATCCGCGTCGCAATCAATGGTTTCGGACGAATTGGCCGAAATGTATTCAAAGTACTTTCACAGAGACCCGGTGTCGAGGTGGTCGCGATCAACGACCTTGCCGACAACGAGATGCTCGCTCACCTGCTGAAATACGACACCGTCACAGGAAGATTTTTTGGCGATGCCGCGGTCAAAGCGACAGCCGATTCTATCCAGGTCGGAGACCAGACCATCAAGGTTCTCTCTGAACGCGAACCCGCCAACCTTCCCTGGGGCGACCTCGACGTTGACGTAACCATCGAATCTACCGGAATCTTCCGTGCCCCCGAGCAGGTGGAATGGCACCTGCAGGCCGGCGCGAAGAAGGTGATCCTGACCGTTCCCCCTAAGGCTCCGCTGGACAACATGGTCGTCCTCGGCGTAAACGATGACACGATCACTCCCGAGCAGAAGACGCTCTCGAACGCCTCCTGCACGACCAACTGCCTGGCGCCGATCGCCAAGATTCTCAACGATTCCTTCGGTATCGATCATGGAATCATGACGACAGTCCACGCCTATACCAACGATCAGCACGTTGCTGACCTGCCGCACTCTGATCCGCGCCGTGCAAGGGCCGCCGCCCAGAACATCATCCCGACGACCACCGGAGCGGCCAGGGCCGTCGGCCAGGTTCTGCCGGAGCTGGATGGAAAGCTCGATGGTCTCTCCCTCCGCGTACCAGTGGTAAACGGTTCGATCGTCGACCTCGTCGTCGAGCTCGAAAAGGACACCACGGCCGAGGAGATCAACGCCGCGGTCAAGGCCGCGGCGGATGGTCCAATGAACGGAATCGTCGAGTACACAGAAGATCCCATCGTCTCCAGCGACATCATCACGAACCCGCACTCGGCGGTCTTCGATGCCCAGGCGACCATGGTTCTTGGAGGTACCGGACGCTCAGCCAAGATCTACGCCTGGTATGACAATGAGTGGGGCTACTCGAACAGGGTCGGCGACCTGATCGAGAGAATTACCTCGTAGGGATATGCGGCGCGCGGGAGCCGCTGGCACCGTCGGCTGCGACATTGGTGGAAGCAGTGTAAAGCTCCTCCTGCTGCGCGGGGGCAGGCTGTCAAGACGACAGTCCGTGCCCTGCCCGGCCGACTGCGGACAGAAAGAGTTCGTCGACCGGCTCGTAGACCTGCTGCGGCCGCTGCCGGCCGCCTCGGCCGGCATAGCCCTGCCCGGGTTTCTCGACGAGAAGCGTAGAAAAATCCTGCGCCTGTCCAACCTGCCTCAACTCGACGGTCTCCACCTGGCGGCGCGGCTCGAGCGCAGGCTCAAATGGAACATTCTCCTCGAAGCCGATTCGAACGCAGGGGCGGTCGGAGAGGCCCGGCTTGGAGCGGGGCGAGAGCTTAAACGCCTCCTCTATCTCTCCATCGGAACCGGGCTTGGCGCCGCGCTTACCATCGAGGGCGTCCCCGTCCGGGTCAGCAATAATACGGTAGGGCATGTAGCGGGCGTACCCATCGGAGGACAGAAGCGACGGGGAGCAGAAAAACTGCTGAGCGCGAGAGGAATACTGGGGCGCTTCCGCAAGCGAAGCGGCAGATCCCGGCTGCCTGGAACCCTGGCTCTCTTTGAACTGGCGCGGGATGGCGACCAGGCTGCTCTCGATACCTGGCTCGAAACAGGTGAGCTCCTCGCCGAGCTTCTCGCAATCCTCGTACCGCTGCTCAGGCCCGATGGCATCATCATCGGCGGCGGTGTCGCGGGAGCCTCTGAGTGGTTTCTGCCGGCAGCCAGGCGAGCGTTGAGACGCCGCCTGCGCTCCTATGAGGCCGGCTGTCCGGAAATACGATCGGCGGGACTGGAAGCCTACGCCGGAGCCGCCGGCGCGGCCCTCAGCGCCAGGGATACGCTCATCTGAACAACGAACCGCTCAACCGCAATTGGCCTCGTAAACGCAATCAGCGAGGGCGTCATCTTCGGGATCCGAACCGCAAGCCGCCGGGCCGGGAGCCAGCGGCGGCACTCCGCCAAGGAAGAGGAAGTTGAGCACCCGGATCGCATCGGAGAGGTCAACATTTCCGTTGTCATCGGTATCGGCCGCGTCCATACAATCGGGCGCCCGGGTTCCGAGGAAGAGATAATTCAGGATAAAGACTCCATCTGTAATGTCAGTTCCTCCATCGCCGGTGGCATCCCCGCGGCGGAAGGTCACGGCCTCGTCGCAGCCCTCGCCGGAGTTCTCCGTGCCGGGCGTCGGGTTGTCAACCACGGCGAACTGGCCACTCCTCGTCCCATCGGGAACCAGGCTGATCGACTGGTCGGTCATGATATCCCGTCCGGGATTCAGGAGAACATCATCTGTAAATCCACAGACCTCCGATGGCTGGCCAAAATCGAAACCGTGCAGCAGACCGAAATTATTAGCCTCGGAGTCATAGAGAAACACCTGGTCTCCATCGGCATCGATACCAAAACTGGTATGGAACTGCGGAGGGTTCAACTGCATCGAGGCGATGTTGGGATCGGGGCATTCCCAGAAACAGGGCTGGTTCTGTACGCTAACGGTTGGATCAGGACACTTCGAACCATCGTTATCAAACCAGACGATAAACCTGGCGCCGGCCGGAATAACCGAACCCTCGGGAAACTTCCAGCGCCGCGGATCAAAGAAGCTGTCGGAAAGATAGCACTCGCTCAGGTCAACCTCCTGCCCGGAGGTATTGATAAGCTCTGCGAAGTCTTCGTCGCGTCGACAGCAATCGGGATTGCCAACGGGACAGGCATCGCTGGGCAGACAAGGCTCCTCGCTTGGATCCGTCAACACATTGGACTGGCTGGCGATGATCTCGTTCACAAGGACCGCGGCAACACCCGCTCGCGGAGTGTAACCTACCGCGTAGGTGGAGCGAGCGTTGCAGGCAATATAACGTTCGCCGGTAATTCCTCCGCCTTCCTCGCCGCAGCCGTCGTCATCTTCGCCTTCCTTTACCGATCCGCCTCGGCAGGTAACGTCCTCAGCGTCACGAACACAGCCATTGGCCGCCGGTCCGAACTCACGATCACAGGGCCCGACTCCCTCACCATAACCATCCATCAGGTGGCAGAGATTACGCGGCCTTGTTCCCGAAAGCCCCTCGGTATCCTCAACTCGGAAATAAAACTCGACCCGCGTTCCGGCGGCCTGGGCTGGAATTCTGCCTGTCCAGAGGCTGAAGAGATCCAACGGAGTGAGAATATCAGCCCGAACCCCGAAGTCCGAATCGTAGTCCATCACCACGACCTGTTCGTCGGAAAAATCTCCCGCGGGGCTTCTCACCCGGTAGGCGATCTCAACGCTGGCTATATTTCCCGGGGAGGGAATCTTGTCATCTCGAATTCGAACAGTCAGCTCGACCTCTTCTCCCGCAGCGGGGTTGTTGGTGGACTGGTCGACCCTGTTAACCCGCGGAGCGAGGTTGCTTCCTCCTCCATTGCGCCCGCCGCTGCAGTGACGACGGCTCTGGCCCGGAACGAGACAGACGCCGGCGATCGCCGTACAGGAACCGAAGGTGGTCTCTCCCGGAAGAAAGAAGGTGAAACTTTCCGGGCTGTCTTCGATGCTCACATTGTTCCCGCCGGCCCCATCAGGACTCCGCCCATAGGATACATCCTCAGCCAACGGCGGCAGGAAGACCCTGTCCACCACCTGCCGCGTTCCATCGGCCTCCTCGGGTCCCCAGAGAACGACGGATTCGCTCCCGTTATTCTCGATGTTGAAGCCTGCGTGAAGGGAACAGGTTCCCTGGGTAGCATTCCCATCACAGAAGACCACCAGCCGCGCGCCCCTTCCCAGGGTCGACCTGTTGGGAGGAAAAGGCCATGCCGTCGTAGAATCAAACTGCGGCTGGACATCGGAAGGGCAATCGGAAAGAAAATAGCTGTCGGCGAGCGAGACCCGTCCAAGAATAACGGTCTGATTGGTATTGTTGTAAAGCTCGATCATATCAGGGTGCCCGCAGGCTATATCGGCCGGCTCCTGCGTGCTGTTCTGAGCGATGACCTCGTTGATAACCTGGGCGCCCAGGGGGCCGCCGGAGAAACAGGCCCACAGGAAAAAAACGGCGCAAGAAGCCAGCCCCGCGCCCCCATGGCGGAAGCTTCGAAATTCAACTCCGCCCGTCCAAACAGAATCAACACTGAAAGCCCTGATTAATGTACTGCTTACCATCTTTGCTCTTTTCTTCGCGAGATAAATGAAATCCGACTGCCCCACAAAAGACCCTCGGCACCCTGCCCTCAAAGGAACCCTTCACCCGCCTGACGGTTCTTGAAAGTGTCCTTATACCTGGACTTAATTATATGCCTGTCCCAGCAGTCTTTAAGTAAAAAGATAAGGAAGGGTTTGTCAGTTGGTCGTGCCAACCCCGGCGGCCACGCTGGTCTAAGGCTATACTTCCTCTGCAAGAAGGTGTAGCAACTCATCCAGGTATTCGGACTCC
>CBFHWB010000094.1:0-16135 GCA_965659285.1 Planctomycetota bacterium | reverse complement strand
GGCCGGTAGAATGGTATGCTGATTTTACGGTAGGCCGGTTTTCCAGCAGGCCGGGCGGAATCCAGGTTTCCGGACCGAGCCGAGATTTTTCCGCCGTCTGATTTTTCTTTCGCGGTCGCAAGGCCCCTTGATTCATGGCGCATCCTGAAGACCAACTCGTGGGCAGAGTTCTGGGGGGCTACAGGATTGATGAGCTCCTGTCTAGTAGCCCCATGGGCAAGGTCTACAAGGCCTTTCAACTCAGCGTTGAGCGCTATGTTGCCCTGAAATTCCTGGCTCCTGCCCTGCGAGGGAAAAAGGCTGTGGCTGAAGCCTTTGTCGTGGGCGCTCGGGAAGCTGCCAGGCTGAATCATCGAAATATCGTCAGGGTTCACGATGTCTGTACGGAGGAGGGCTACCTCTTTTACAGTATGGAATACGTGGCCGGAGGAAGCTTTCGCCACAGGATCAGTGAGAAGCGTCTGCCTGTTTCCGCCTGGCCCGAGGTGCTCTGGGGGGCCAGTTCCGGGCTTCTTCATGCGGAGCAGATGGGAGTTTTCCATCCCCAGTTGATTCCGGAACACTTCCTCTTCAGTGAGACAGGAGAGGTCAAGATACTGAATATGGGTTTCGCGGCGTCAATGGATCCGGTGAGGAAGAACCTCGGGGTTCACTTCGCTGACTGGGTTTTTTATTCGGACCCGGCAGATCCCGCTGGAACTCCCGGGAACCGGCGGGGGGAGATCTTTACGGCCGGCTGCAGCCTCTATCATGTAATGACGGGCGAGCCGCCTTTTCCCGGCAATTCGATCGAACAGGTTTCCGCCCGCAAGGCAGGCAGCAAAGTGATTCCTCTTGATGAGCGGGCACCCACGGCCCCTGCCGAGATTTCTTCCATCGTGGGGCGGATGCTTGCTCGAGATCCGGATACTCGCTACCGGGATTTCTCTGAATTGAATGATGAGGTGGGGCTTCACTTCAGTCCCGAATCCGAAGATGCGTATTCCGGCAGGAAGCTTTTTTCCGCTGCGGTCATCTTCCTCGCGCTGGCCCTGGGAGCCTATTTTCTTTTCTCTCCCGGGCAGGATCTTGAACCCCCTCCAGGGCGGGAGTCAGCGCCGGTCGCCAGGATCCCGGCCGAGGAGCCCGGATCTGTTATGCAGCGGCCCCCTGTCGAACCCCCAGTCCGCCAGGAGCCTTTGGCCGGGACCGGCAAGGGCAGGGAGGCCGTAAAGCCTCCCCCATCTGTCGACTCTCCTGTTGGCGGCGGTGAAACGGGGGCGGTGGCTCCTGCAGTGGAAGAAACTTCTTCAGCGAAGCCCGCCAGAGAGTCTGTCCTGGGTTTTGAGGGGCTGATCAAGAGGGGGGACGATTGGAGAATCTTTCCCGGCCGATCGGAGCCGCCGGAAAAATGGAATCATCCGGATTTCGATGATTCGAGCTGGGAGTTGAACCCCTCCGGCTTCGGCTACAGCTCATCGGAGTCCGAACTGGCAACAGTAAAAACCCGGCTTGAGAGCATGCGTAAGGAGAAGTACCTCACCCTCTATATTCGCAAATCGTTCCAGGTGAAAGAGCTTGCCAAGGTCAAGAAGCTCAGGTTGAAGCTGATCATCGACGATGGTTTCGTAGCCTATCTCAACGGTGTGGAGGTTCTCAGGCATCACATCAAGGCAAGCGCTCCCGCGTTTGACTACCCGGCCGACTATATTGAGCAGCCCGAGGGAGATGAGAGGTTGTATGACCTGGATAAACATCTTCCCCTGCTGCGTGCCGGGCGAAACGTATTCGCGATCCAGGGGCACAACCAGAGCGTCACCAGCTCTGATTTTATCCTGACACCCTCCCTTGAGGTGCTGACGCTGCGGTCGCAACTGACAGCCAGGGAGAGCGAAGAGTTGGAACTGGAGCTTTCACTCAAGGCTGAGGAGCAGGTTGGCGGCAATCTGAAGCTGCGGGAATATCGCAGGGCTCTTGCCAGTATCCGTGATTTAGAGTTTCGCTTTAAAGGACACCCGCAGTTGGAAGACTGGCGGAAGAAGGTTCTGGTCGGCCTCGAGAGCGATCTCGAAGTGACCATTATGCGTTCTGAAAATCTCCTCAAGCTGGGCGATTTTTCCAAGGCGCGGGAACTCGTGGAGGACCTGAAGAGCCGTATTCCTCGAAGCTACAATAAAAGAACCCGGCCGATTCTCGATGCTGTTTCGGTGGGAGAAGGTCTTATCCAGGGAGCTGAGGAGACCATAGCCATCGCTGAGGTGGCGGCCCTGGTAGCGATAGAGAAGGGCGACTATGAGGGGGGCGAGAAAATTCTCGATGGAATTCCGGAGGTTCCAGTTAAAACCTTGCGGGAGGGTGTCGACAGGGTCAGGAAGGCTCTCGACCTGAGCCGCTGGGCCTGGGAAAAGATGTTGCTTGGCCTGCGAAAGTTCAGGGGCAAGAGAGATCTCCTGATCGAATTTGAGCCGGCCGGGGAGGATGGAGTTGTTCCGTCCTGGTGGCTGCAGAGCTACAAGAAATCTGATCCCCACGAGGTCTCCGTGATTCTTCACAGTAAAGGAGGCTCTCCTCACCAATGCGACCTTCTTGAGTTGCCAATGCCTGTGCTGTTGAGCTTTTTGCAGGCCGGCCGGGACAGGCTGCCGCCTGGCGAGATCGATGAGGTGGTCGCGAGTTATGGGGAAACCGCTGGAATCGTTGGTATCCAGGTTCTGATCCTGTGCAGGAAGGGGCCTCGGGCGGCCTGGGACGCGTTGGGAAGAATCCCGGAGAAGAACCGGACGGTCTTCCAGGATGGAATCAGCTACCTTGGGGGTAGATTGCTCCAGAGCAGCATTCTGCAGGCGGAGGCCTTTGTCCGCTTCGCCTCCCAGGATGATGGGGAGCCGGAGGCTGCGGCGAAGACAGACTGGGAGATCTACCTCCGAAGCATCGAGGATATTGTCAAGCGCCACCGAGGGCTCCCTTATTTCAAGGATTTCAGGGAGAAACTGGCGAGCCTCTACTCCCTTGCCGCTGAAAAAGGCCTTGAATCATCCGGATTACAGGGGCTTGTCGCGGCACAGGTGAAGGAGAGAAACCTTGGAAAGAAAAAAGGCGTCGTTCAACTGAGCTATGATTTTTCATCTCCCTCTCAGCTCATGGATTTTATCACCTTGGACGGTTCTGCCAGCGTCGAGCAGGGGCACCTGGTGCTGAGCGGCGAATGTCGACTTCTTCACGGCAGCCCATTCAGGAACGTGATTGAGGTCAAGCTGATTGCGACTGGCTATGCGCCAACCTCTCCGAGTATCAACATTGCCTTGTGGACCCGTGAGGGTGAGAAGGTCTCGGCCCAGGAGCCCATGGCCAATGAGAAGACCGAGGAGAACGCCAAGTACGGGATCAGCGCTGATGGTACAGATATGCCAAATGACTACCTGGCCTTTTGTCTCGGGTATGACATGGGCAATGATTCTTTTATGGAGGTGGGCAGTGCGAAGGTGGCCTCAACCGCGCCAGCCTTCGCGATCGCCTCAGGTGCGCGCGGAGTGACTCTTCATATGGCCCATGGCGAAGGCACCTACTACACCTATTGGACCGAGTCTGTGGGTAACAGGCTGAAGGGGCGCCAGAATGTGACCCTGGCCCTCGGGCCCAAGGGACTGGTCTGGACAAGCAATTCGCTCAGGTTGCATCGCATGGCGCTTCGAAAGAAGCCTGAGACTCACGGCTGGCTCATGCGAACCGAGGCTTCCGGTTCGGTCTCTCTTTTTACCAATGGCCGAGAAAACCGTTACGATTTTCTCAGCATCGAAGCTGAACTGGATCCCGGGTGGCTGAAGACAGAGATCCAGCGAAAGATCTCAGCAGATTTTGCCGCTCTGCTGACGGGTAATTGAGCTTTTGCCGAGTCCGGTTGGGGATGAAAAAATGATCGGTAGAAATAGAGTGCGTCGCGGTTTTTTGGTCTTTAATCTTGGTATTAGTTTTAAAGAGAGACAGGGCGTCTCTCCGGCAGTGATGGGCTTGTTGACGCAGTTGGTTTATGGCTTGGTTCAGTTGGCCGGGCTGTGAGCGTAGAGTCAATCAGATGAAATTGTGGTCTATCGTGTCCATTTTCATCGGAATTTATGAGCTTGGGCTGGCTTACTTTGCCTTCAGGCAAGTTTTTAGAGCAGGGAGGGGGATGATCATTCGGATGGTGAATCCGGTGTGGAGTCGCTTCCGGGGCGCGTGCATTTCATGCTCTGGAGTGATCGGCCTGGGCTAACTCGAGTTGTCGAGGCAAACCGGTGTTCCGGTAAGACTGATTATTTTTTCTGCTTGTCCCAGTAGTCGGGCTTGCAGGCATTTGCCCAAAAACTTAGTATCTTGGTCTTGTAAACAACAGGATAGCGTTCATTGGGCGTCTACAGAGGATTTCCTCTGTCAATAAATGGAAGGAGATTTCAGTAATGAAATCCAGAAGTCTATGCGGCTTGGTGGTGGCTTTGTGTATTGCAATCGCGGGGCAAAGTTCGGCGCAGGATGTTGCGCTCTCGTTTGATGGCCCATGTGGCGACGAGGTTGTCGGAGAAGCTGGCGCGAGCCTGGAGATGACGCTTGATTGCGTTCTTACCACTTCAAATAATCCCGGCGATGCTGGAGCCCAGGGTTGGTCGATCAGTGTTGCCGCAGAAGGTGGCACGATTACCGGTATTACTACAGATGGCACTGTGGGCGCGGATGTGGCGCAGGGTGGCCTTCGAAGCGTCGGTTTTGAAAAAACCGAAACGACGACGCGCTCAGGAGTAACCCCCGGCGGTGCTAACGACTGTGATGGTCTCATGGGCGCGGTTAGCGCCGTTGTGCTGTCCTTTGTCAATCCTGTGACCCTTGAAGCTGAGGGCTCCGCGGTTATCGCGAAGGTCGATGTGGCGGCCGAGGTTCCTGGTGTGCCTGGTGATTGCAGCGAGGTGAATGTTTTCTACGGCGATGGTTGTCGTGGTGCTGGCCAGCCTGTAAGGAACGCTATCACCATGAACGCCTCGACCTTTATTCCCGAGCTTGGGCGGTGCGTCACGACGATCTGCGCTCCTCGCCCGGAGGATTGCGACATGGTTGGTGACGAGGATGGCAACGGCCTCGCTGACTGTGATGACCCCGCCTGCTCCGCCGATCCAGCCTGCCTCAATGTCGATGTAGCTCTTGGCTTCGGCGGCATTGAAGATGTTTCAGGTGACGCCGGCGGTGACTACAGCCAGACCGTCGACTGTACACTGACATTGTCGAATAATTCTTTTGGTGTCGGAGCCCAGGGCTGGTCGATCAGTGTTGCGGCGGATGGTACCAGTATCGCTTCGATCACGACGGATGGGACCGTTGGCGCTGATGTTGCGCAGGGTGGTCTCCGAAGCGTTGGATTTGAAAAGAGCCAGACGACCAGTGAGTCCGGCAATGGTAGTGACTGTGAAGGATTCAATGGAGCTGTGAGCGCTGTTGTTCTTTCCTTTACGCAGCCGGTGACTCTTCGCGCGGAAGGTACCAGTGTTATTGCCAAGATCGGAGTAGAAGGCGGGTTGACCGCGGATGCGGGAAGCTGTGTTGGCGGGAGGCTTTTCTACGCCAATGGGTGCCAGGGTTCCGGTCAGCCGGTGACCAACGCGATTACCATCAATGCCCAGACAAGAGTCCCAGAGCTTGGCACCGGTTCATTCCAGGCTTGCTCCGAAGAATCAGATGATTCCCTGGCGGACTTTGATCTTGCCTTCAGCGGTGAGAATAGCGAAACGATTACAGGCGTTTTTGGCCTGACCTTCGGCCAGACTGTTGATTGCACGCTGACAACCTCTGAGAACAGGACAGAGGTCGGAGCCCAGGGCTGGTCGATCAGCCTGGCGCCCGATCCGGGTCTCAGTATCGTAGCTATCAGTGTCGATGGAACAGCCGCGGCTGACGAGGATGACGGTGGCCGTCGTCGAGGCGGGTTCGAGAAGAGTGAACTCACCGACGGCGAGGGGAACGAGGGCGCGATCAGCGCGATAGTTCTCTCCTTTACCGAGCTTGTGACCCTGCCTGCTTCCGGGACCGAGGTTATTGCCAGGGTTGATATCCAGGCTCCTTATCCCGCTGTTGACGTAACTGAAACGAAAGTCATTCGTTACGTCGATGGGCTTCGCGGCTCCGGTCAGCCTGTCGATAACGTGATTACTCATGACAACTTCGGTGTTCTCCCCGGGAAGACGCCCTACGAGGTGACTCTTCTCGGTATCGATGAGAACGCGATCACTTATGACTGTAACACCGATGGGCGGGTGAACATTGCTGACGCGCAGTGTCTGCTGAATTGGTTGTTCCTCGGTGGTGCGGCGCCTGGCTGCCAGGATGCCATGAACTTTAACGGGGATGCCCGGTTGAATATCGCCGATGGTATCTCGGGACTGAACTTCCTCTTCCTTGGAGGCCCGCCGCCTGCGGCTGGTGTCGGATGTCAGCCCTACCCGGCTTGCGATCTTCAGGATGCCTGCTCCTGAGGCTGGCCTGAAAGGTTGACAAAAACCCCGGATGTCCATTGTTGGGCTTCCGGGGTTTTTTTTATTGGTGCTTTTTGTGGGCAGATTTGCAGCAGTGACAAATGTAAGGATGCTGAAAAGTCCTAATCCTTTAAACTGTCTGTAATTAAAAGATGTGCCGGGGAGATTTAGCCTTTACTATTGATGTTAGGTCAGTTTCAAAGGGACAGGGGAGTTTCTCATTTGGCTACAGTGCTGTTGATATAAATCGTTTTTATTGTTAAATTTGGACCTTCGGACTGGGTTCGAATCTACAAGCATGTGGGGTTCGTTTTTTCTTGGGTTTTGATGGTAGCTAAAAAATTGGAAGCGGAATTTCCGGTTGAATCCTGCTCGCGTGCCAGCAGGGAGGGTAGTCATGAAATTTAATTATTTTTACGCTTTGGTTGCGGTTTTAGGGACCGCTCTTGGGTTTGGGGGAACCTGCTACAGCCAGGAGCTTAGTCCGGCTCAGTTTGAACTCGGATTCTCCGGCATTAATAACGAAACAATCAGAGGGCTTGCCGGGGAAGCATTTACGCAGACAATTAACTGTACGCTAACTACGTCAGAGAACGAGACCCCGCTTGGCGCCCAGGGCTGGTCTATCAGCATGGCGCCCGATGAGGGAATTAATATCGTCGGCATTACAGTTACAGGAACCGTTTCCGCCGAAGCGGAAGAGGGTGGTTTACGGGCTGACGAGGGATTCGAGAAGAGCGAGTTGACCGAAGGAGAAGGGAATGTTGGCGCGGTGAGCGCTGTGGTTCTTGGCTTTTCCGAGTTGGTGATGCTGCCTCTCTCGGGAACCTCGGTGATCGCTCGAATTGATATCGAGTGTCCCTATCCTGCGGTGGATGTGACTGAGACTAAGATTGTACGTTACGTTGACGGGCTCGTTGGCTCGGGGCTGGCTGTAGAGAACGTTATTGCCCAGGCTGATTTCGGTATTCAGCCGGAGATAAGTTCGTACGAGGTCACTCTCCAGGGTATCGATGAAAACGCCGTCACCTATGATTGCAATTCCGATGGCCGGGTCAACATTGCCGATGCTCAGTGCATGCTGAACTGGCTGTTCCTGGGCGGGCCTGAGCCCGGCTGCCGCGATGCCATGGATTTCAATGCGGATAGCCGTCTCAATATCGCAGACGGCATCTCCGGGTTGAATTATCTCTTCCTTGGAGGACCTCCTCCTCCGGCAGGAATCGGCTGTAAGTCCTATCCCGATTGCGAAAGCGAGGCGGCCTGCCTCTAAACGTCTTTCGTTTTCCGGCCCGTTCGATAGGATATAAATCAAAATAAAAGCCGGTACGGATTCATCTTTGAGGTGTTTACCTTGCTGTTGTTCGATTTGCCTGCTGTTTATTTGGAGTGCCGAGTATGCGACGTCTATTGCTGATTCTGAGTACGGGAGTTTCTCTGGGCCTTTTTGTGGCCTCGAAATCGCGTCTCGTAGCGTTGTTGTCGGCCATCCTGTTGGCCCTCTTTGCCTCTTCAGCCCAGCCTCTTTCTGCCCAGCAGGTCGATTTCGCTAAAGAGGTTTATCCTGTGCTTGAGTCCAACTGTTTCAAGTGCCATGGAGAAAAGAAGGCCAAGGCCAAGCTGAAGCTTCACACCTCCGCCGATGTCCTGAAAGGCGGCAAGAGCGGCAAGGTTATCGAGCCGGGAAAATCAGCCGAGAGCCTGATCATCAAGCGCCTCTCCCTTCACAAGGATGATGAGGACATCATGCCGCCCAAGGGAGGCCCGCTGGAAAAGGAACAGATTGAAGCGATCAGCCGCTGGATTGACCAGGGGGCGAAGTGGGCTGACGGGGTCGGATCCTCTTTTGCGCAGGAAAAACCTGGTGCTGCCTCCTCCTCCGGCCGCCAGGGTGGCATAGCTTGGTTTGGGACGCTCAAGAGTGCCCTTGTCGAAGCGGCCCGAACTGGCAGGCCGATTCTCCTGATTTCCGCCGCGCCGCATTGTCACAACATTTCCGGTTTGTGGTGACCCGGCAAGCAGCGCATGGACAGGAGTTTCCTGTCTGACAAAGGGATCATTCGCGCTTCGCGTAATTTCGTCTGCGTTCGGCTTTCAACTTACGAGAGCAAGGAAGAGGCTGAGTATCTCAGCGGGATCTTTACGCGGCGAGGTCAACTTGAGAATACGGTTTTCTGCATCATGAGCCCTGACGGCAAGGACAGGCTTGTCAGTGCGGGGCGGTCTCCAGGCTGGGCTTTTCCCGGTTCTGAAGACCAGGCGATGAGAGACATGGAAAAGAAAATGGATGAGATCGTTTCGCGCTATACCGTGAAGAAGGCGTCCAGGTCATCTCTGCCGGCGCTGCCCGTGCTGCCGAATTTCCGTCTGGCCTTGAACGTCGCGGCTTGTGACAACCTGCCTCTTGTGGCTGCCGTAGCCAACTCAAAGAATTCGAGGGTGAAGCTCCACAAGCAGCTCAATGAGCTGGCCTGGAGCGAAGATTTCATTGGTCGTTTCATCTACGTTTCTGCCGGTGAGTCTTCAGATCTCAAGAAGGTCAAAGGTATTGAGAACAAAGAGGGATTGTTTGTTATTGCGCCTGACACCTTTGGCCAGGAAGGGAAGGTACTGAGCCAGGTAAGGCTTGGAGCCGGCCGAAAAGAGCTGTCGGAGAGCCTCGCCCGGGCTGTGGCGCTTTACCAACCTGAGGATAAAGAGACGCGCAGTCACGGTGCTCTTGGAAGGATCCTCGACGTCAACTGGGAGACCCAGGTTCCGGTTACCGATTCCGGATCGCCCCGGAGACGTGAAAGTCGACGGAGAGGTTCGCGCAGCGGTAGGCCCTGAAGCGTGTTCTATGACAGGGGTCACTTCAGCAGCTGTCATAAGACACGCAGCTGAGCGAATCCCCTCCATTTGCAGGGTCGTTGCCGCATTCGCTGCCCGGTGGTCCGGGAGCCGGTGGCTGGTCTGCCCCGTTGAACAGGTACCTCAGCAGGAAGACGCCATCTGTGATGTCGATGTCGCCGTCATCGTTCGCATCGGCTGAATCAAGGCAGGTGGGGATCGCTCCGCCAAGGAAGAGGTAGCTGAAAATCCTCGCTGGATCGGAGATGTCCACCGATCCGTCGGAGTTGGCGTCGCCGCGGTGGAAGGGTCGATTTGGAATGCATTCGCCATCGAGCTCGTCGCCGTCGATCGGCGAACTGCCGGGCAGGACTCTCACGAGATCTCTGATCGTCCGTGAGTTCTCGCCGCATTCACCCGAGACCGTGAGGGTGACGGTGTAGGTGCCGGGATCGGTATAGAGATGAGCCGGGTTTTGAGAGGCGCTCCTGGATCCATCTCCAAAATCCCATCTCCAGTTGTCGATTGAATCGCCAGTTGATCGATCGAGGAAGGTGACAAGAAGAGGCGCGCAACGAGGGCCCGTTTTCTCTATCGTAAAGTCGGCCGTTGGCGGGGGGCAGACGGTGTCAGCGAAGGTCTGCAGCAGTCCCGCGCTATAGCTGATCGCGATCGGGTACAACTCCTCGGAATAGAGCCGCATCAATGTACGGTTGTTTGCCGAGCCTCTCCAACGCGCGGGGGTCAGCCGGTTGTTGTCACCGCCGGCATTCTCGACATAAAAGTTTCCGGTGATTCGCCTGCTACCTCCGGGACCTCCTTCGTCTTCTGAAAAGTCGTCGTCGCTTGGCCACCATTCGTCGCAGGCGCTCGGGGAACCAATGCAGGGCGGGAAGACCCCTGCCTCATCGAACTCTCCGATGTTGTCGATGACCCAGTAGTCATCGCCCAGGAAACCCCCATCATGGAAGGTCAGGGTTGGGAACATGCGCTTGAATTGAGTGTCCGGCTGGGGATTCGCCTCCTGGATTCGACCCGGCCAGGTCGTCGCGCTGTAGACCAGCAGGGCGGATGCGTGTACGAAGGCTTCCGGTGAGCCATCGGCGGGGAAAACCGGCTCGAGGTCGAGCAGGGGCAGGAAGTTTCCGTCTCCCCAGCTCTCAAAATCATCGCCATCGATGTGGGTGTCTGAGTGCGTATGGGCAGGGGAGGTCATGTCCTGGATGAGATGGATACAGCGGCCGAGCATATGGAAGGCGCCGTTGGGGCCGCCGAGATTTCCCGCATCGTAGGCGGAGATGGCTCGGGCCCAGAGGATCGGCATCGCATCCCTGGCGTTGGAGGCGATGATGTTGGCCCAGTCGATGACCCCTGGGCAGGGCAGGTCAAAGCCGCGGCCGTTGTGGGGGTTGTAGGCGTGGTAGCAGTACTGCGGGAAGGTGTCTTCATCTATTGCGCCCTGGCCGATGTCCGCCCGGAAGCGGTTCAGCAGGCCGATATCGAGGATGTCGACCGCGTTGTGACTGATGTCCCGGTGAACCTCGACCTCGTGAGCTCCGCAGGGCCTGGCCAGGAGGCAACATATCATGAGGACAAGACAGCCGGAGAGAGGGCCGCTAAGGTTACTTCCTGGCATTAGAGTTCCCTCCTTTCAGCAGTAGTTGGAGGCCCGCGAAACGTCCGAGAGGATCATCTGTCGCCGAGCGTCGCTGAAGCCAGGCCTCGGATTCTTTCTCTCCAAGACGGGCTATTTCCTGGATCGCCCAGGCCTGGACCCGTGGCGCTCCCGCCCTGGAGGCCTTCGAGAGGAGCTCGAGCTTGTCCTTCGCTGCGGCAAGCTCAAGCCGCAGGAGTGAAATTCCCGCCTCCGCCTTCCAGAGACCATCGGGATTGTCGATGATGGCCTGGGCGGCGACCCGGGCTTTTTGCCTCTCGGCGGTGAAGAAGCCCAGGCCGTAGGCCGCCTCCCGACGGGCCTGAATGTCGGCGCCCTGGAGACCCTCGAAGATCGTACCTATTGCCTCCATGCTCCCAAGTTTTGCCAGGGCGATCGCGGCGTTGACCCTGACGCTGACGTTCCCGCTGCGGAGATGAGGCCGGACCAGGCCAGCGGCGTTGGCTCGTCCACTCGACCCGGCTGCGGCGATAAGGGCTTTCAGGGAGCCTGTGTCGGTTTCTGTCGGCAGCCTTGCGAGAACCTTTTCAAGCTGGGTTTTGTCTTCGAGGAGCATCAAGGCGCTGCCAGCTCTTCGCCGAATCGCCGGGTCTTTTGAGCCCAGGCTCTCTCCAGCGATTCGCGCGGCCCGGGGGTCTTTGATCTCAGCCAGCAGGCGTAAGGCCATGAGTCGGGTCTCGCGGTCGCCCTTGAGCGCGGCCTCCCTTACCTGGGGGAGATACTTCTCTCGATTTTTCAGCAGTTCCTCGAGGAGTTCGCGCTTGGGGATCGCTCTGCTCCTCGCGGCTAATTGGCCAATGAGCTTCTTTCCCTGGTCGCCGGTTGGAGTGTCCTGGGCGATGGCAAAGCTCTGCGCGAAGAGCATGCAGAGGACCAGTGTCTTCAGATTTATTTTCACAGTGTTTCTCCGGCAGGCTCCTGCTCAGCAGGGGTAAGTCATCTTCCGATCCCATAGGTGGAGAGACTCTATGTTCTTTGTATGGCCATGATGGAGGAGCCTTGTCGTGTAAACAAGTACGGTCTTCTTCGGGGTTTCCCTGGTCGCCCGGGGCGAACTATAATCGGGTAAGCATTTATTCAGAGGGAAGCGAATGGCAGGCATGCAAACAGGAAGTCGCTGCGGGTTCGAGTCTCGACCGCTGCGGGGTCGACTCATATTTTTCATCTGGTTGCTTTGCCTTCCGGGAGTCGCATCTTCAGCGCTTGCTGTCGAATATTCACGTGGTGTTCTGGCGAAGGGCACCAGGTGGGAGAACCCCTACTATGTGCTCGACTCCGGCGCTGCAGGTCCGGTGGTGCTGATCACTGGTGGAATGCACGGCAATGAACCGGCGGGGTCTCGGGCGGCGGAGCAACTCGTTCACTGGAACATCATCAGGGGAAGGGTGGTCATCGTTCCGCGAACGAACACCCCCGGGCTACACAAGAATACCCGCTTCATGCCGGGCGTGGATAAGCCCGCCAATAACCTGAACCGGAATTTCCCGGGCACTGGCGCTCCGGACGTCGCCAGGTCGATTCCCGGGAAGGCTCTCTGGGAACTGGCGAAAAAGGTCAGACCCCAATGGGTGTTTGATCTGCACGAGGGTTTCGATTTTCACATCGCCAATAAGGGCTCGGTCGGCTCCAGTGTGATCTATCTTGATTCTCCGGAAACCCGGAAGGTCGCTACGCTGCTGATCGATGAGGTGAACCCGACGATTGCTGACCCGAAGCGGAAATTTGTTCACATCAGCGGGGGACCGGTAAATACCGGTCTTGCAAGGGCCTGCATTGATCGATTTGGAAGCAAGGGCTTCATCTTCGAGACCACCTTCAACCACCAGCCCCTGTCGCTCAGGGTGCGTCAGCACAGGCTGATGGTTCACCGGGCCTTGAGCCACCTGGGTATGGTCGAGGGGGGGGCTCACGTTCTTGCGGAACGAAAGGCCGCGGCGGCGGCCCGGGGAATCTCTCCGGATGAGCTTGTTCTCGTGGCTCTCTACGATGGCGGCGGCACCGGTGGTAATGGAGTCGCCAACGTGACCGGCCAGCTTCATCCTCTCGAGAAGGTGGTTCTCTGTAATGTCGGGCCCGCCGATATTGCCTCCGGGGCCCTGGGGCAATTTGATGTGACAATTTTTCCCGGGGGCAGTGGCAGTGGGATCGCCCGGGCGATTGGCAAGGAGGGGTGCCGACGCGTGCAGGGTTTCGTGCGTGGAGGAGGCGGCTACATCGGTATCTGCGCTGGAGGCTACCTGGCGGCCTCGAACTATGACTGGAGCCTGGGGCTTGTTGATGCGAAGACCATCACCGGCAAACACTGGCTGCGGGGGCGCGGCAAGGTGAAGATCGAGCTGACCGAAGAAGGGCGCAGGGTGTTCGGCGACTTCACGGGTACTCTCGATGTCGACTTCGCCAATGGTCCTATCGTCTCTCCAGCTGGCCTTGACAGCCTGCCGGATTTTAAACCTCTCGCTATCTACCGGACCGAACAGGCGGAGAACGGCAGTCCGGCTGGGCTGCAGGTCGGGACCCCGGCCATCCTGGCGGGAGAGTGCAAGGCTGGCAGGGTCATCAGCATCAGCCCCCACCCCGAGGCTACCGAGGGGCTGAGGTTCTTTATTCCGCGGGCTGTTGAATGGGTCGCGGATCGCTCGCCTGAGAGCCTGGTTCCTACGCCGGAGCCCAGGAAGCCTCCGTCTGTCCGGAACGTCGAACGAATTGGCAGTATGCCTGACCTTACGGCGACCGATTCCGAGGCGGCGCTGCCTTTTGGCGGTAAGCACTATGGTGGGCCCGTGGCCGCCTCAAATGGCCTGGCCTGGCTCGCTCGTGAGAAGAACTTTGATCGTTTGCTTCCCGCTGGCGACCTCGGGGCGAGTCTGCAGGGACGCCTGGCGCGTCTGCTCGGCAGCCGAGGCTACATGGACACCGAGGTCCACCGCCAGACGGGCACCCCGGCGGTTATCAGGGGACTCGGCAGGTTCCTGGAGGAGAAGGGATACTCAGTCCGGCTCACCTACCAGGGCTGGCGCAGGGTAGAGAAAAAATTCAGAGAGGGCTGGCCGTGGCCCGATCTCGACCGGGTGAAACGTTCATTGCAGCGAGACTCCCTGGTGATGTTGAATGTTGGCTGGTACCGACACGATGCGGACAAAGACGTCTACCGGCGCTCGGGGGGGCACTGGTTGACCCTGGCAGGGTATGGAGTGGATGAAAAGGGCCAGCCGGATGCGGAGGTTCTGCTGATTCATGACTCATCGCCACGGGCGGGAATGGAGCCCGCGGTTGAATATGTTCGGGCGACGCCGCTCAAGAGCGGGCGGCTGAGTGGGAACTCCAGCATGCCCAAAGGGGTCAACAGCGCTGTAGGTTTCTACCGTCTCGGGGGTGGGATGCATCTGAACTCCGAGCGCGGCGACATTTGCATTCTCGATGGCGTGGTGGTGGTCAGTCTTACTGACCTTCGTCGAGATGGAAAATAGCAGCGGATTTCCGGAAGCCGTTTCTTCCTACATCTTTAGACAAACCCTGTTCGCATGTGGGTTAGAATGAACCCTGGGTAGTGAGCCGGTTTGTCGAGTCGCTTATCCCGGATATGGATTTGAAGAGAGCTTTTTGAAGGCCAGAAATAATTGAAGGTGACCTGGATGAATATCCATCGAGTTTTTGTTTCCGTAGCGTCTCTTTGCCTTGTGTTCTGCTGGAGTCTTTCGGCGGGCGCGGCGGATGAAACCGTGAGCCTGGAAAAGGCTCCCGCTGCCGAGGCCCAGAAGCCTCTCCCTGAGAAGGTGACCTTCACCGAGCACATCGCTCCAATTATCTTCAACAATTGTTCCAGTTGCCACAGGGACGGGGAGGTCGCTCCTTTTGAACTGCAGAATTATCGCGACGTGAAAAAGCGAGGGCGAATGATCGCCAAGGTGACCGGGAGCCGCTACATGCCGCCCTGGCACCCGGTTCCGGGCCATGGCGATTTCAGTGATTCAAGACGACTGCAGGATCGAGATGTAGAGTTGATCTCCAGGTGGGTCAAGAGCGGCATGGAAGAGGGGGATGCGTCTCGCCTGCCGAAGATGCCTGATTTCCCCGAAGGGTGGCAGCTTGGCGAGCCGGATCTCGTAGTCAGCATGGAGAAGGCCTATAAGGTCAGAGCCTCTGGTTCCGACATCTATCGTAATTTTGTCGTCAAGGTGGCCCTTCCCGAGGACAAGTGGGTCACCGCGATCGAGATCCGATCGTCCGCGCCGGCGGTATTGCATCACAGTCTCTTTTTCGTCGACACCACCGGCGAGGCTCGTCGTTCGGATGGACGAGATGGGACCGTGGGCTTTCGAGGCATGGGCTTTCGCAGGAGCGGGAGCCTGGGAGGCTGGGCCGTAGGCGGCGCAGCCCGGAAGCTTCCCCAGGAGCTTTCGATGCCGCTGCCAAAGGGCGCCGACATTGTGCTGGCTTCCCACTTTCATCCTTCCGGCAAGGTTGAAATGGAGAAGACGACCCTCGGCCTCCACTTCGCGGACAAGCCGCCGCACCGCAAGCTTCTCGCTTTCCAGGTGCCGCCGGTCTACGGCAGCCTCTCTGGAATCGACATTCCCGCCGGGAACGCTGATTACCAGATACGTGACAGCTTTACGGTGCCAGTGGATATCGACCTGATCGGTGCCGGAGCGCACGCCCATTACATTGGCAAGTTCATGCAGGCCAGCGCTACCTTGCCCGATGGAACGAAGAAGCCACTCTTCTATATCGATAAGTGGGATTTCAACTGGCAGGGACGCTACCATTACGCGGAGCCTGTCAGGTTGCCCAAGGGAACAGTTATCAACGGGGTGGTGAGTTTTGACAACTCAGCCGACAACCCTTTTAACCAATTTGATCCCCCTCGCCGGGTTCGCTGGGGGCTTGAGTCGACAGATGAAATGGGGAGCATTATCTTCAAGGCCATCTGCGTCAACCAGGGAGATGAGGGACGCTTCGAACGCGGGGTTCGTCAGCAGATGATCGATACAGGCAGTCGTCTCGGCGGCAGGTTCGCAGGACGCGGCAGATTTGGAAGGGGCGGTTCTCGCGGCGGATCCCGCGGCGGGTCGAGCGTCGGAGGCTTGCTGGGCAGGCTGCGTGACCGGGTCAGGAATCTCGATCGAGATGGTGATGGAAAGATCGATGAGAGCGAGAT
>CBFHWB010000093.1:0-16221 GCA_965659285.1 Planctomycetota bacterium | reverse complement strand
GATGTACAGCGGAGGACCGCCTCTTTTCATCTTGCCGATGATCATCTCCTGGGTTCCATACGGCTGCAGCAGACTGCCAACCACCTGGACCTTGGAGGAATAACGACCTACCTTGTCCCGGCTGCGGCGGCTCCCGATCTCCGGTCCGTAACCCAGCCACTCGGAAATCAGCGCTCCCGCTGAAGCCCCGATCGCCCCGAATCTCTTCTGATCGATGTTCCACTCCTTGCTCTTGGAGCGCAGGAACTGGATCGCGCGACCGCAATGCCGCATGACCTTCGTATACTCAGCGGGACCCTGGTTCGCGATGAACGGATAGTTACAGGAAGCGAAGGACACCCCCGCCTCGAGGTACTTCTTGATGATGCCCCTGCTCGGGATCTGGCCCTTATCTCCCTGTACAAAGCCACCTCCATGAAAGTAGATGACCACAGGGGTGGGCTTCGAAGATTCGGCCTTCCAGAAGTCCAGCACGTTGCGCTCGTGCTTGGTGTCGTATTTCTCGTTCTTGTAGGTCGGCTCCACACCGGCCGCGGTGGTTGAAAGCCAGAGGCACGCTAAAAGCGCCGACAGAAGGGAAGGTAATTTCCGTAACATGATCGTTCCTTGTTTTTTACGAGTCCTACCGTACCCCCGCAGGCGGCAGGTTTCTATTCGAAATCAGGCATGGCCCTGTGTTCATCCTCTCCGCGTGACAAGAGAATCAACCCCAGACCACCGCAGAGCGTAAAACCCAGCACGTTGACCACGCCATGCGTGGCTGCCATCGTCGCTATCGAAACCAGCTCTTCCCCAACGTATTCTCCAGCGGCATAGGTCATCGAGAGGGCCATGGTAGCCGTAAGCGAGAGGGCCGCGACGCAAAGAAGCAGGCGTGGCAGAAGAGGGCTCCCTGTGAGCGCGACCAGCACCAGGACGAAGGCCAGGGTCAGCATCCCGATGGAGAGGGCTATTCCTGAGATCACCTCGACAACAGGCGAAGCCATGATCCCGACCGCGACCAGCGGCGGACCGAAAATGACAATCGTCGCGGCGAAACGATAGGCCGCCAGCGCCAGAGTCTTCACCCCCTCATTCGCGGAGCCTCGTTCCCTGAAAGCCCGCCCGGCAAGGCCGGCAATCACGGCAGCGGAAAACCCTGCAAAATGAAAATGGACCGCGGTCAGCAGAACGATGGTCGCATCAAATCCCATCGGCTCGAGCCCGGCACTCGACAACAGCAGCCAACCTCCGCCTACAGGGAGATAGAGCAGACCGACATCGATCGTCGTCTCCTCGATGGGAGAGAGCCCCCTGCGGAGCAGCCGCTGAACCCCGAGCAGGGCGACCAGGGCCGTAACGAGGAACCAGGGCAGGGTGAGGACAGCGGACAATTCGAGCCCAAGCGCCAAGGATGAGGCCAGGTAGGGTCCAAGCGCGCGGGAGGCGATAACGCACAGCGCAGCCGGTAGCAGCAGGCGCACGACCACAGCCTCTCCCCAGAGCCTGGCTTCTCCCCTTCGCCCAAGCACCATCGACAAGCCGCCCGGCACAGCCGCCAGCGGGCCGAAAAGCAGCAGCAGTTCGATCAGTTCGAGCCGAGTTGTGCTGTAAAGGGCCGCGCAACCGACCCAGAATCCAAGACCAACAAGGGCGGTCCTCCAGCAGCTTTCGGAGGAGCCTCTGCGCAAGGCCTCTTTTTTCCCGGTAGCAGACTCACCTGGTGTCATGCCAGGCCTTCCGACTCCCGAAACTCGGGAGCCACCGCATCTTCTTTCTCTTCCTCCGCCCAGGGGCTCTTCTCCGCTGCGGTCGGCAGATCGCCATAGAGCTGAATGCGACCGCAGGTCGGGCAGATCCGGCCGCGCACCAGCGACCTTTTTTTGAACATGAGATCTTTCCAGTTTGCCGGAGCGGGAAGCCAATTGAGCTTGTGCTGCCCCAGCACCTCGATCTCCTCCATCAGGGTTCCACAGTCCGGACAGGGGTCGCTGGGAACCTCAACCTTTCTGATCTTATTGCTGGGCATAGCCCTAACCTTTCAACCTTCCCGGAAGAGACCCGGTTGTCAGGAACTACCTGCCATCAGCAGGGATCCTCTTGGTAATCTTCATCCTGTCAAAGACAGCGCCATTATAGTCAACCGCCGAAAGATTCAACTCGTTGCCGACCACGTCAAAAATAACCACGTGACGTCTCGATTCTCCAGCGGCGAGACGCTGCGACGGCCAGAGGCCGTAAAGCGTCGCTCCGCCGCCGCCGGTCACAACGTACACCGTTCCCTGGGGATCCGTATAGTTCGGCTCCATCTGACCATCCAGCACGAGCCCGCCACGAATCGGATAGGTTCGCTGGTAGGTATGATCATGGCCCGAGAGAACGACATCTACCCCATATTCATCGAACAGGGGTCCCAGGCGGATCTGCAGCAGCGCCCCATCTCCATGTGAAGAGTCACTGTAGAGCGGATGATGGAAATAACAGATAACCCAGGTAGCTGCCGTGCGCTGCAGATCCCGAACAAGCCACTGGTATTGCTGGCTGCTCGGGGCCAGATCCTCGGCACGATCGGTCACCTCCAGAGAAATGAAGTGGCAATTCCCCCGGTCAAAAGAATAGAAACGCTCACTGCCATCGGCATCGTTTACAGGCAGGTAGAGAGAGTCCAGGAATGGGCCCCCATTGCCTGTCATCACATCATGGTTCCCCAGGCTGGGGTAGACTGGGACGTGATCGATCAGCGATGCCATCGGGATGAAGTAGTTCTCACGCACCTCGCGCGCGCTACCGCTGTAATAGACATTATCACCGGTGGTCAGGACCAGGTCAGGCTGGCTGTCTTTGAGAACCCCTATGGATTCGTATTGCGCGGGACACCCGCAGCCAAAATCTCCAAAAACGCCAAAGCGGATAGCTGCATCCGGGGCTTCCGAAGCCGTCCGGACATTGTGGACTTCGCCAACCGATCGGCCGCCATGCTGGAGCTGGTAAAAATAGGCGGTGTCCGGCAAGAGGCCATCCAGTTCAATAACATGCTCTGTTCCAGGGCTATCACCCCTACGGGTGGAGGGAAGCCCGTTCTCGCCCCAGTAGACGACCGCGGGTTCTGTCGACTCAAAAGATCGCCAGGCAATCGTCATCGATCGGGTTGAAGCAAGGGCCAGCTGCGGCCCCCTCTCGATATCGCCGGAAAAATTATGCGGAGTACCCCCGGCCGTGTATTCCGATTCGTCAGAGCCGCAACCGAAAAGCCCTGCCATAAGCCCAGCGGCCAGGAGAATCGTGATAAACCAGGAGCTCTTCAAGTCTTCGTTCCCCCGCGATATTAGGTACATCAAATCATCATCATTGTAAAAGTATACGGCCGAAGAAGGAAAGAAATCCGGAGGGCCGGGCAATAGCAGGCGGAATTATTGGCTATACTGCTCTTGTAATGACCAACTGAGAGCAACAGAACCATAACGAACGCCTGAGAAATGCAGGAAATCGTAACACCAGAAACCCTTGCGCCCCTCACTCCACTCTGGTGGAAGGCGGCAGGAAGCTCCATCGCCCTGATCGCGGGAATCGTCCTGCTCGGCTCCCGGCTGGAGAAAAAAGGGCGGGACAACCTGGCCCTGGCTCTCGGAGTCCTCCTGCTCGCTCCAGAACCCCTGGTGCAGGTCTGGCTCGCCAGCAGAGGTCTCTGGAGTATCAATGAGAGCCTGCCTCTTCACCTGTGCGATCTGACAGCTATCTTCTCCTGGATGGCCCTCATCTGGAGAAACCAGAAAATCTACGAATGCCTTTTCTACTGGGGGATCCCCGGAGCCCTCGTCTCCCTGGCCACCCCGGAATTCACCCTCACCACGGGGGTGGTGAACCCCGATGGAACCCTCGGCAGCGAGACCCTCATCTTCCTCAATTACTACATCGGGCATGGAGGAATTCTCGCAGCCGCCTGTTACCTGACATTCGTTGTCGGCATGCGGCCCGGCCCCGGCTCCTGGTGGAAAATCTCCCTCATTGGACAGCCGCTACTGCTGACCATAGGCCTGTTCAACTGGACCTTTGGAACCAACTATATCTTCCTATGCGAACCACCCCACGTAGCGAACCCGCTGATCATTGGAGGTTGGCCCTGGTATGTGATCGGCATGATCGCCATGGTGGTCGCGGTCAGCTTACTGCTCTACCTTCCCTTCCGACCCCGCTCCCGCGGGGAGGACAATCCCGCCCGACACCAAGACGGCTGAAGCGCCGGCGGCGAGAGCAGGCCACCTGCGTAAACAATCCGAGCCCGGCCGAGACATTTATTTTTTATATTGAGCTCGAATGTTAGAATAGTAGCTATCGCGTTTTTCGCAGGTGGAGGTGAGGTAATAACCAAGGAGTGTGGTCTTGCTCAAAACATTATTACTGGCAATCTGCGTGGCGGCGCTTTCTGCATCTCCCTGCCTTGCGGGCTTTGTAGGTTTTCGGCGCGGCGACACAAACGGAGATGGGAATGTAGACCTCAGCGATGGGATCACCACCCTGACCTACCTCTTCGCCGGCGGCGAAGATCCCTCCTGCGAAGATGCGGCAGACGCTGACGACTCGGGCGCAGTCAACCTGAGCGATGCGGTCTTTACCTTCCTTTATCTCTTTACCGGCGGAGAGCCCCCACCACCGCCCGGCCCCTGGGACTGCGGAGATGACACCCGGGCCCCCGATGGTCTTGGCTGCCGTGACATTGGATCTTGCGACCCTGAGCTCTTAAGCGCGGATGTTTCCGGCTTTGACCGGTTCAGCCTGTCCTTTAGTTCCGGCCTTGGCTTCTGCCCGCAAATCGGAAAGGTCTTCGAGGCCTCAATCACTCAAGAGGATGACGGAAGCTACAGCCTGGAGCTCTCTATTCTCATCGCCGGCGAGCCGGGAGATGAATGCCTGCCGGACATCATCGGCAATGTACCGTGCGCCAGGGTTGTAGAGCTCGAGCCTCGCAGCCTGGAGAATGACGAGATCGCCGAAATGCTGGGACTCTTCACCAACATGGAGATTTATCATGAGCCCCATCAAATCTGTAACTGCATAGCCATTGATCCCTGCCGAATCGGCAACTTCAGGTGGGATGAGACAAACTTGAACGACTTCATGTGCTCTGACCGCCGCCTGGACAGAGATCTTGCGGGAGTTATTCTGGATTTCCTCGAGAGCCTGCGAACTCCTCCGAACCGCTGACCAACCGCAGTTCTCCGCAGCAGGAGCTTGCCCTTCCAGGCGTTCCCAATGTTCGCCGCAACGGCAACGTCCGACGCCGGCTGGATTGAAGCTGTCCAACACGCGGTCATCGACCTGCCAAACGATGGCGCGGCGAACATTTTCTGTTTATCAGGACGACCAAAGGTAAGATAGACCCACGCACAGGCTGCGCTGACCGTCGTCAGCCATCGAACCAGTCAATTTTTCGGAGCACTCTCACTTGATAAAAAATGTATTCCTGGTGATCTGCCTGCTCACGCTGCCGGCAACAACCTGCCTCGGAGGCTTCGGAGGCATGTGTAACGGATTCCGCCGAGGCGACACGAATGGTGACGGCAGTGTCGACCTGAGCGATGGAATAGCTACCCTCACCTATCTTTTTGCCGGCACAGGACGCCCGGGCTGTGAAGATGCCGCCGATGCGAATGACACGGGTACGATTGACCTGAGCGACGCGGTCTATACCTTCCAGTTCCTCTTTGTTGGAGGAGCGCCGCCTCCGGCTCCCGGCCCGTGGCAATGCGGGGATGACACCCGGCCAATGGATGACCTCAACTGCGAAGACATCGGAGCCTGCGGTCCCCAGCAACTGACCCGGGATCTCTCGGACTTTGACCAGTTCCGGCTCACCTACAGCCCCGGCTTTGGGTTCTGCCCGCAGATCGGAGATGTATTCGAAGCCGCGATCACCCTCCAGGCAGATGGCGACTACCGCCTCGAGCTCTCGACCCTGGTCGTTGGCGGCCCGGGCGACCCCTGCCTTTTCGACTTCATTGGCAACGTCGAGTGCGCGACCATCGAGGAACTCACCCCTCGCGACCTCGAAGACGACGAGGTGGCCGAGATGCTGGCGCTCTTCGGAAACCTCGGGGTTTATCTCGAACCCCACGAGATCTGCGACTGCATCGCTATCGATCCCTGCCGAATCGGCAACTTCAGCTGGGACACGACAGACTTCAGCGATTTCATCTGTTCCAACCGCCGCCTGGCGGAGAACCTTGACCGGGATATCACCAATTTCCTTGAAAGTCTTCGCGGCGGCCCGGGACGCTGATTTCTTCATCACGACAGAACCCATTCAAACGGAAGTTCCCATGCGCAGAGAATCACTCCGCATCCTCTTCTTCGCCGCCATAGCGGCCGCCATTCCGTGCCCGGGTCCGGCTGAAGAGGCCGCTGTCCCCCTTGGCTCCCGTCGCGAGCTCTTTGTCGATGGATACCTCATTCAGCAGTTGAAGGGAGCATCGCTCAAGCTTCATCACCCGCGACTTGAGGGTACCGCGCTCGTTTTCGACAAGCCCTGGGAGGGACGCTTTTCCGGCTATGTCACCGTCCTCAAAGATACAGGTGTCTTCCGTATGTACTACCGCGGCCTGCCGGAAGCGGGAGGCGACGGTTCCAATATAGAGAGCACCTGCTACGCCGAGAGCGCAGATGGACTCCAATGGAAAAAGCCCGAGCTGGGAATCCACGAAATCAACGGCTCGACAAAAAACAACGTGATCCTGAAAAACGAAGCTCCCTGCTCTCACAACTTCTCTCCCTTCCTCGACACCAATCCGGCCGCCCTGCCGGCGGCGAGATACAAGGCTCTCGCCGGCACATCGGACTCGGGGCTGATAGCCTTTGTGTCCGCCGATGGAATCCACTGGAAGAGGGCGCATCCGAAGGCCGTCATCTCCAAGGGTGCCTTCGATTCTCAGAACGTTTCCTTCTGGTCTGAAAGCGAAGGGCTCTACCTTTGTTATTTCAGGACATGGGATGGGCCGACACCCTGGAGCGGATTCAGGAGCATCAGCAGGGTAACCTCGAAAGATTTCCTCAACTGGAGCGGGCCAAAGGCGATGAGCTACGGGGGAACCCGGCGTGAGCACCTCTACACCAACCAGACCCAGCCCTATTTTCGCGCTCCCCACATCTACCTGTCGGTGGCGGCACGCTTCATGCCCGGCCGGAGAATTCTCAGCCCCGCCCAGGCGAAGGCGATCGATGTCGACCCGGGCTACTTCAGCGACTGCTCCGACGCGGTCCTGATGAGCACGCGCGGCGACACGCTTTACTCCCGCACCTTCATGGAGGCCTTCATCCGGCCGGGGCCGGGTCTTGAGAACTGGGTCTCACGAACAAACTACCCCGCGCTTGGAATCGTCGGTATGCCAGACGGCCGGCTCGCCATGCACGTCCAGAAAAACTACGGACAGCCCACCGCCAGGCTGGTGCGCTACACCCTGCGCAGCGATGGCTTCGTATCGGTCAACGGCCCCTACACTGGCGGAGAGATGATCACCCGCCTGCTGACTTTCCAGCCCACAGCAGGCAAAAACACCTCATCCTGCCGGTTGCTGGTCAACTGCTCACCCGGCGCCGCCGGAAGCCTGAGGGTTGAGATCCTTGGTGAAACCGGCAAGCCGTTTCCCGGCTACAGCCTGGGGGATTCACGTGAGTTCATCGGAGAGTTCATCGAGCGGGCGATCGAGTGGAAAAACGGGCCCAACGTACGGCCACTCGCGGGAAGGCCGATTCGCCTGCGCTTCTCGCTCAAGGATGCTGACCTGTACTCCATCCGTTTCCAATAGGGGCCGCTGGCGACTCAGGGACACGCTGTTTCGCAGCTCTCATCCGGAAGAGCCGTGGGGGAAAACGGACCACACTCGGGAAATGGCTCAGGGGGTGGAGCCCCTCCAAGAAAGAGGTAGTTGAGCAGGAAGATAGGGTCGGTGATGTTCAGATCGCCGTTTCCATCCGCGTCGGCCGACCTGAAACAGACCTGCCCGAAGGAGTCTAAAAAAAGGTGCTCCAGGACACAGATCGGGTCGGTGATGTTCACCTCTCCACTGCTGTCACAATCACCGCGAACCAGGAAGGGTCCATCCACCGGCGGCAAACCGACTGTCCTTCCCGTCGTCCTGACGGTAGGCAGGTCGGCGCCCGTCTCCACAAGCCAGGCTCTCAACTGCCGAGCCAGTTCCTGCTGAATTTCAGAGCGGGCCTCCGCAAGGTTGGTCGTCTCGCCGATATCTCCGGCCAGGTCGTAGAGCTCGTAACGCTCCGCTTCGTAGTAATAATGCAGCTTCCAATCCCCGCTGCGGATGACCGAACAGGGCTTTGACCGCCAGGTTCCAAGCGGCGTCGATGCCTGGGTATAGCAGGGAAAATGCCAGAAGAGAGGGCGCTGTTCCAGGCTGGCCGCCGGATCCCTGAATAGCGGTAACAGGTTTTCACCATCGAGGACATGTCCCTGCGGCGCCTCAACCCCTGTGCGAGCGAGGAAGGTCGGATACCAGTCGATCGGAGCGACCTGGGTCTCGTTCACGGTCCCCGCCGGGACATGCCCATCCCAGCGAATCATGAAAGGTACCCGGATACCGCCCTCGTAAAGAGAGCCCTTGCCTGATTTCAGGGGAGCCTGGCGGGTAACCTCTGTGGCGCCCCTGATACCGATATCGGAATAGCCGCCTACCCCTCCGTTGTCGGAGTAGAAGATAACCATGGTGTTATCGATGAGCTTCCGTCCGGGAGAGCGGACTGAATCGGTCGTCTCAAGATAATCCACGACCGCCCCGATGCTGTCGTCCATGGCCTTGATCATCGCGGCGTAGACAGGATCGTTGTGCCGCTCACCCCGGGGCAGTCCATTGAAAAGCTCGATGTCCTCGGCCTTGGCCTGCTTGGGAAGATGGACCGAGAAATGCGAAAAATAGAGGAAAAATGGACGCGCCTTCTCTGACTCCAGCCAGCCGAGCGCCTCTGTGGTCAAGCGGTCCGTGACATACTGGTTGGCGATTCCGTTGGCTTCAAGGTGGGGAACCGCAAAGCCGCCGTTCGCATCGGCGAAATAACTGGCTCTGCCGTTTCTCGCTGGCGGCACTCCCCGGTCAGCGCCGCCGTAGTTGACCTCGAAGCCCTGGGCTGTTGGATAGCCGCCTTCATTTTCACCCCCCATATGCCACTTTCCGAAATGTCCCGTAGCGTAGCCCGCGAGCCTCATGGACTCAGCCAGGGTCACGAGCTCAAAATCCAGCGAAAGCCGGTTGGGCGCGGCATTGAGCCTGCGGTTGGCCGCGTTGCCGCGATTGCCGTTGTTCACCGTATAGACACCCGTCCTCGGAGCGTACTGTCCACTCATGAGAGCAGCCCTGAAGGGCATGCAATTTGGAAAAGCATAGGCCTGCGGGAAACGCATCCCCTGCTCCGAGAGCCTGTCGAGATGAGGCGTCAGGTAATAATCAGACCCCCAGCTGCGGATATCGGTCCAGCCGAAATCATCCGCCAGGATGAAGACGATGTTGGGTAAAGCGGGCGGTGGTCGGGGCCGGGCACGGGAGACGAGCTGGATTCCGTTAACCGCGCCGCGCCCTGAACGCGCGGATACGACCAGGTCAAACGAACCGGCTGTGAGTTCGCGAAAGACTACGTAATTTCCGATGGAGGCATTGGCAACGGTGCTTCCACGAGCTTCAACGAAGTGCCCATCAAACTGTCCCCGCGCCGGCTCGCTTCCGAAGACGGCATCTTCACCGATCGCGAAACGAAAAAGCCCCCCCACCGTCTGCGGATCGTAGTAGACGTAGACATCGTAGCCTCCCTCTGTGAAGCTCCGCGGGACACCTCGGAAAGAGAAGGAGTTGGGAGAATCACCCGCCCCATTGGCGGCCCAGGCATTCATCATCCTGCCGTTCCTTCCATTCCCGTTGGAATTGACGTAGGCCGCCTGGAACGAAAAGGAAGCTCCCGATACCGCCCCCGAACTGTCGAGCAGATTCTCAAGGACTCCGCTTCCTGCCCTCCTGGGTGGACTGATGGCGTTGTTCCAATGCCGGGAAGCGACAGCTCCCTCCACGGAATCGGAGTCGAGGGAGGTCGAATCACCAACAGAAAAATTCACGCTGATCACGCCGCCGGGATCAGCAGCGACGAGCGTTGCGCAAAAGCCGAGAACAACCGGCAAAATCAAATACAGAACCCTGCAGCTCAAAGAATCCTCCTGCGACGAGATACAACCCGGGACTATTCTCCACCAGGAACCACCGCAAGTCGACAAGTCCCGCGCCTGGACCGAATGAAACTTCACCCCTATCCTACCATCCCCATCGATTCGGACATTTCCAGGCGGTACAATGAGCCTGGCCATATCATGAACAACTCCACCCTCCTGATCTGCGTAATAACCCTGTCCGCCGCGAATCCGTATCTGTCGGCGCAAGGAAAAGCGTTCGACAAGCTCCCCGCAAAGGTGGCCTCCCTCGATAAAAACGGAGATGGAAAACTATCCGCCAAGGAGTTGCCCCCTGGCGCCAGGGTAAAGATCCTGAAGGAATTTGATCTCAACAACGACAACGCCCTCGATGCGCTGGAATTACGGACCTACCTGCTGTCTGTAAAAGGAGAAAAATCCTCTCCGGGAAAAGTGGAGATCGGCGACAAAGTCACCATCAGGAAAGATATTGAGTACGTAAACGGTAAGGGGTATGAGAAGGGCCTGGGTAAACTCGACCTCTACCTGCCAGCGAAGGTGAAGAACTTCCCGGCGCTCATCTTCATTCACGGCGGCGGCCTGCAGGCGGGTGACAAATCCAGGCTTGACCAGGTTGGCCGACGCTTCGCCCTGCGCGGTATCGCAGTCGTCGCCCCCAACTACCGTCTCTCACCCGCAGTAAGGTACCCTGCCCACATCGAAGATGCCGCCAGGGTCTTTCGCTGGACCTGGGAGAATATCGCCTCTCACGGAGCGGACAGGGAGAAGATCTTCATTGCCGGCGGATCCTCCGGTGGACACCTGACCATGCTCCTTACCCTGGATGAGCGATTTCTCCTCAAGCAGGGTCTCAAGGGCTCGAACATCCGGGGAGCTATCCCCATCAGCGGCCTCATGGACGTAACCCGCACCGGTCAGCTTCGCCGGGGCAAGGTATGGGATGACTCTCCCGAGGTCATGAAGAGAGCCTCGCCTCTCACCTGGGTACGAAAGGATGCTCCACCGATCCTAATTCTCTTCGCCGATGGAGAGACGCCCGAACGCGCGCGCCAGAACCGCCAGGTTTACGAAGCGCTCAGGAAGACCGGCCACCAGGATGTGACGATGCAGATCCTGGCCAACCGCACTCACAATACGATCCGTCCCAACCTCTCAAAAGAAGGCGACCCCGGACTGCTTGCCATGCTGGCCTTCATCAGGAAACACACGGCCCGGAAACCGGCGCGACGCTGAACACCGCCGGAGGCTTCTCAGGCGTTCTTCCCGTCTCGGCTCTCCAACCTGTAAGCCTGGTCGATTCGCCGTTGAATCTTGCTGATCAGGTTAGCGCACTGCATGAGAAAAATCGTGAAGGCCTGATTGCTCCGAAGATCCTGGTGCGTCAACTTCCCAAGAGCCTCAAGCTTGATCAGGGTAACCCTGTCGAGACACGACTCGAGAGATGCGACATCCGTAAGCTCCATCTGCTGTTTCTCGATCTTCAGGGTTCTGTCGAGAAACTGATCAAGATTCTCACGTTGCTTAATGTAGCGCAGTTCATCCTCTTTCTCTTTTCGTCGCTTCAGGCGGTCCCAGATAAGATAGAGGCCCGCCGCGAACGCCAGCAGGAGTTCCTTGGCGGCCGACATGGATTCAAGCAGGGTCGCGATCTCTCCGATGTCATCCTGCGGAAAAAAATACTTCCTCGAAACCGGGTGCAGCCGCAACGTGGACAATTCCGCAGCCTCGTCCCTGTCCATCAGGAGAGGGAATTCCTCGCGCAATTCGCTCTCATAGATAGTGCCAAGGACCGCCTCTATGAGCTGTTCATTCGCACCCTGCCCGACGACAACAGAGGCCGTGGTGGAGACGGTCTTCAACTCCTCCGACGGAGTCGAATAAGGCTTCTCGGAATAGAGGCCCACCGGTATCGTCGCCGATTGGAAAAAGAAATGTTTCACCTCGAAGGCAACGGCGTCCTCCACCGGCAGCAGGACAAACCGCTCGTCTATCAGCACCTCTCGCAGGTCGGCGCTGAAGACTCCGCTCGTCACAATGGCGGCGTCAAGCGTCTCGTCCGTCAGTAGATCTCTGAAAGATACCGGGCTGCGCTCCACCTTAAGCTGGTAATGATTAAGAATGTTAGCGGCGCTGACCTGCATCCCGGAGCCTTCGAGTCCGACCGCGACCCGCCTGCCATCAATGTCCGGGATTGAATCCATTCCGCGCCCTTTCCTGACGATGACATGCACGAGCTCCTTGTAGATCGGCGCGACCACGAAGAGGTCCTTCATCGAGACAGCGCCGCCCTGGACAACGGCCATGTCTACGACTTCGACTCCAGCTTCGCCAAGCAGCCGCTGGCGGTTACTGTTTGATCCCGAAGTGGAAACCAGCTCGACCTTGAGCGAGAAACGATCCTCGAGCAGCTTCTTGACCCTTAATGTGAAGTCATGGTACAGCCCCCCGGTTGAACCTGTGGCGATCCGAACCCGTCCCGGTAAGGTCTCACGCGTGAAAGACCAGGTGACGAGAGACACCAGCAGGACTGAGAGCATCACAAAGGCGATGGCCTTTCGAACCGTCAGCTTCTTTTTTAACGCCATATGGAGACCTCGATCACTGAAAAGAACCGGAGCTTCATCAACAAACTAACAAAGCGAGGAGCAACAAGGACCGCTGAAAATTTACCTGCGCCTGAACTCTAATTCAGTAAACCAGAAATCATCGTTGGGAACATCCAGTTTGAGCTCCTCAACTTTCCCGCTCTTGTCGACAAGGAATCGACAGGTTCCCCTGCCGAACCATGGAAATTTTTTCCGCCAGGTGAGAAGAAAGGTGTCGTAGTGAAGGTGCTCCAGGTCAGCGACAAGGTCAGGGGCGGGCGCGAGGCGCAATACGAGGCGGCCATCCTCGAGCTGGATGGAAGCATCTCCATAGAGCGGACCGCCATAGGTTCCCCCGTAGGCAGCAAGGCCCAGCGACGGCTTCGTGTCCTTGATCCGTCCCCTCACCAGGGTCTCCTGTGTCTCGATCTTCCTCCGCCGCCCGCGATTCTCACGCGGCAGAAACTCCGACGACCAGTCGCGCTCCTTGCCGCCAAGGTAGACATCCAGGATCCGAAGGATCAGGGCGTGCGAAATCCCGGTCATGCTGTTGGTGAGAACGACAATCCCCAGCTTCTCTTCAGGAACCAGCATGACCCCGGAATACATTCCATCATAGGCTCCCCCGTGCCGGACCAGCTTGCGGCCGAGATAGTCCTGCGTCCCCCAGCCTAGCGCGTAGGCCTTGAAGTGGGTCGAGGGGTGTCTCTTGCGGTCAGCGGCGCTGACTCCCGTCAGCATATGAGGCTTCCACATCTTCCGCGAGGACTCGCGTGAGAAGTACCTGTGCCCATCCCAATGCCCTTCGGCCAACTGCATCCGAAGCCAGAGAGACATGTCGCGAACGGAGGAGATGACCCCTCCGGCCGCGCCCATGCTGTCCCAACTGACCCAGGGAAAGGTAACGAGGCGACCCATGACCTCGCCATGGGGAGTGGCCACGTTATCGATCTTCTCCAGGCCGCGCACGGTGGCCCGCGTTCGCTTCATACCCAGCGGGATGAAAAACTTTTCCTCCACATATTCCGCCCAGGACTTGCCGCTGGCCGCCTTGAGAACCTCTCCGGCCGCGATGAACATCAGGTTGGAGTACCCGAAGTCGGAACGGAAGGCTCCCTTCGGTGGAAGGAAGCGGGCCCGGCGAACGACCTCCTCGGAGCTATAGCGTGTACCGTACCAGAGGAGATCACCGCTGTAGGTGCCGAGTCCACTGCGGTGACAGAGCAACTCAAAAACCCGCAGTTCGTCCGTCACATAGCGGTCGTAGAGCTGAAACCAGGGCAGGTGTTTTTTGACCCGGTCATTCCAGGCAACTTTGCCATCCTCCACGAGGGTGGCGATGGCAGCCGAGGTGAAGGCCTTGCTGTTGGAGGCGATGGCGAAGAGGGTATCAGAATCTACCGGCTTGTCAGCGCCAAGCTCCCGGCCTCCATAGCCACCGGCCAGGACAACCTCGCCATCCTTGACGATGGCGACAGCCAGGCCCGGAACGCCCCAGTCCTCGCGGGCCTTCGCGATAGAAGCCGACAGCTTCTCGACATCGACCTCCGCAGAGGACAGGACTCCGGGAAAAACCGGGACCAGCAGGATCGAGAGCAGGAACAGCCTCAAAATTTTCTCAGGATGCATCATTCACAGCGCCTCTCTTTAAGCCAGGGGACAGGCCTATGTTCACAGGAAGGCGGAAAGCTGTCAACTCGGACCCCTGATTGAAAATCAGGCAGGCGCGCGCGCCGCCTCCTCGGCGGAACGCAGCGTGATCTTTCCACCTGCGGTGTTGAGGAGGGATGCTGAGGGCCGCTCGAGGATCTTCGCGGCGGCCTCCAGGCCGCTGATCATGACCCCCATGACACCGTGGGAAACTGTCGACGCCCCGCAATGGTAGAGCCCGGGAAGCTCGGTCTTCAATGGAAATGAAAAGGGTCCGATCTGGCCGGCGACCTTGGCCGTACCATAGGCGTTTCCGCGAAAAGCGTTCACGTAATGATCATTGGTCAGGGGAGAGCCCACGTCGCAGAATTCCAGGCTGTCACGAAGCCCGGGCACCACACGCTCCAGCCCGGTGAGCATCCTGTCCTTGAGAACCTCCTTGAAGCCGTCGTAATCCCCGCTCCTCTCCCCGGTGGCGCTCTCCCTCCACTGCCTGAAAGCGTCATAGGATACCAGCGAAAACGCCTCCATCGTATGAATGCCATCCTCTTGCTTGCTCGGATCCTTCAGGGTCGTCACGGTGAGGAAGAGCCCTGGTGGAACGCCCTCATCGTCGAGGTTCTTCTTCAGGGCATAGTCATAGGTCGCTGAGACATCCGGCTCTGAGCAGATCCAGTAATTACCTGAATCGAGCCCCGAGGCTCTCGGGTCCAGCCGGGAGGCCATGAAGAGGCTCACCGCCGATATGGAATACTCTGTCCTGGCGAGCCTCTTCCTGAGACCGGCTGAGAGGTGTTCCTCCCCCACCAGGATACGGTAGGTAACATCCGAGTCGGCATTGGAGAGAATATTCCCAGCCCGCAGCTCTGTCCCATCGTCGAGCCTGACTCCCACAGCCCGGCCATCCTCGACGAGGATCCTGTCGACCTTCGAGCGCAGGCGGATTTCTCCGCCGCTGGCTCGCAGGCGCTTCAGGTAGGCCTTTGGCAGGGCGGCCCCACCTCCCCTCGGATACCAACCCCCGTTCCAATAGTGGGATTCAACACCGAGATGCTGGGCGCAGGGAACCCGCATCGGATCCACCCCGTGATCGCCGGCCCTGACCTCGAGGATCGTCCTTAGCAGGGGATCTCTACAGTATTTCCGTATAACCCTGCCGATGGAACGCATCCCGAAGAGAGCTGTTCGAGGCGCGAGAAACGGCAACTTCAGAACAGACAACGCCCCCCCGCTGAGATGGGTCAGGCGGCGCAGCTCAGCGACCATCTTCCTGGCAAAGCTGAAATAGCCCCGGATACCCGTCTCTTCCCCGGGAAAACGTTCGATAAGACGCTCCTCGAAGACATCGACAGAGGCCGGTATATCAAACCGCTCGTCACCGACAACCACGTGGTCAATCCCATCCGGGTTGAGCTCGTAAAACTCGAGATCTCCTCCCATCCCGAGCCCCTCGAAGATCTCACGCATCAGGCCTCCAGGCTGGAGCTCACCGAGATAGTGAACCCCGGGGCTGAACAGGTAGCCGTGCAGTGGAAAGGAGTGGGTCCAACCCCCGGGAAGATAGTGTTGCTCCAGGACCAGCACCTTCTGACCCGAGTTGGCCAGGGCAACGGCGGCTGTCAGCCCGCCGGCTCCTGAACCGATGACAATGGTATCAAAATCATCCATCTCGCATCCCCGTACCTTTCGCGATGAAGGGGCCACTCTCAATCCCGGGCAGTCAAAAAGCAAGAATGAACAATAGTGAGGACCGGGGGTTCTTTTTCCAGGAGCGCCGCTGGACTACAATGGAGCAGGACAGCAACCTCA
>CBFHWB010000092.1:0-16436 GCA_965659285.1 Planctomycetota bacterium | reverse complement strand
CGATGAAGTACATGCCGACCTCGCGCAGGAATCTCGATCGCAGAATGATCGTACCGGCGCGTACCGGCGCCGCGACCGCAGGTGTGACTGGAAGCTTACCGGTCGCGGGCACCGGTTCGTCGATCGGCGGCGAATAGTCGTGCCGACGCTCGGAAATATTCCCGGCAAGATCGGTCAGCTCGAAGAGAATCGGAACCGCGCGCTCCTGCAACGGGATGCTCCAGGTGTATTCGGGCTCGCCGGTCTCGAGAACCTTCGAGACCAGGATGTCGATCCACGGATCGGCGCCCCCGCCCTCAGAGCTTCCGAGGCGGCCCCTGAGCTGCTTGAGTTTCTCGTTTACCTGGACGAAAACCACCAGTTGATCACCCGATTCACTGGTCCTGACCTTCGCCGTTGGAGCTTCCAGGTCGCAGTAGACCTCGAGGGGCTCGGCCATATTGGCCAACTCGGCCTCGAGATTATTGTAGAAGCAGCGAACCTCCACGCGGGTCGCTACCGCCGGCTGCAGCTCTATGTCTTTCTTGAACCTCCCTCCGGCGCCGGTGGCGACCGGGTCCACAGCCATCTCCTGCTTGCTCTCTCCGAAGCTGTTCTGCACCAGGAGTATGACCTTGAGGCCTTCAAAGACCATGTCCAGCTCACCCTCCACGGTGAGTGTGGTATCTCGTGTATAGATCACCCTGCGCCCCGTCTCATCCGCGCCAGGCTCTTCCTTGTCATCAGTCAGCGGCTCGAGGGCCGGGAGGCGAAGCACGATCAGCGGCGCCCGCGCCTGGACGCGGTCGAGGGTTCCCGCCTTGCCGAAAGAGACCGCCGGCCTCTCTTTCCATGAATACTGTACCGAAACGACATTGACGCTCTTGCTCAAAGGAATCTCAGCCACGAAAGGATAGGCTCTCGTCGCTCCGGGAGCGAGCTCCGGCTCCTTCCCCGCCACCGACTCCTCATCTACAGACTCCTCGAGAACCGGGTTGTCAATCGCGGGCTCCTCGGGATCCTCCAAAGGCTCCTCACCAACGCGAGCGCCCTCCTCTTTTTTCGCTGGAGGCGGCCTGTTCATCGACCACTCTACGTCAACCCGTTCGCCATTCACGGAGAACTGCAGATCGGGATAGATGGCCCCCTCCACCTTGAAGCGGCCCTCTACCCTGGCAAGGTTACCAACAATCTCAACCGTGCGGAATTCTTCGAGCTCTATCTTCAGGCGCCTGAAGATGACATCCATCGTCTCGCTCCGGTTGCCGGCCTTGTCGACAGCGTAGACCTGAGCCGTTCGAGACTCCCCGGGAGTGAGGTAGTTGATCTCCCAGTCGCTGATGTCCTCAATCTTCCGCTCCTCCGAGCTGGCTCCGTCCGAGGTGAGCAGGCTGTACCAGGCCTCCTTGATATCAGCGCTGCCGGCGATATTGAGGCGCACCTTGACCAGTTCCTCGAAGGTCGTAAACTCAAGCGTACCCTCCGAGTCCGAATCAACCAGGCCAATGGGATCAGCGGCCGCCAGATCGAAAGTTGGAGAGACGAGGTCAATCACGAGCTGGCGTTCAAGCAGCGGCGTCCCCTGGAAAACAGCCAGACCCTTTTCCTTGTCCTCTACAAACGCCGCGAAACTGTAGCTCCCGCCGGCCAGCCGGCGAAAATGAAAGCTGAGCACACCACCCTCGGCGTCCAGTTGACCGCGAACCTTGTGGGAATCCGCCGTTTCAGCATCTCCCGCCTGAGTAGCCAGGAAAACCAGGTCATCCAGCATCTCGCCCTCATCCGGAGCCTCGGACCTGGTAAACGCCAGCGTGATATCGATGGCGGGCTCCCCACCGGGCGCCAGCTCACCGTAATCCCTGCCGATATTGAGCGGCAGTTGCTTCTGGAGAACCTCACCCAGCCAGGTGCGGAAAGCATCCGTGCGCGTTTTCGTCTCAACCGGATTTTCGGGCTTGCGCGCGGGCAGCCCGGAAACCTCTCCGCCGACCATGGGAGAACCACCGGGCGCGACTGCCAGTCCAGCCGCAGAACCCGCGGAGCCGGTATTCCCGAGCCCCTCACTCTCACTGGAACGATCTCCTCCACCGGATGCCCACCAGAGCAGGGCAAAAGCGAAGAGGAGACCGGCGAACATCCTGGAGACCAGCCCCAGCGTCCCGCTGCGTTTCCTGCCGGGCCTGGGAATCTTTCGCCCCTCAATCGCCGCCACGAACTCTTCGGCGGACTCGAAACGATCCTCGGCATCTTTCGACAGACCACGCAGGATCGTCTCGGAGATGGTCCGCGGCAGGCCCTCTAACGGGGCCGGCTCAATATTCATGATCTGGTAGCCGATATCACCGGTATAAAAGGGCGGTGAGCCGGCAGACAGCTCGTACAGGGTGCAGGCCAACGAGTAGATGTCACTGCTGGGTGTCGACAGTTCGCCGCGAAACTGCTCCGGGCTCATATAGGGAATCGTTCCGCTTCTCTTCCCCGTCTGGCGCAGGGTACTGTCGGCGACGACACGGGAGATCCCGAAGTCGGTGATCTTGATCGTATCAGATGACTGGAGGGCGCCCTCGGCCTGCTTCGCAAGCATCAGGTTCGCAGGCTTCAGGTCGCGGTGAACCACATTGCGGGCATGGGCGTGAGCCAACCCGTCCCCCACCTGGCGCGCGATGACAAGCAATTCATCGGCATCGAACCTCCGCCCCTCCCGCTTTCGCTGACGCAGGAGTTGCTTGAGAGTCTGCCCCTCGAGATACTCCATGGCGAAGAAGGGCCAGGTCTGCGGGCCATCCAGCTTCTTTTTTCGGTCGGTGTAGGTGTGTATCCTGACGATGTTGTCGTGGGCGAGGTCAAGGAGACGGTTGGCCTCCAGCCTGAGGTCATCTCTGGCATCCTCATCGAAGAGAATCTCCTGCGGAATCCGCTTGAGTGCCACCGGGCGATCAAGCGCCTCGTCCTGGGCCAGGTAGACCTTCCCCATGCCGCCCTGCCCGATCAGACGCTGAATGCGGTACTGATCCGCGACCAGATCATCCTCCTGCCAGCCGGCAACGGCATCCTCCGTCAGGTCCGTGGAATGAGTATCGTAGGTTCCCGCGCCGCGCTGGGTCACCGTATCGGCATTGAGGTCAATATCAGAGTCCGTCAAGCCTCCGCCCTGGACCGGCGGGTCTACCTCGACGGTCTCGCTGGCTGGTCCGTTAGAGGACGAAGATGCGTCTCCATCGGTCGAGACCCCATCGATTTCGCGGCTTTTGGCCCCTGATGGTTCGTGCATCGCTTCGGAATCGACAGGCTCTTCAGCCTCTTGACCCTCCACGGATGGACCGGGTTTTTCGGACATGCGAAAACAAGCCCCCGACAATGATAACCACTAAACTCTTCTCTTCCAGAAAACACCCTGCTGCTGAATAGTGCCACGCCGCAATGGACACCCTCAACAGGACTACCGATTGTAGCCCGAACTCATTCAAAAATAAACTTTTCGAGATCCGCTTCTTTCAAGACCCCGTCGACCTAATCGTTTCCCCCACAAAAAGTTATAGGACTATGGGAAGCTGAATAATCGGACATGAACGATCCCTTTTTCCAATCCCTGGATCTTTTTCCGCTCAGGGCGAACATCCCGTTACTCCCTCTAATATTACGGGAATATGGTCCGTTGACTTGCCTATGCTGAAACCATAAAATTGCTGTTCACAATGGTTTGGAGTGGGTCAACGGGAAGCTGACAGGAAAGTGGCCCAGGGTCTTTTCCAGGGAATCCTGGAAACTAATGAAATGAAAATCAACCACCGGCCGAGCAGGCCTGAGGTTGTTTCATCGATGATGATTCGATTCCTGTAACAACTTATTAAATAAAAACTTAGTTTTCAGTCTTTCTGACATTCCGGGTGTTTGAACCGGCTCTAAATACGGCCGCGCCTCCAGGTCATCAGGAAGTCACAGAGGATAAATAACGATGCTGATCCGTATGCCCCTGACCAGGCTGTTGATAGCGCTCTTCGCCTGCACCATCGGCCTTTTCTCCATCCAACCGCCAGCCAGTGCCAGCAATAGCGGCCTGATCGTGATCACCGAGATCATGTACCACCCATCCGGCGGAGGCCAGGAGTTGGAATTCATCGAGCTCCACAACGCCAGCCCGGCGCCGGTCGATGTCTCCGGCTGGTATTTCTCCAAGGGTATCAGCTTCACCTTCCCCCCCCAGTCATTCCTGAGCGGGGGAGAATATGTCGTGATCTGCGCCAACGAACAAAGAATAGCCGCGACCTACGATATCGATAACCTGATCGGAAATTGGGGGCTTGGCTGCGACCTCGAAGGGGACGAGCGAGACGGCTGCGCCCTGGCCAACAACGGCGAAACAATCGAGCTCGCCGAAGAAAACGGGGTGGTGATGGCAACCGTCGGCTTCAACGACCGCGGCAAGTGGCCCTCCGCCGCGGATGGAACCGGGCACACCCTCTCCCTCATAGACATCTACAGCGACCCCGATGACCCCGACAGTTGGAGCATCAGCTCCGCCCCGGGCGGAACACCCGGCGCGGCGAACAACCCATCAACGGGCTCACTCACGCTCGTGATCAACGAGGCCCTCCTCTGGACCGCTGGCACTCGCTGGGTCGAGCTCTTCAATCGCAGCGATCAGGCCGTGGATCTCTCGGGCTTCTGGATCACCAACAGCAGGACGATCGAAGCTGAAGACTCTCGTTTCCAGCTCCCAGCCGACACCTCGATCAGTGCCGGGGGGCACCTCGCTCTCTCAGAGGCGGACCTCGGAGGACTCGACCTCTCCCCGGCGACCGACGAAGAGGTGGTGGAGGGTTCCCCGGGACGGCGCTTCATCTCCCTGGTCGAGCCCAACGGCAGCAGGGTGATCGATGCCTACATCTTTGAGCCTGAAGCCGCAGAAAAAAGTGAAGCTCGAATTCCCGATGGAGATGAGGACATCAGTGACCGGGCGGTCCCCACCCGGGGTGAAACAAACAGGGTCGAGGTGGAGAGGGACATCGTCATCAACGAGATCATGTACCACCCCATCAACGGACCGGCCAGCGGAGATGAGCGGTTTGCGGAATACCTCGAGCTCCACAACCGCAGCGCCGACCGAAGCATTGACATCAGCGGGTGGAAGCTGACCAAGGGAATCAACTACGTCTTTGAACCGGGCACTGTCATGGCCCCGGGAAGCTATCTCGTCGTCGCCCGCGACCCGACCTACATCCGCGAAACCTACGATCTCCCGCCGGAGAAGGTCCTGGGCGGAACCGACGGCTTTGGCGGCCTGCGTAACGATGGAGAGCGGGTCAACCTGCGCGACACGGAGGGGAATATCGCCGATACCGTTCGATACCATGATGGCGGCCAGTGGCCCTATTGGGCAGATGGAGGCGGCTCCTCCATGGAGCTCATCGATCCGTTCCAGGACAACAACACTGGGGCAGCCTGGGATTCAAGCGACGAGTCGGGCAAGTCCCAGGTTCGGGAGTACGGCTACCAGGGTCGCTATAACAGCGGTGAGCCAGAGTTGCACTTCCTCATGAACGCCCGTGGAATCACCATCGTCGATGACATCCGGATGGTCGAACGAATCATCACCTTCCAGCCGGAGGAGACCTTCCTCGCCCTCGGCGCGCAGTGGAAAATCACCCCGGGAACAGAGGAGCCGCCCGCCGACTGGTACCAGCCGGACTTCGATGACTCCGCCTGGACCACCGCCACCACTCCGGTGGGCTACGGGGAGGACGAAACCGAAGACGGTGGAACCACGATGGCCGAGATGCGCGGGAACCATATCTCGGTCTATATGAGAACCGAATTCACCATCCCCGACCCAATGAATATCGGGACCCTGAGGCTCTACGCGGCCTACGATGATGGATTCATCGTCTACCTCAATGGAACCAGGATCCACATCGAGAACATGCGCACCAGCGGCGAAGATATCCAGGACACCTTCGACGCCAGGGCCCGAAGCTCGCGAGAGCGAACGAGCTCGGGGCAGGCCGACATCAACATGCTGGATTTCATGGACCTGCTGATCACCGGCACCAACGTCATCGCCATCCAGGCCCACAACTCGAGCGTCAACTCCAGCGATTTCTACATCGCCCCTGTCCTTGAATCGGGTCAGTACGTTCCCGCCGACTCTGAAAACTACGTTGGCAACGGAGACATCGAAGCGGAGATCAGCTCGAACTCTTCCAGGCCCGGCGAATGGAAGATCCAGGGAACCCACATCAACTCCGGCCGCACGACCGACCCCGCCGAGGTGATCGAGGGCAACGCCTCGCTGAAGATCGTCGCCAGGGGCAAGGGTGACAACAAGGCGAACCGTCTCGAGCACACGCTGGCCAGGAACCTGCGCGCCCGAAACAACTATTTCATCTCCTTCAAGGCCAGGTGGATCGCGGGCTCACAGACGATGCTGACCCGGGGCTATAACCACGACTTCGCCAGGTCCCACGAGCTCGACATCCCCAGCAACCTTGGAACACCCGGGGCCATCAATAGCGTGACCGCCCGCCAGGCGGCCGGAAACGCCGGTCCCAACATAGGCCCGGTCATCGATAAGATGGTCCAGTCTCCCAACCTGCCCGGCAACAATGTCCCGGTGCAGGTCTCCTGCAGGGTGCAGGATTCCGACAACATCACGGACGTCAAGCTCTATTGGAGCCTGAACAGGGCGAACTCCGCCGGTGAGGCAGACAATGAAATCAGCATGCAGGGCCCCGATTCCAGGGGGCGCTATCATGCCACCATCCCGGGACAGCCGCTTCGAAGGACAGTGGTCTTCTATGTGCTGGCCAGGGACAGCGGAGGGCGGGTTGGCCGCTACCCGGTCGATCATACCCAGCGCACCAACCCATCGATTCTCAGCGCGCTCGACATCGAAAACCTCGATCGCAGCTACTGCGTCTACCGCCACGAGAATGTCCAGAGAGGAGCCAACCCCTCCTACCGTTTCTGGATCGACCAGGATGCCGAACGCTACCTCAACGCCAGGCAATTGCACTCCAACGACCTCGTCGAGGGATCCTTCCTCTTCGGCAACGAGGATCTGTACTATCACTCGCGGGTTCGTGTCTCGGGCAGCCCCTGGGCAAGGCAGCGCTGGTCGGAAAGCTACCGCGTCTCGATGGCGAAGGACCAGACCCTTCATGGGGTGATCAAGAAGTTCGGGCTTGAGGACCACCAGGGCGCTGGCGCTCGTGACGGCCGCGAGCGGATCTCGAACTACCTCATCCGGCACAACCAGGGCAACACCCGGACTCCCTACTCTTACCAGTGGCTGGTGCAATGGAACATCAACCGCGGCTCGAGCGCGGGCATCAACGAGATCCGCGAATTCGTCCAGGTTCCCAACAGGGAACTCATCCAGCGCTGGTACCCCGATGACGACAACGGCTCCTTCTTCGAAATGGATGACCGCCACGAGTTCAATGACGGCGGCAGCCGCACGACCAGCTACGATGGACGCCTGAGCTACCCCCCCTACGTCAACCCGCCCCAGGGCGACCCGGGGAATCCGCCTGACTACAAGGAGAACTACCGCTATTACTACAACAACCGGATGGACGAGGGAAAAGATGACTTCTCCCACCTGGTGAGGCTGGCCCAGGTGCTCGATCGCCGCCTGACCCCCGATGCCCTCTTTGACGAGATCATCTGGGACCACATGAACGTTGATTCCTTCCTGCGCTGCCTGGCCGTTCGAATCAATACCGACGACTGGGACACATGGGGTACCGACAGGGGCAAGAACTGCTACATCTACCGGCCACCCGTCGATGGACGCTGGGTGCTTCTGCCCTGGGACATGGAGCTGACCTACGGCAACGGCGGGCTCAGCCGCTGGCTCCCATCCAACAACATCAACGCGCCCTTCGTCACCAACCAGGGCAAGTTCCCGGCCCTGCATCGGATGTGGAACCGGCCGAGAATCAAGCGAATGTACTATGGAATCCTCTGGGAGATGATCAACCACCAGTTCAACTCCACCTTCCTTGGAAACTATGTCTCCCAACTTCAGCGGAGGGGAATCTCCAGCCTCGAGGTGGCCCGGCGAAACGGCTTCATTGACCGACGCTCCTCGAGCATCCGCTCCAGGATTCTGGGCCTCTCCTCGGACCGCATGGCCCTCTCCATCGAAACGAACGATGGCGAGGCCTTCCTCGCCGGCGGCAACCAGGTGACCATCGAGGGACGCGCGCCGATAGATATCACCGACATTCTTGTCCTGGTCAATGGCGAGGTCGCGCCCAGCGCCGAGAGAGCCGAGTTCTCCAACTCGAACCCGCTGGGCTGGTCGGTCACCGTCCCCCTCAACGAGGGAGCCAACGAGGTCTCCTTCCTCGGCTTCAACACCGCCGGAGGAATCGTGGACCAGGTCCAGGTCATCGTCACCGCCCCGGGTGGAGCCCCGCCTGCGATCACCTCCATCTCCCCCACCCAGGTAGCGCAAGGCGGAGTCATCGCCATAGAAGGCTCTAACTTTCACCCCGGCCTCACCGTCAGCTTTGGAGATATCCTCGCGGAGGAGATCGACCTGGCCGGACTCCCCGAAAGTATAGCCGTCACCGTACCCGCAGAGATCCCGCTGGGAACAGTCGGAGTGACGGTCACCTGTCCGGGCGTAGGAAGCTCGGATGCGACAACGGTCGAGGTTCTTCCCCCGCCTGTCCAGTTCATCCGCGGCGATGTTGACTCATCAGGCACCTTCGGCATGACCGATCCGATCCAGATCCTGCTCTGGCTCTTCAGGGGCGGTGAACTGGCCTGCCAGGACACCGCTGACATCGATGACAACGGACAGGTCAACCTGACCGATGCGATCGCCCTGTTGAACTTCCTCTTCCAGGGCGGACCCGCTCCCCAGGCTCCGTATCCGGAGGTCGGTATCGACCCGACCGAGGACGAGCTCGAATGCGAGGCGGCACCGGCCGAATAGCGCAACGGGCGGCCCCCGTCAATCGACCGTAACAATCCGACCTTCCCTGGCGCTCTTGTAGATGCTCGTAATGACCGAGACCGCGGCCCTGCCATCGAGGCCGACGCAATAAGGCTCTGTTCCGGCCTGGATCGCGCTGCAGAAGTCTTCAAACTGCCTTCGGTGCCCCTCCGTATCGATGGCCTTGGCATCGGCCGCTCCGCCGCCGGAGAGTCCCTCGCGAGGACCGTATTTTTCTATGATCTCCGCATCCTCATCGCGCGCCTCGGCGAACTCCCACTGAACGATCGTCTCATCCTCCATCACGACGTTTCCTCCTGAGCCGGAGATCTCGATGCGAATCTTCGAGCCGGGCCAGGCCGCGGTCGTACCCTCGATAACTCCGAGCGCCCCGTTCCTGTAACGAACCGTAGCGGTGGCCACGTCCTCGACCTCGATGCGCTCATGGGCAACCGTCGCTACATGCCCGCAGACAGTCTCGATACCGCCCATGATCCACTGGACCAGGTCGATTCCGTGAATACCCTGGTTCATCAGGGCGCCGCCGCCATCGAGCTTCCAGGTTCCCCTCCATCCTCCCTGGTCGTAATAGGCCTGGTCCCTGAACCATTTGATGGCGACGTCCCCGAGGCTCAGTTTTCCAAAACGGCCTGAATCGACGGCATCTTTCAACAGCCGGCTGGTCTCGAAGAAACGCCGCGGAAAGATCGCCCCGAGCGTTACCCCGTTCTCCCGGCAGGCCTCGATGATCTGGTCGATCCTCTCGGTGGTCACCTCGACCGGTTTTTCGACCATGACATGCTTCCCCGCGGCGGCCGCGGCCAGGGATGGCTCGAGGTGAGAGCCGCTCGGAGTGCAGATCGAAACGATGTCCACCTCGTCATCTCCCAGCAGTTCCTCGAGGACGGCATAAGACTTCTTACCGAACTGCTCGGCCCGGCTGGCCGCCAATTCCGGAACCCGGTCGAAGAACCCGGTCACCACGGCGTTGTCGAGATCCCCGATCGCCTTGGCCTGGAACTCGCTGATCATCCCGCTTCCAACTATACCTACGCCGAGTTGACCGTTCGCCACGTGAACCCTCCGCTCTAATTGTGAAACCTGCTATTCTTGCCTGCCGCCGCCCGGAACATTAGAAGGCTCCAGGGGAGGAACAAGAAGCCTATTGCAGCCGCTGGCGAAAGGCAAAACCTTCTTACCTGCCGACCTTATCAGGGTGACTCGGCGGCATCAGCAGGAGGCGAAGGAGTCTCGACGGCATCCGATGACAGGACGCAGGCGCCTCCCTCGAGCGAAGGGAAGATGGCGACAACGTAGGTATTGTATCCATCCCGGACGTTGACCTTCACCTCGCGCGGGGCGCCGGCCGGAGCGCCTTTCTTTCCAGCCTGCAGTGAGATGAGATGCTCGCCTTCGGGAAGCTCGACTCGCAGAGCCTGGAAACTTGCCGGCAGAAGGCTCCAGCAACGCAGGTCGGCTCCCTCCAGCGCCGACCACAGGAGACCCGCCGCCGAGAGCCCCAGGTCGCGCAGGGCGTCTCCATCGGTGTACTCCCCCCGCCTGTCATTGCCCCTGTTAGCTGCCTCGATCGCCAGTTGGGTCGCCGTGATCTTGAAGGCGCGGCGTAGAAAGGCCCGTGCCACGATATGCTCGCGAATGGCCTCGAATTCATCGAGAGCCAGTGTCTCGATATCGGTCAGCAGAGCGGTCGAGCCGGCGGGACTCGCATCGGCAGCGACGTGAATTTCAGTCGGATTGTCGTCGTAAACCGCCACTGCGGGAATCTTGACCCTGGAGATGTTCGGTATGACCGCGCGGTTGCGGGAGCTCGCCCAGATGTACTGCGCGATAGCGAGGGCATCGCGGGTTACCGGTTCCTCGGCCTCCACCCGGAAGGGACCCCGCCCCACCAGGGCAAGGACGTGCACCACGCCGTTGCCCTTCCTTGAATGATGCCCCTCTACAACCCGCTTGATATCGGCCGCGACCGGGCTGAAGCGAGGCTCGATCGCCTTGACCTTCTGGAACTGGATCTTCGCCAGGTCGAACTTGAGAGCCTCCTCATCGATGATCGCCTTCAGGTAGGAGCCGAAGGCGACCTGGCGATAGGAGCTCTTTGGCAGGCTTCCATCACGCGCCCGGAAAGACTCGATGATCTTGCGCTGGCGGCTTGCCACCTGCAGGGCGTAGGCGCCGGCATCCTCGCTGTTGCCATCGGCCAGGTCCGCGAGCGCCAGCATCGCCCTCACCAGCACCTGCTCGTAGTCGGCGCCCTGGTAGGCCAGTTGGCGGTCATCGAGCATCATCGAGCTCAGCCAGCCGCCGTAATCCGTCCCGGCCAGGTCATCGAGCCTGTCCCTCGCCAGGCGCAGATCCCTCACGGCATCGCCAGCCCGGTCGAGGGCAAGGGAGACCACCCCCCGTTCGAGCAGGTAGAGATGCTCGTTCTTGCCATCTTTGCGAACCAGCCCAGTCAACTTCTCATGGCTGGACTGGTAGCGCCCCTCATCGAATTCCCGGCGGACATTCGTCCTCTGCCCCCCCGCGCACGACACAAGGAAGAGGCCGACCGCAAGCGCTATGCTCGAGTTCAGGTAACGGTCCATCAGCCCTCCAGGCTCTTCCTGAAGACCTTATCCATCAGCGATAGGCCTTGCGAACCTCTTCGGAAACGCGGAAATCTCTGCCCGTCGAAATATCTACCAGCTCGAGGGTGAGAAGATAATTTCTCTGCGCCCGCTTGGGGCCAAGCTCGGTCGTACCCGTGGTCAGCTTGGGAAAAATCAGCACCTGCGCGGGAACCTTGGCCGCCTCGAGGATGTCGAGGAAGACCCTTCGCTTTGCCGGGATGAAGAGATCGCCGCTCTTGAGACGCGACTCCCGCAACCCCGCATCGATATACCGCAGGCTGATGGTCTGGTAGCGCCCGGACTCGTTGATGCTCGTGGAGATCTTATCGAAGATCTGCTCCTGCCAGTCTCCAAGCTCCTCCGCGCTGGCATTCTCCACCCGGAGTACGGCCACGCTGAGCTTGGTCGCCGCCTCGCGGGCGGCGCCATGACTCAGGAGCAGCTTGTTGACCGCGCCGCTGAGAAGCTGGTCAAAGGCCGCCGCTCCAGCCGCCCTGGAACCGACCGAATCGGGTTCCGTAGTTTTCATGATTCGTCCCGCCGGCATCGAGCAGGAGGAGAGGAGCGGCAGGACTACCCCGAGAACACAAACCACGCTGAATAACTTCTTCATCTGATTCCCCTGTAGCAAATCCATTAGTAATAATCCCAAGTCTTCTCTTCGACGCAGTGAACCACAGATACATTCAATTGAAAATGTCGAATCATGCAAGGGTCAGTGGCTGCAACCACAGCCGTGGCTGCCGCACCCACCGCCGTCGGCACCTTTCTCCTCCCCGGCCCTCGGCCCGGAACCATCCTCGGCAGCGGCCGGCCCGCTGGGAGCGTCAGAAACCTCCGCCAGTTGGCGAAGGTAATCGAAGGTGAAGATTCCGCTGGTATGGCCGTCGGTCCAGTTCACCTGGAAGGCGTAATTTCCCACCTGCCGAATGGTCTGCGGGCGAACATCCTCGCCAACCTGGCTTGGGTGGAGGATCTGGGCTCCCGTAAGCTCATCGACGCAATTGGCGCAACGGCAGGAACGGCGCAACTCGACCACATCAAAATCATTCACCTGCCCATCGCTCCAGGCGATCCTCAGTTCGCGAACGCCGCTCTGCTTGATCTCAACCGGTACCGGCTTACCGCTCATAACATCATCCTCCCATCAACTTCCGCTTCAACTCTTCCAGTCAATCGGTTCCGGCATGACCGGCCCCGCCCCGCCGGCGCCCTGCTCGGCGAGAATACTCAACCGCGCGGCAACCCGCCCGGCAACCTCGTTGTAGGCAACCGCCGCGGGAGATTCGGGCGCCTCCACGACAATGGGCTGCCCGGCATCTCCGCCTGTCACCACAGCCGGGTCGATCGGAATCTCTCCGAGGTATTCGACCCCGAGTTCATCGGCGGTCTTGCGTCCGCCGCCATGGCGGAAGATCTCGTGCCTCTCATCGCAATTGGGACAGATGAAATAGCTCATATTCTCGACGATCCCCAGGATCGGAACCTTCAGTTGCTCGAACATCTTGAGCCCCTTGCGCGCATCGATGAGACTCACGTCCTGAGGCGTCGTCACGATAACCACCCCCGACATGCTCACCACCTGGGACATCGAAAGCTGCGCATCACCGGTACCCGGCGGCAGATCGACGATGAGATAGTCCAGCTCTCCCCACTCGACATCAGCGGTAAACTGGCGAATGAGCTGGTGCACCATCGGACCTCGCCAGATGACCGGACGATCGGAATCCGAGAGAAAGCCCATCGAGATCACCTTCACTCCGTGGCCCTCGAGCGGCAGGATCTTATTGTTCTCCCCCATCTCGGGCTGGCCCTCGACGCCAAACATCATCGCCATGCTCGGACCGAAAACATCCGCGTCGATCAGGCCGACCGCGGCGCCGGAGGCCTTCAGCGAGAGAGCCAGGTTGATCGCGGTCGTCGATTTTCCGACCCCGCCCTTGCCGCTGGCCACCGCGACAATATTCTTCACCCCGGGCAGCGTCGGACCGCCGGCCGGATTCGCCTGGCGAGTCTGCGCGGTCATCTCCACATCGACCTCTTCGACTCCGGGAATCCCCGAGACCTTGGTGAAGCACTCCATCTTCAGCTGCTCTTTTACCGGGCAGGCCGGCGTGGTCAGCTCTACCTTGAAGGAAACCCTGCCGCCATCAATGACCAGGTCCTTGATGAAACCCAGGCTGACAATGTCACGATTCAGATCCGGGTCCTGGACCGTGCCAAGAACCTCAAGTACCGCATCTTCGTTGAGAATATCGCTCGACATAACTCTCTCTTATTTAAACTGGATACCGCAGAGCCAGAAGCTGCCCGCTGCGTGGCCTATTTCTTGCCGATCAACCCGGCAAGCCTATAAAATACGCTCCCTTATTATGAAGTAAACGATATAGATCTGTTTTAATTGACTGATATTTCACACTCCCTGCCTGAAACAACGCGGCGGCCGCCTGGCATCCGTAAACCAACGAGGAATAGCCGACTCCCAGCCGGCTCCAAATACTGCGAGGTGACAAGTAATGAAAAAACTGGTTCCCGTATGCGCGCTGCTGATCGCCGTCCTGCTCCTGCCTTCCTGCCAACTGCCTGAATTCGGAGCTAAGAAAATGGGCTCGAAAAACGCCATTGAAAAGACCCTGATCGACTCCGGAGAAAACATTCGCGTCGAGACCTGGAATACAGGCTCCAGCAAGGTGAATCTCGGGACCCCCCACGAATGGAAGATCTCCAAGAGCGTCCTGCACGGCGGCCGCCAGGAAAACGTCGATGTCGTTGACGTCGACAACGGTGTCCTGCGCTTCAGGATCGTTCCGACACGCGGTATGAACATCTGGGATGCCCACACGAAAGACGGCTTCCGGCTCGGCTGGAATTCGCCGGTAAAGGAGATCGTCCACCCTGGCTTCGTGAACCTGGACACCCGCGGCGGACTCGGCTGGCTCGAGGGCTTCGGCGAGATGCTCAACCGCTGCGGCCTGGCATCTTTCGGAGCGCCCGGGATCGATGTCGTCCCCAGCAACACCGGAGCCCCGACCGAGGTCACCCTCGGCCTGCACGGCAAGATCAGCTACCTGCCGGCCAGCAGGTGCGAGGTCATCATCGAGCCCGCGCCATCGCGCAAGATCAGGATCCGAGGCTATATCGACGAGACGATGATGTTCGGCACCCAGCTCCGCCTGGTCAGCGAAATATGGACGGAGCCGGGCTCCTCTACCATTCATTTCGAAGACGAAATCATCAACCTCGCCGACAAGGACCAGGAAATGCAGTACCTCTACCACTGCAATTTCGGCCAGCCGCTGCTGGATGAAGGCACCCGGTTCATCGCCCCGGTCGAGAGGGTCTTCCCCAGGGATGCCCGCGCCGCGGAGGGAGGCCTCGCGGGCTGGGATGTCTACGGGCCGCCGCAGGCCGGCTACACCGAGCAGGTCTACCTCATGAGTCTCTACGGAGATGAAAACAACCAGACCGAGACGATGCTCCAGAACAAGGCGGGCGACCGGGGAGTCTCCCTGACCTTCTCGACCAGGGAGTTGCCCCACTTCACCCTGTGGAAGAACACCACCTCGCTCAATGACGGCTACGTGACCGGAATCGAACCGGGAACCAGCTACCCGATGCTTCGCAGCATCGAACGAAAGGGCGGACGGGTGCCCGTACTCAAAGGCGGCCAGTCCTACAAGGCGAGCATGGGCATCAACGTTCTCGCGGATGCCGCGGCGGTAGAGGCCGCGAGGAAACGCATCGCGGCCCTGCAGGGAGACAGGAAGACCACGGTCGATAAGGAGCCCCTCAGCAAATAGCCGGTATGGTACCGGTCCCATCCGAACGGTCAGAGAAGAGACATGAAATGAAGCGACTGATCTTCGCGGTCTCAATTTCCCTGGTCCTTGCCGCCGCAGGCGAGGCCTCGGCGGATAAGCTGGTCATGGCCCACTACATGACCGACATGGTCCCGCGTACAAAGGGAAAACTGATCCGCTGGATCGATCCGGAACTGGCCGACCCCCGGGGCAGCACCGCCGCGCTGGGAGGCCTGCACCAGACCGTTCCGATGGCCTCGCTCGAGCTCGAGAACGCCGACCTTGAGAAGGCCGTCGATTTTGAAATTCGCGCCGCCCGGCAGCTCGGCGTCGATGGGTTCCAGTTTTACTATCCCCTGGTGGACAGCACCCCCGAGCTGGCCAGGAGCTACAATGAGATCATCGGCAAGTTCATCGAGCTCAGCGACCGTCGCTACCAGGGCTTTCGGATCAGCCTCTGCCTCGCTCATCCCTCGACAGGGCGCCCCACCACCGAGAAACAGAAGATAGCGCTCTGGAGCCCGTCAATCAGGCGCCTGGTGGACGCCACCAGGGACTCCCCAGCCTGGCTCAGAGGCGCCTCGGGCTCCCTCCTGTTCTATCTATGGGTTGGAGACGGACTGGCGGACGGCGTCCAGGGACTCGCCCACAAGCCGGAGGAGATAGCGAAGGTGGGAAAGGCCTACCAGCGTCTCTCCAGGGCAATCGGCGTGCCGATCGACTACGTCTACCAGGTAAGACGACCTTCCATCGACCCCGCCTACATCGACAGCATCGTGAAGACCTTTCCGGCTGTCTGGGGCTGGACCGCCAGCGAGGAGAACCTCGATTTCTGGGACTACCTGGCAAAGCGCTGCCGGGAGAGCGGCTGTCTCTATACGCAATCGGTGTATCCGGACTACTACACCTCCAAGACCTACCGCAAGGGACGCGGGGATCACGCCATCGTGCCGACCACCGAGGCGCTCAAGCTCGGCGCAGGCGGCCTGGAACGACACTACCGCGTGACCCGGCTCTCCCGGGTCCAGCGCCAACTGCTGGAGAGAGCTGTTCGGCACGACGTGAAGCTCATCAACTACG
>CBFHWB010000091.1:0-16504 GCA_965659285.1 Planctomycetota bacterium | reverse complement strand
GGTCTCTGGCCCTCGGGCTTGACCTCTCCGTTGTTGCGGATAAAGGCGTGGCCGGGGTGTTTTCCTGTGATCAGGACGCAGCGCGAGGGGGCGCAGACGGCATTGCCGCAGTAGTTGCGGGTAAAGCTCATACCCTGTTTTGCAAGGCGATCAAGGTGCGGGGTGCGGATTTTCTTCTGTCCGTAGCTGCCGAGTTCGGCGTAGCCCAGGTCATCTGCCAGGATAAAGATAATGTTGGGTTTTCTCTCTGCAGCCGTGGAACCCGTCAGCACTGCCAGCAGGAAACAGGCGGAGATGATCGTCTTGAGAGCTTTCAGGTTCATTCTTCTTGTCCTCGTGATGGAAAACTGAAGAAACAGGCGGGGGCGCGGATCTCAAAGTCGCCGCGCCACCGCCTGTTCTCCGGGAACAGTTTCTGCTGACTCAGACTTCCCAGCCTTTGCGGTATTCTTTACGAACCAGGCTGTTGGCCTTCTTGCTGTTGGTAACCTCACACTTCTCTCCGTCCCATTCGATCCGTTCGCCGGCCCTGTAGGCGACGTTGCCAAGAAGGACTGCCTCGGTGAGCGCTCCGGAATAGTCGAAGTTGCAGGTGGTCGGACTGCCGGTCTTGCAGGCCTGGATCCACTCGTTGTAGTGGCCGATCGAATCAGGTATCGATTTTGCGGGCGGGCGGTAGCCCTTGAAGTCGGCCTCAGGAAGAAGCTTGTAGCCGCCGTAGCTCGCGAGCATGACGCCCTTGGTGCCAACGAAGAGGGTTCCGTCTCCCCAGTTGGGAAGGTTGTGCTTCTTGAAGAGGTGGCGGTGTTTGCCCGAGTCGTACCAGTGCAGCTTGACGGGGGGCAGCTTGCCGCGCGCGGGATACTCCAGGGTTACGTGGAGCCCGGATGGGCAGCCATCAGCGTGAACCGGGGGACCCTTGGTGGAGGCGGCGACCGGATGGCGCAGCTTGAGAGCCCAGTGGCTCAGGTCCATGTGGTGACAGCCCATGTCTCCCAGGGTGCCGCCGCCGAACTCCCACCACTTGCGCCAGTTGGCCGGCAACAGGTTGGGGTGGTATTTGCGTTCGCGAGCGGGTCCGAGCCAGAGATCGAAATGGATGTGAGCCGGGGTCGGCGCCGGCGCGGGACGGTCTCCAGCGCTCCAGGACTTTCCAACCCAGACGTGGGATTCAATCACGTCTCCAATGGCACCGCTCTGGATGATCTCGACCACACGGCGATAGTTGCTGCCGGCGTGGATCTGGGTGCCCAACTGGGTGGCTCTCTTGTGTTTCTTCGCGAGGTCGGCGATGACCCGGGCCTCGTGGACCGTATGGGACAGGGGCTTTTCACAATAAGCGTGGCGTCCGGAACGAAGCGCGGCGCCGGTAGCGGGAGCGTGCATGTGGTCCGGTGTACTGACGACGATGGCGTCGATGTCCTTCTGGTCAACGAGCTTCCTGTAGTCGTTGTATTTGTTCGCCTTCGGGAAGTCGCGGCCGCGGCGTTCAAGGTAGTTCTGGTCGGTATCACAGATCGCGACGATGTTCTGTGACCGAATCCCGCCGATATTGGCCGAGGCACGATTCTGGGTACCGACACAGCCGATGTTCAGCTTTTCGCTTGGAGCCCTGCCTGCGTGGACCAGGCTGCTGCCGCTGAGCAGCATTCCGAATCCGGCAAGGGAGCTGGTCTTGAGAAAATCACGACGATTCGATCTCTGGTTCATCCGGTCCGCTCCTGTGGAAGATCTCGTTTTGTTGACTCTCTTACTGCAGACAAGGTAATTCACCGCAGCCAAAGTGTCCAACTAAGTCTCTGGAAGCTGAGAGCTCCCCGGGCAGGAATTCAGTCCTGGCGATCGGCTGTGAGTCTCAACCCCCTGGCGGGCTCGTAACGAATGCCAAGGGTTGAGTCGCCAGTGGGATTCGAAGCTCTCGACAGGATGGTGTTCCAGCCCTTCCGCAGGCGAATCGAAAGGCGGCTGTTCGCGGCTGGGTTCTTCGAACTGTAGACGGTTTCCGAGTTGACCAGGAGACGCAGTCCGGAAGAGTGGTCGAGCCACAACACAGCCTCACGGTCTCTGTCCGATTGCATCAGGGCCAGGATGTAGGCTGAGCTTTTTTTTGCCGCTGCCGGCCCGGCAAGCTGGATGAGGCCATCTGCGCGGGCATTGATGAGCTTCCACTGCAGAAGCTTTCCTGTCGAGCTGACAGCCACCTTCGCGGGGTCGGGGTTCTTTTCAAACGGCTCGATCCTGCTGATCGACCGGCTGAAGGGGCCGGTGATCCACGCCCTGCTGAGCCTGCCATTCAGCTTGAGTTGCGCGGCGGGATTCTTCAGGAAGCTGATCAGGTTGACGAGGTCATCCCGGCTCAGGCGTGAGGCGAGGCGGGCGGGCATGAGGCTCACAGGACTTTTTTCGATCCTGACGATCTGTTCTTTTTGAATGACGGTATCCTTGCCGAGACCGTCGCGCAGGAGGAGCTCTTTACCTGAGTCCTTGAGTTTCAGTCCGCTCAGGATCTTGCCGTCTGTTCTCGCGATGGTGTAGGTGTCATAGCCCTCGGTGATCTTTCTGGAGGGAGCGACCAGGGCTTCAGCCATTTGGCGGATATCGAGTTTTCCCAGGATGGAGTCCAGGGCCGGTCCGATATGCCCGCCGACGCCCTGGAGACGATGGCAATTGGCGCATTGAGCATCGCGGGCATCGAGGAAGATCTCCCTGCCCCTGGCCGGGTCGCCCTTTGAGCGAACAGCCGTTTCCAACTGGGCGAGGGAGACGGGCTCCAGGCTGAACTGGTCTTCTGATGAGAGAGCGCCGTCTGAAAATACGGCCGCGGCCGCAAGCGCTCCAGCTACGAGGTAGGTCTTCATCTTTCACGTGTCTCCGGCTGGTGGTTCTACAAGCATAACAGGTCAGAGCCACTGTTGTTAACGGATCGACGTGAGTGAACCGTATCTGTGGGATTGTTCCAAGAGGGTTCTGTCAGCTAATATGAGCCCATGCGCTTGTCTCTCCTGTTGAGTTTCATCTTTGCGGCGTTGTCCATCCCGGCTGTTGGCGGGGAGGGGGCTGGCTCCGCCGATTTTCTCGAGGACATCAGACCGATCCTGGCTGGAAAGTGCTTTCCCTGCCATGGGCCGGACAAGGCCAAGCGCAAGGGGAAGCTGAGGCTTGATACATCTGCCGGAATTTTCAGCAGGGGAAGCTCGGGCTCAGCGGTGGTGGCTCCCGGCAAGGCGGAGGAGAGCCTGCTCATCGAGAAGATCGAGTCGACGGATGAGGAGGAAATCATGCCTCCTAAAGATTCCGGGCTGGAGTTGGCTCCAGCCGAGGTGAGCATCCTTCGCGCCTGGGTGAACTCAGGGGCGGAATGGAAGGGGCACTGGGCCTACCGGAAGCCCGTGAGGCCTTCTCTTCCGCAGGTTAAGGATGCGGCCTGGATAAGAAACCCGGTCGATGCGTTTGTCCTGGCGCGGCTGGAGCGGGCGAAGCTGAGGCCAGCGCCGGCCGCGGGTGAGACGACGCTGTTGCGCAGGCTCTGGATCGATCTGGCAGGCCTGCCTCCCGAGCCCGATGATGTTCGTCGATACCTCGAAGATTCCGGCGCGGAGGCCTGGGACAAGGCCGTGGATCGCCTGCTGGCATCGCCGCATTTCGGTGAGCGTTCGGCGCAGAGCTGGCTGGATGCCGCAAGGTACTCGGATACCACCGGCTATGCTGCCGACAAGCCGCGGGAGATGTGGGTTTACAGGCAATGGGTTATCGATGCTCTCAACGCTGATATGCCTTTTGACCAGTTCACGATCGAGCAACTGGCGGGTGATATGCTGCCGGGTTCGACCGCTTCACAGAAGGTGGCTTCGGGTTTTCACCGCAACTCCATGCAGGCTCTTGGCAACAACCCCCGCAAGGAAGAGTTTCGGGTTAAAGGCGTGGTTGACAGGGTGAACACTACGGGCCGTGTCTGGCTGGGAACCTCGCTGGAGTGCGCCGAATGTCACGATCATAAATACGATCCCTTCTCCCAGCGCGACTACTACAGGGTCTTCGCGCTCTTCAACAATATCCCACATTACGGAGAGGGCTACGGGGTCTATGGTCCGCGCATGAAGGTTCCCTTGCCGGGTCAGCAGGCATCGCTCGATGCGCTGTCTGCAAGAGAGACCTTTCTGAAAGAGCTTGAAGCCCGGAGGCTGAGAGAGCTTGCAGATGTTTCATACGATCCGGAGAAGGCCAGGGAACTGGTCTCGAAGGCTCCCGGCGCGCGGGCGGCCTGGAGACTGTCGGGCTCCTTGGACGCGACCTCGAGGGCTGGCGGCAGGCTTCAGCTGCATGGGGGCGCTCCGAAATGGATCCAGGGGCCAGCTTCGCTTCCAGGCCAGGCGATCGAGTTGGATGGCAGGAGCGCGCTGCAGGCAGGGAAAGATGAACGTCTTGATCTGACGGGCAGCTTCACCATCGCGGCCTGGGTCAGGACGCGATCAGCTGTCGCGGATATTGTCTCCAGGTACGATTGGGTTGCCGGGCAGCGCTCCTTCGTTTTCGGTATCGGAGGAGAAGGCGACAAGAACGGCAGCCCGGGACATCTCTTCGCCTGGGTGTCGGCCAGCGCCGCCGCCTGGAATGGAGGACAGGTTCATTCCAGCTTTCCAATCAACGATGGGCAGTGGCACCATGTCGCCGCTGTCTTCGACGCAGGCAAGTCCTTCAAGCTCTTCATCGATGGCGAGCTTGACGCGAAGGCGAAGCTTGTAGACAAGATCCCCGGCGAGGTCGCTGTCAGTTCCAGGCGGCTGGCGATCGGGGCAGGGTACACGAATTCAGAACATCCGGATGAGTTCTTCCTCAAGGGTTCCATCGCCGACGTTCGACTCTATTCCAGGGCTTTTGAAACCATGGAAGGCCTGCTCGCGCCTGCGGCCCGGGTGCTTGCCGCGTTGAACAAGCAGGCTGAACTGCGGGATGAGGGGGAGAGGGCGCTGGTCAGGGATTTTTCACAGAGCGCTGATCGGAAGCTCCAGGAGATCCGGGCAGAGCTCTCGGCGATTCCAGCCCGGGTGAAAAAACTCAAGGGTACGGAGGTTACCGCCCAGGTCATGGTGGAGGGCAAGGAGAGACGCAAGACCCACATTCATGTCAGGGGTGATTTTCGTGCCAAGGGCAGCGAGGTGAAGCCTGGGATCCCGGAGCTGTTTCGAGGCAACGGAACCCGCGAGCCAGGAGACAGGCTGGCCTTCGCGCGCTGGCTTGTTGGCGCGGAAAACCCCCTGGTCGCCCGGGTGACAGTCAATCGAATCTGGCAGAGATATTTTGGATATGGCCTGGTGCGAACGACCGGTGATTTCGGCCTTCGAGGAGATGCTCCAACTCACCCGGAGCTGCTCGATTGGCTGGCCTGCGAGTTTGTTGATTCCGGCTGGGATCTCAAGAGGATCCATCGCCTGATCGTCAGCTCGGAAACGTACCGCCAGTCATCTTCCAGCACCCCGGCCCGCCGGGAGTCGGATCCCTTCAACAGCCTGCTCGGCCGGTCCGCAAGATTCCGACTCCAGGCGGAGCAGATTCGAGATCTCTCTTTGAGCGCTGCCGGGCTCCTGGGCCGCCGCATCGGTGGAGCCAGTGTTTTTCCGGTTCAGCCGGGTGATTACTGGAGCGAGAAGGGCCAGGAGAAAGATAGCGGTAAGTGGCTGACGAGCAAGGGACGGGATCTCTATCGCAGGGGTCTCTATACCTATTGGAAGAGGATGGCGCTCTATCCTTCCTTCTGGATTCTCGACGCACCCACCCGGCAGGTATGTACCGTATCGAGGAGCATCACCAATACGCCGATCCAGACTCTCGTCACGCTGAATGACCCGGTCTTTTTTGAGGCGGCCCGCGCCTTCGCTATTCGTATTCTCCGTGAGGTTCCAGGAGGGGTCGGGAAGCGAGTCGAGGAGGCCTTCCTCATCGCCCTCTCCCGGTTACCATCGACCGCGGAGTCGGAGGCTTTCAGCTCCATGCTGGGCGACCTCGCCAGGCGCTACAGGGAAGACCCGCAGGCCGCCGCCAGCGTGAATCCGGGCACAGGGAAAACTCCCGCCGGAGCGGAGCTGGCCGCCTGGACCCTTCTCGCCTCTACCCTGCTGAACCTCGATGAGGCACTCACCCGGGAATAGGGCGTTCCTTGACAGTTTCTTCGACCGCCTGCCAATGTCGCGTTTTATTTTCCGATGGCGTAGAGGGACTTGTAGGTGCGCAGGTAGATACGACCACCTGAGATGGCCGGGGTCGCGGCGATACCATCTTTCATGACGTTGCGTGAGATGACTTTGAATTCACGGCCAAGCTTGAGGACACAGACCTCGCCATGGCGCGCCGCGAGGTAGAGTTTGCCATCGGCTATAACCGGAGAGGCTCGCTGGCGATTGCGGTGAACACGCTGCAGATAGACCTCTTTTCCGGACATGGCTTCCATGACGATCATCACGCCGTTTTCCCGCGCGAGATAAAGAAGTCCATCGTGGATGACCGGTGTCGGAACGTCGGATGTGTCGCGTCCGCGCCGCCACCTGAGCTGGGACTTCGATTCGCTGATGTCGCCTTTGCCATCGGGCTTCACTCCGAGGACGGGCTTGTTCTTGGCTGAGGGGATCACCACCAGGCCCGGTTCGCAGGCCGGTGAGGCGACAAAACGCAGGAACTTATTGTAGCCCTTCTTGGGGTTGAGCGAGCCGCAGCGCCAGAGCTCCTTGCCGTCTTCGAGCTTGTGAGCGCTCAGGTAATCCGCGCCGTGGATCAGGAGCTGTTTCTCAGCTCCATCCTGGTAGAGGATCGGTGAGGCGTAGGAATGCCGGGATTCGTGCAGGGCGTCGCTTTCGCGGGCGACCTTCCAGCGCTCCTTTCCTGTCAGCTTATCAAGCGCGACAATGTAGGGATTCTCCATCTGCAGGCACATCTGGTAAAGGGTGTCACCGACCAGCAGTGGTGTGGAGCTCATGCCGTGCCAGTGGTCAAACGAGCCATAGCTCTTCTGGAAGTTCTTCTCCCAGATCTTCTTACCTGCCATGTCAAAGCAGTGCATGTCTCCGGTTCCGAGGAAGGTCCAGACATGCTTTCCATCTGTTGCCGGGCTGGGAGCCGCTGAGTTGCCCTCGTCGTTGCGAATCTTTTTGTTTCCGCTGGCGAGAGGCTTCTTCCAGAGCACCTTTCCCTCCGTTGAGATGCAGAGCAGGACGAGCTCCTTTCCGGAGGCCGAGGTGACGAAGATTTTGTTTTCCCAGATGGCGGGGGTCGCGCCCGACGCTCCTGGAAGGTCGATTTTCCAGGCGACGTTCTTTGTCGTGCTCCACTCGGAAGGGAGGTTCTTTTCAGGGCTGGTTCCATTGCCGTTGGGGCCGCGCCAGGAAGGCCAATTCGAGGCGGCCGCATGGGGCGAGGTCAGCAAGGCCGCGAGCAGGAGTCCGGAGAAAATCAGCAGGTGGTTCTTTTTCATGTCGGTCTTTCGTTTTCTTGAAGGTGTAGATCGAATGCCATTCACCAGTTGGTTACTATTTTGCTACACTCCGCAGCGTAACGAAAGCTCCTGCTGCCCCCTTTATTCGGGAGCCTTCGTCTCTGGAACTATGCCCTGAGGTCGCCGATGCTCACGAATCCCGCAGCTGTCGCAATCCGTGAAGAATTGACCCGCCGCCGTTTTCTTTGCGGCGGCGGCAGCTTCGCCGCCTCCGCCGCGTTGGCATCCCTGCTGGCTGGGGCTGAAAAAAGGCAATCGCGCGCTCCTCATTTCGCTCCCCGCGCCAAGCGGGTCATCAGCCTCTTCATGTCAGGAGGTCCTTCGCATGTCGATCTTTTTGATGACAAGCCGCTTCTGCGAAAGCTGGACGGCAAGCCGATGCCGAAAGAGATCATCGGCAACCATGAATTCGCGATGATCAAAAGCGGTGAACCCAGGATGAAGGGCTCCCCTTTCAAGCTGCTCCCGCGCGGTAAGTCGGGCACGGTTATATCCGAGCTTCTGCCAAGGCTCAGCAAGGTGGCTGACGAAATCTCGGTGGTCCGGTCTCTTCATACAGACACCTTCAACCATGACCCGGCCGTGACCATGATGAACACCGGCTTTGTGACCTTTGGCAAGCCCTCCATGGGAGCCTGGCTATCCTGGGGGCTCGGCAGTGAAAACTCTGATCTTCCCGCCTACACGGTGCTGGTATCCGGCGTCAAGCTTCAGCCATTGCTGACGAACTATTGGGGAAGCGGCTTTCTGCCTAGCCGCCACCAGGGTGTTCAGTTTCGCTCAAAGGGAGATCCCGTGCTCTTTCTGTCCAATCCGCCTGGTGTGGATTCCGGGGTTCGTCGCCGGCAACTGGACCTGCTTGGCTGGATGAACAGCCGCCATTATGACCGTGTTGGCGACCCTGAGATCAGGACCCGGATCGAGGCCTTCGAGCTGGGATACAGGATGCAGTCAAGCGTTCCCGGGCTGATGGATATCAGCAAGGAACCACAGAGCGTGCATGAGCTCTACGGGACGAAGCCCGGCCAGGTGTCTTTTTCCAACAACTGCCTCCTGGCCAGGAGGCTGGTGGAGCAGGGGGTTCGCTGCGTGCAGCTCTACCACACGGGCTGGGACCAGCACGGGACGATAGAGAAGGATCATCGACGCCAGTGCGCCGCGGTTGACCAGGGAGCTGCCGCGTTACTGGTCGATCTCAAGTTGCGGGGGCTGCTCGATGAGACGCTGGTGGTCTGGGGCGGAGAATTCGGCCGGACTCCAATGGCCCAGGGAGGCGGCAGGAACTATGGAAGGGACCACCATCCGCATGGTTTCAGCGTCTGGATGGCAGGGGGAGGAATCAAGCCGGGCTTTACCTTCGGGGAGACCGATGAGTACGGCTACTTCGCGACGGAGGATAAGGTTCATGTGCATGATCTCCACGCCACGATCCTTCATTGCCTCGGGCTTGACCACAGGCGGCTTGTGCACCGATTCCAGGGGCGGGATTTTCGGCTGACCGATGTCGAGGGGCGGGTGGTCAGAGAGCTTCTTGCCTGAGCCTGGTTCCGGTTAGAGGCTCTCGCGCGCCCTGAATTTTTCGATGAACTCGGCGCAAAACAGCTCCAGGTAGTTTGGCGAGACCGCGGAGCAGTGCGGCATGATGAATGCGTTGCGGCAGGAGCGCAGGGGAGAGTTTTCCTCAAGAGGCTCGTTGTGGAAGACATCGAGCCAGGCGGCGGCCAGGTGCCCTTCCTGGAGGGATGCGGCCAGGGCGCCTTCGTCAACAGCGTTCCCTCTGCCGACATTTGAGATTGTCGCGTTTTCCGGGAGCAGGCCAAGGCGGCGTTCATCCATGATCTGGTCGGTTTCCTTTCCTGAGGGCAGCGCAAGGACCAGGTGGTCGGTGGTGGGGAGGACGGCATCGAGGTCTTCGACCCCGAGCACCTCATCTCCAGCCTCAAAGAATTCCGGAGATGCGCCTTCCTCGCGGCGGATTCCTGTCACCTGAACGCCGAAAGGCTTGGCGAGCTTCGCGATCCAGGTGCCGATGTTGCCGAAACCGAGAATGGTCAGCCGGGATCCACGCAGCGGTACGAGCTTCCCGGCAAGTTCTTTTCTCGGCCAGGGGCTCTCCCTGTTCAGGAGCTCAGTTTCTCGCAGGCCGCGGCAGTGAGAGAGCAGCATCCCGATGACGGTTTCGGCGATGATCTCACCATGGAAGCTGCAGTAGTCGATCTGGATTCCATTCGGGGGTTCAACCTGGAAGTAGTCGTGGCCAGCCGCGGGGGTCACGACCCATCTGAGCCCGGGGGCCAGGTCAAACCATTCCTGCAGGAAGGTCCAGACCAGCACGATCTCGCTTTCTTCGAGAGAATCGATGAATTCATCTCTGTCCCGGCAGATTTTCACCTGGACCCCATCGATGGAACTCTCGATGGAATCCGCCTGACTCTTCGTGAGGTTGAAGCAGGGAATCTCGGGATGAGTTAGCCAGGCGCTGATTTTCATGCTGGACCGGATTGGAAAAGGATGGTTTTCAGGGTCTACAGATCATAGCGAAGTACCGGCTGGTTTTGGAGAGATCGCCGAGCTTGCTGTTGCATTAGAGCGTCCTGATCGTGAAAGTTTCGGTTTTCCAGAACACTGAGAAATACGATTGGAGAGCAACATGCTTGCGCATAACGTCTATTTCGCCTTGAACGACAATTCGGCAGAGGCGGTCGATTGCCTGGTTGGAGCCTGTAAGAAATATCTTTGCGATCACCCCGGGATTATCTTTTTTGCGGCGGGCCGTTTGAATCCCGAACTGGCCCGGGAGGTGAACGACAGGGATTTCGACGTTGCCCTGCAGGTTGTCTTTGACAATAAGGCCAGCCATGACGCCTACCAGGAAGCCCCGGATCATTTCAGTTTCATCGAGGAGCAGAAGGCCAACTGGGGGAATGTAAGGGTGTTCGATTCGGATATGGAGGGCGCGGCCTGAACTCCCGCCGGAATGAATTTTTTCGGATGGTGCCAGCGTTGCTCTAAGTCATTAAAATCCAAACACTTTTGGAAGTTTGGGCCGCGCTGGCGGGGCGGGTGCTGTGAAGCTGTTTTCAGGGGTTATTTAAGCGCATCCAAAAGGCGTAAACTCTTGCATCACCGGGCTTCATGAAGTACAAGAGTCGATTCTTCAATAGTTGAGACAGTTAGGAGTGACGACCATGAGTCGCGTCTGTCAGGTAACAGGTAAAAAGACGGCATCCGGCCATAAATACGCTCGCAGGGGTGTACCCAAGGCCAAGGGTGGAGTCGGGTTGCGAACCACTGGCAAAACCAAACGCCAGTTCAAGGTCAACCTGCAGTGGAAGACCATCTGGGTTCCCGAACTGAACCGGAAGGTTCGCGTTCGTCTTTCTACCCGGGCATTGCGTACGATTACCAAGAACGGAGCCTACGCTACCCTGGTGAAGGCTGGAATTGTGAAGCCAGCCACAAGGAAGAAACAATCCGCGGTCGGCCAAAGCTGATCGGGTTTCTTTGATTGAAGGCGCAGAACCAGCAGGCTCGGTCGAGGCGGGTTCCTTAGGATTCCGGGCTGTGGTCGGGCAGATTGATTGGATAACGGATCACGAGGGCAGCCTCGGGGGTAAGAGCAATGGCTAAGAAACAGCAGAACGCCATCACCCCGATGCGAGTGGAAGATTACCCTGAGTGGTATCAGCAGGTCATCAAGGCTGCGGATCTCGCCGAAGTGTCGCCGGTGCGCGGCTGCATGGTGATTAAGCCCTGGGGCTATTCCGTCTGGGAAAACATGCAGGGCGTTCTTGATGGGATGTTCAAGGAGACCGGGCACGTCAACGCCTACTTCCCTCTGTTTATTCCGATGAGCTACCTGGAAAGGGAGGCCGAGCACGTCGAGGGCTTCGCGAAGGAGTGCGCTGTCGTTACCCATCATCGTCTTGAACCGGATCCCGAGGGAGGGTTGCGGCCGGCGGGCGAACTGGAGGAGCCCCTGATTGTCAGGCCTACCAGCGAGACGATCATCGGTGAGACCTATTCCAAGTGGGTCCAGTCCTATCGGGATCTGCCGATCCTGATCAACCAGTGGGCCAACGTGGTTCGCTGGGAACTGCGGACCCGGCTCTTTTTGCGCACCGCGGAATTTCTCTGGCAGGAGGGGCATACGGTTCACGCCACGGAAGCCGAGGCGGTGGAGGAGACCGAGGCAATTCTCGATCTCTATGGGCGTTTCGCCGAAGAGTACATGGCGATGCCCGTGGTGAAGGGCGAGAAGACCAGGGATGAACGTTTTCCGGGCGCCGTGAACACCTACTCCATTGAGGCTATGATGCAGGATCACAAGGCTCTGCAGGCGGGAACCTCGCATTTCCTCGGGCAGAATTTCTCCAAGGCCTGCAAGATCAACTTCCTCAACCAGGAGGGCCAGGAGGTTTTTGCCTGGACCACATCCTGGGGCGTCTCGACGAGGCTGATCGGAGGTCTCATCATGACCCATTCCGATGATGATGGGCTGGTGCTGCCTCCGCGGCTGGCTCCCAGGCATGTAGTGATCATTCCGATCTTCCGGGGGGACGATGACCGTTCGGAGGTCCTGGGTTATTGCGAAAAACTGAAGGCCGAGATCGAGACTCGTGAATACGACGACGGGAAGGTCCGCGTTGAGCTGGACGACAGAGATATCAGAGGCGGGGAGAAGGTCTGGCAGCACATCAAGAAGGGCGTCCCGATTCGGCTCGAGGTGGGGCCGCGGGACATCGCGTCCGATTCCGTCTTCATGGGCCGGCGAGATTTAAGTCCGAAGGATAAGAGCGGAGTCTCCCGGGAGGAGTTTATCACCCGCGTTCCCGAAATCCTTGGTGAGATCCAGAAGAGTCTCTATGACAAGGCCCTCAAGTTTCGCGAGGACCGTACGCGGACCATCGACAACCTTGATGAGTTCAGGGAGTTTTTCTCCAGCGAGGCAGAGGGAGGCTTCGCCGGCGGTTTCGCGCTTTCCCATTTCGCCGACGACGGCGGTGGAGAAGCCCTTCTCAAGGAATTGAAGGTGACGCCCCGCTGTATCCCGGTCGACGAAGCGGGAAATCTCGGGGAGTGCATCTTCACCGGTAAGCCGGGTAGCCGCTTGACAGTTTTCGCCAAGGCGTACTGATTTCGCCAAGCGTACTGAGACTGCAGGACGCTCAGCAGGTCCATCGGGTAGACGGATCTTCAGCGCCGGAGGGCGCTGCGGGTGAGCTTGACGGGCAGGTCTTAGCGATTGTCGCCTTCGTAGGGCAGGAGCGCCATATACCTGGCGCGTTTCACGGCCGTGGCGGCGTGGCGCTGCAACATCGAACTCAGCTTCGTGCGCTGGCGTGATGACAGCTTGCCGTTGGCGGTAAGAAGCCGGCGAAGTTCATCGGTAGTTTTGTAGTCGACGTAAATCTTGCCGTTGGCCATCTTGGTGCCGACCTTGGCCTGGGAGTAGAATTTGGTGTACCTGGGCATGAGGAGCTGTCCTTTCGGGAAATACCTCTGGGAAAACGGTACCCCCCGGCCACTTCGGGTTCCGGGGGTGTGGCTCCACCTGGGTGGAGTCCCACAGTCTAACACTTCGAGAGTGGCTGTAAAGTCCTTGTGGGCTGACTTTTCTGCCGTCAAGAAGACTCATACATCCGCAAAGACAATTTCTTAATAAAGGCAATATAAGTAGTTAGGACAGGAAAGCTGATTACCGGTTTATCAGAAATCCCGCGGAATCCTGAGAGTGCGGAGAGCCTCCTCCGACGTTGGTAGCTTGGCTGCGAATTCCGCGCTGGCGGGAATCGACCCGCCAGGGGTGATGAGTTTGTAGCGAAGGCTGTCATCGGCCTTGTCGATCCTGGATGGGCTGCAGCGGCAGTTCAAGGAGACGATTCGTCGATCGCCGGCCGCGACATAAACCAGCGGTCCCATCGCTACAGGACCGTCTTCAACCAGCCCGGTGACCTTGATCCCGGAGTTTCCTTCGATGTTGTATTGCTTCCCGGGCAATACAGAGTCCTGCTCTTTCGCCGCCGCATCTTCCAGGCCTCTGGATGCATACAGGGCCGTAAGTTCACCAGCGCCGGTAAATACCTCGAAGATGGCCGGGTAGCCGCTTGAATCAAGTGTCATACGGAGGATTTTCGCGGGCCGGCCAGGTGCTTCGTAACGCCAGCAGTAGGTGAATTGGGGATGCGGCGTTCCGTTGATCTGCACCTCGGAACGCAGAAGATAAACCCGCCGTTCTTTTTCTTCGCCGCCGGTCCAGTCTGGCTGTTTCGCTTCGGAGTTGATTCCAGTCTCGTGGACGATGATCGGGGCCAGCAGGTGTTCAGGACTTTTGCGGTCGGAATCTGAGAGTAAGAAGATCCGGGCGCGTTTGAAACGGATTCCGGCGTCTTCGGCTGCCGCAGACAGGGAAGGCGGTTGTTTGTTCTGCCGCGATTCTTCTGGTGAGCGAGAGCAACCGAGGAACGTTAACAATCCGAACAGGAGGATGGCTGGAGTACGCATGGAGCGATTTTCGGCCTTCACGGACGAGTAAGAAAATAAATAGAGATTGAAACATGGACCCGTAGGTGCGATAGGATTCTATCTAGTAAGTTGGTCAAGTTCATCTCCGCATCCGGGATTCCCGTTCATGTGGTCCATTGTCGCACTCAGCGTTGTTCTTCTACTCCTTGTAGTTGGGGTCTACGACCTGCTGCAGAGGAACCATGCGATCCTTCGTAATTTTCCGATCATCGGGCACCTGCGCTATCTCCTCGAGATGGTGGGGCCTGAGCTGCGACAGTACATCGTAACCAACGACAATGAGGAGCGCCCCTTCAGCCGTGACCAGCGCCGCTGGGTTTACGCCTCCTCCAAGAAGCAGAATAATTACTTCGGTTTCGGGACAGATGATGATCTTGAGAAATCACCCAATTACCTCATTATCAAACAAAGCGCCTTTCCCGTCAGGGAAGAACGTGCAGGCGAAGGAGCCAGCGGGAGCCTCTACACCCTGCCCTGCGCGAAGGTCCTCGGAGGCCCGCGTGGTCGAAAGAAAGCGTTTCGCCCAGCCTCGATCGTCAACATCTCGGGGATGAGCTTCGGTTCGTTGAGTGCTGCCGCGATCGAGGCTCTGAACTGTGGTTCTGAGATCTGCGGCTGCCTGCACAACACTGGCGAGGGAGGAGTTTCTCCCTATCACCTGAAGGGTGGGGAGCTCATCTGGCAGATCGGCACCGGCTACTTTGGCTGCCGGGCGTCCGATGGAGGGTTTGACAAGGCGAGGTTTCTGGAGACCTGTTCCAGCGGGCCTGTTCGTGCGATCGAGATCAAGCTCAGCCAGGGAGCCAAGCCTGGTCTTGGTGGACTCCTTCCGGCCGCCAAGATCAGCCCCGAGATTGCCGAGATCCGCGGGGTTCCTCTTGGTGAGGATTGTCACAGTCCCTCGTCGCATACGGCCTTCAGCAGTGTTGACGAGATGCTCGATTTTATCGAAGAGCTGGCCGGGGAAAGCGGCCTGCCGGTGGGGATCAAGTCGGCCGTTGGCGAGATTTCGTTCTGGAGGGACCTTGCGCATCTGATGGCGACGACCGATCGAGGGGTCGATTTTATAGCTGTTGATGGGGGAGAGGGCGGCACGGGCGCTGCTCCCCTGGTTTTCAGCGATCATGTCGCGCTGCCCTTCAAGATCGGCATGAGCCGGGTCTACAGGGAGTTTGCCGAGCGGGGGCTGCATCAGGATGTGGTTTTCATCGGTTCCGGGAAGCTGGGCTTTCCCGACAGCGCCATGCTGGGTTTCTCCCTGGGTTGCGACATGGTCAATGTCGGCCGGGAGGCGATGCTTGCGGTGGGTTGCATCCAGGCGCAGCGGTGTCATACGGGGCATTGCCCTACGGGCGTGGCGACCCAGTCGAAGTGGCTGATGCGGGGGCTGGATCCAACGGCCAAGGCCCATCGCCTGGCCAACTACGTTGTGGCTCTTCGAAAAGAGATTCTCCAACTCAGCAGAGCCTGTGGCGTCAGGCATCCGGCCCTGGTGGTTCCCGAACACTTTGAGCTTCTGGATGACAGCTTCGGATCCAGAACTGTGCGCGAGGTCTTTGGCTACGAGGAGGACTGGAGCCTGCCAGCAGTTGCTGACCAGGAGGAGATTGACGGGATCATGCAAGGGTGAGGGTGGGTGATTGATGTGTGAAAGGTTATTTCGGACTGGAATGTTTCTCCGGATGGGCGTCCTGGCCTGCATTGCTATGGCCACATTCATTTCTTCCTGCGGAGGTTTGCCCGGTCCGGGTGGGGTTCGAATACACGAGATTCAGGGCCGGGCGCATCGTTCGCCCTACGATGGCCAGCAGGTTTCTGGTGTTGTCGGAATCGTTACCTTCACGGGCAAGGATCATTTCTTTCTGCAGGATCCTGATCCTGACAGGGATGATTCCACTTCTGAGGCCTTGAGAGTTTATGTCGGGAGGGGCGGAGCGGTTCCGGCTCGGGGAGACAGAGTCTCGGTTTTCGGCAAGGTGACGGAATACTATCCCGGCGGCAGGAAAACAGGCAATCTGCCCATGACCGGGATCGAGGCGAAGGAGGTGCGGCCCATCTCCTCGAAACGGCCGCTTCCGGATTTTGTGTCGATTGCCGCTGGTGGGCGTCTTCCGCCAGGGAAGGTCATTGACGACGACTCTGTAGCTGGTGAGCCGGAAAATCCGGCGACTCCTTTTGATCCCAGCCAGGATGGCCTTGATTTCTATGAGAGTCTTGAAGGGATGCTTGTTGAGATCAACGAGGCTGTTGTTGTCGGGGCATCGAATAAGTATTCCGAGGTCTGGGTTATCCCTGCTGGAGGAGGTGACTTTGGTCCCAGGACTCCGCGCGGCGGTCTCCTTTTGAGTAGCGACGACAGGAACCCTGAGAGGATCAAGCTCCAGGTGGGCCGGCCTCATCAGTGGAACGTGGGGGATGTCCTGACAGGAGTCCGCGGCGTTTTCGATTACAGCTTTGGGAACTTCGCGCTCAAGCTTTTCGATGTGCCTGGCCATG
>CBFHWB010000090.1:0-16550 GCA_965659285.1 Planctomycetota bacterium | reverse complement strand
CAGGTCGCCGCTGATCAGGTTGCCGTGAAAATTGCGTACGGTGCAGTCAGGATCGGTTGAGAACCTCGCCGGACCGGCGACATCAAGCCTTGCGGCCGGGTCGCGGCCTCCATCTCCCACGCCCAGCGTAAGCGACAACGTCGTTCCGGCAGGAACATCGTAGACCCTGCCGGCCTGGAATCCCGACCTTCCGGGCTGGGGCTGGATGAAGATGATCTCGCTGGAGGAACCGACAACGCGCACCCCGACCTCGTCCCGCCCTGTGACCCTGAGCCCGCCCAGGGATTGCTCGCGCCGCGGGCCGACCAGCAGGCCAATAGCGATGATCGCCGGCACCAGCAGGAGCAGGGCGGCAATTCCCAGCGCCCTCCTGGATCGCAACAGGGAGAAGGCCCTGTAGCCGAGGAGAAGTTTCGTGCCGCCCCTGATGGTCCGGAGGCCGTCCCCCGAAAAATCGCCGAGACCGGCTGAGCCGAAGCGCTCCCGCGAACGAGACACGAAGCTTTCGCCAAAGGGAGAGTCGACAAATGCGGTGCTGAGCGACCTGGCCAGGAGAGCCTGCCCCTCGTACATGGAGCGGCAGGTGTCGCAGCTCCTGATCTGGTCACTGACCACAGCCATCTCGCGGGCGGGAAGCTCGCGATCGATGTAGCGCCAGATGACTTCAGAGCTGCAGTTGCAGTCAGGATCTTTCATGATTCCGGCGAATCCAATTTCAACGCGGCGGCAAGTTGTTTACGGAGAACCTTGCGAGCCCTGAACAGTCGGGACTCGACAGCGGAGACCGAGAGCTCCATGAGCTCGGCGATTTCCTTGTAGGACATGCCCTCCATGTGCTTGAGGGAGACGACCATCCGGTCATCCTCATCCAGCCTGGAGATGCACTCGAGCACCTGGCGACGGCGCTCGGCATGCACGGCGGCATCAAGTTGAGAACCATCGGGCGACTGGTCCGGGCGCCTCGAGTCGCTGGAGATCGTCGACCCCAGGACCTGCCCCTCTCCGTCGTCGGCAGTTCCAGCCTCAAGGCTGGCGGCCCGCATCCTTGGTGTTTTTCGCTGACGTAGTACATCGATCGATCGTCTCTTTACGATTCCCGCAAACCAGAACCGGAACCGGGCCGGCTCCTTGAGGCCCGCAAGAGCCTCGAAGGCGCGGATAAAAGCATCCTGGACCACATCTTCCGCGAGATGAAAATCTGACAGCACTCCGTAGGCTATAGCGCCTCCCAGCCGGTTGTATTTTCGAACCAGCTGTTCGAAAACTTCCGGCTCGCCGGCAAGCACTCGCTCTACGTATTCCCGGTCCTCGGCAAGCATTTTCGTTAAACACTCATATAGCCGCGGCTCAATAGACGCCGCCATATCCCTTAAGACGCTTACAATGGCCTAAACCTTGCGGAAAACTCCTTCTGAAACCGCCCTACATCAAGGATACCACGGTAACTACAGTGGGCAAGTGATGTTACAGCCCCATGGAGCTACTGGGCTGACAATATCTGCAGATAATTCTGGTAGCGCAAATCAGATATTTCACCTTTTTCGACCGCCTCGATGACCTTGCAGTCGGGCTCATCCAGATGCAGGCAATTACCAAACCTGCACAGGGAAAGGTGCTCGGAGAACTCCGAGTAATACCGGCTGAGCTGGGCGCTCTCGATATTGGAGAGCCCGTACTCCCGGTAGCCTGGCGTATCGATCAGGCACCCTCCCCCGGGAAGCTCGTAGAGGGTCGCTGCGGTGGTGGTGTGACGCCCCTTCCCCGTGACCCGGTTGACGTGTGAGGTCTGGATGTCAAGGTCGGGACAGAGCGCATTGATGAGCGTCGATTTACCAACGCCTGAGTGGCCCGAAAAAACGGTCACCTTGTCCTTGAGCCAGGTGGAGAGAGCTTCCATCCCGGTGCGCCCCAGCGCGCTCAGGCGAAAGCAGCCATAGCCGAGATCCTCGTATACGCCGAGGCACTCCTCCAGGTCTTCCCGCACCTCATCTTCATCTTCCACCTGGTCCCATTTGTTGAGACAGATCGCGCCCTCGACCTTTTCCCAGGCGGTGGAGATCAGAACCCTGTCGATGAGAGCCCAGCGCGGCGGCGGCGTGCACGATGCCATCACGATCAGAACCTGGTCAACATTGGATGCGACCACCAGTTCCTCAGCGGGCGCCTTGCCCGGCCGCAAACGTCCCCCCCGGCGCAGCGCCCTGGCACGGCGAATCTCCGTCTTCCTCGGCAGGATCTCCTCGAGGACAGCCTCCCCCTCGCCGCAGGGCTCGACCGTCACCCGGTCCCCCACCACCACGGGAGATCTTCCTGTCTTTTCATCCCGGAAGCGTCCCCGCAAGGTGCACAACAGCACCTCGGAGCCGGCGCGGACCCGGACATTCCTGCTCGACTTATGGATTACGAAGCCTTCCAACGCGGAGGCGCTCAAACCCTGACGTCCCAGGATGACGTATCGGAATCATCCCCGCCGGAACCGCAGAGCTCGAGGGCCGGACGAACCTCCTCGGCAAAGAAGCGCTCGACCTGCGCGGCGGAGCAGCCGATATAGTCAGCCGGATTCGAAACCTCTGAGATGTTTTCGCGAACGCTCTCGAAGAGAGGGTCTTCAGCCAGCCGGAGGAGGAGATCAGCATTGTCATCTCCGCCGCGGCGCGCCTGGACCACCTCCATCGCGTGGTCACGAATGCTCTCGTGCAGCTCCTGGCGGTCGCCCCCCGCCTTCACCGCCAGCATCATCAGGTTCTCGCTCACCATCAGGTCAAACTCCTGCTTGAGAATGCGCTGAATGACCTCGGGATAGACGACCAGTCCCTCCACCACGTTGACCATGAGAATCAGGATGGCATCGACCCCCAGGAAGCTCTGTGGAATCGAGAGCCGGCGGTTCGCCGAATCATCCAGGGTCCGCTCAAACCACTGCGTGGAGTGGACCCAGGCGCCGTTCTGCGCCTCGCAGATCACGAACTTCGCCAGGGAGGAGACCCGCTCCATACGCATGGGGTTGCGCTTGTAGGGCATCGCCGAGGAGCCGACCTGCCTGGTTTCAAAGGGCTCCTCCATCTCGCCAAGGCGCTGCAGCAGCCTCACATCGTTGGAAATCTTGTGGGCCGACTGGGCCAGGCCGGAGAGGGCGTGCAGGGTCGCCTCATCCTGCTTGCGGGTGTAGGTCTGGCCGGTAACGCGAAACCTCGCCTCGAAGTCCATCTTCTTTGTCACCATCTCATCGAGAGCCTCAACCTTGTCGGTGTCGCCGTCGAAGAGGCGCAGGAAGCTCGCCTGGGTTCCCGTCGTACCCTTCACACCGCGAAAGCGCAGGCCGTCGAGCCTGAACTGCACCTCCTTCAGATCGAGCAGGAGATCCTGGGCCCAGATCGCCGCGCGCTTGCCGACGGAGGTCAACTGGGCCGGCTGAAAATGCGTATAGGCGAGCGCCGGGAGCTCCTTGTACTCGAGCGCGAACCGTTCCAGGGCGCCCAGGAGACGGGCGAGCCTCGACCGTACCAGCTCAAGAGCCTGGCGGTTGAGAATGCAGTCGGCGTTGTCGGTCACGTAGCAACTCGTGGCGCCGAGGTGGATGATCCCCGCGGCCGAGGGACAGGCCTCGCCAAAGGTCTTGATGTGCGCCATGACATCGTGACGCAGCTCGCTCTCGTGCTCCGCGACCCGGTCGTAATCTATATCGTCAAGATGGGCGCGCAGCTCATCCAACTGGGCCTCGCTGATGTCGAGTCCGAGTTCGGCCTCGGATTCCGCCAGCACAAGCCAGAGCCTGCGCCAGGTTCGGTAGCGATTGTCGTCGGAAAAAATCCGCAGCATCTCGGCGCTGGCATAGCGCTTGACGAGGGGGTTCTCATAGCTCTGGCTCTCGGTTGGCATGGCGGTATTTTCATTCGGCATGCGGTCGCAAGTCAAGGCTTCCCACCAGCCGATTACAGGATAAGCCCGGGCCCGAAACGGAGGTCCCCCTGATCATCAGGACGCATCCTCGAGGCGGCGGGCGTGCAACCGCACCGCGGAAGCGCCGCCGGGAGAAACACTGAAGGGCTGACAGAGGCGCTGGCCGACAACCCAGACAATCTCTCCCGCGCTGACAACGAGCGGAATCCCATCCCGGCCGCCGGCCGGAACGCCGCTCTCGCGCAGGAATTCTTTGAGCTTCTTGCTTCCGGGGGCGCCCAGGGGCCAGACCCGGTCTCCCGGAAGCCTGCCCCTCACCAGGAGACGCCCAGCGAGCGAGGACTCATCTACCCACTCTTCCAGCGTGTCCTCCCCCGGCCCCCTCCATGGCTCACGGCGGGCGGAGAGAGACCAGCCTCCCCAGTCTACCGGGTCGCCATCGATCTGGAGCGAAACATCGCCGCAGGCAACCAGCGGCGGCGCGCCCTGTCCCGCCGCGGGGCTGAAGCGAAGCGAGCCCCCGGCCAGCTCAACCCGGAGCCCTCCACCCAGGTCGGCGGCAGCCAGGCTGTCATCGGGGTCCAGCACGTCCTCCGCGGATTCAAACTGCCGCCGGGAAAAGAAACCCTCCGTCCCGGGCGCCAGTTCCCTGGCCGCAGCGGCGTAGACCTCGCGCCGAACGCTTCGCGGCCAGCTCCGCAGCTCCTCCAGGGACAGGAAGACCCCTTCCCCGGCAGCGGCGAGCCGCGCGGCGGCAAGCGCCCGGGCGCCCAGGCTCTCGAGATCGCCCTGGAGACCGGCGGCCTGTTCGGCAAGATGCCCGAGCGAAGACCTTACGCCCGGATGTACATGCTCTTCCAGCAGGGGCAGCACCTCGTGCCGCACGCGGTTGCGGGGAATCTCCAGGTTCCTGTTGGTCTCGTCGGTTCGATAGGATTGTCCGCGGGCATCGAGAACAGCCAGGAGCTCCGCCCTGGACCAACCCAGCAGCGGCCGCACCAGCTTCACGGCGTCTTCCGTGCCGCCCAGCAGCCTGCTGGCAGGAATCCCGGCCAGCCCGGCAACCCCTGTGCCCCTGCAAAGACGCAGCAGGAGGGTCTCCTGCTGATCATCCCTGTGATGACCGGTCGCGATGCAATCGAGCTGGTGCCCGTTCGCCCAGTCCCGGTAGACCGCGTAGCGAAGCTCCCTCGCCTGACCCTCGCTCAACGAAGCGGGAGGCTCGTCTCCGGCTGTCCCCTGGAGACGAACACTGAGAAACTCTGCCCCCAGCTTCCGCGCCAGCTCCCCGGCAAAAACCTCATCCTCATCGGAGTCCGCCCCGCGCAGCGCGTGGTTTACATGGCCGAGATAGAGCTCAGGAGCGCTATCCCCGAGCGCCGCAAAATGCTCGGACAACAGGATAGCGAGGGCGGTAGAATCAGCGCCTCCGGAGCAGGCCACCAGGACCCGCCCGGCGCCATCGAAAAGCTCCCGCTCCTCGCAATCCCGGGCGAAACGCCCCGGGTCATCCACACCTGTATTCCCGTTCATGCTGGTATCGAGTCCTGCATGGCTCCCAACCGGCTGGAACCTGGGACCCCCTGGGCCAGCTTACAGGCTCTTTTCACCGAGCACCTGGATGGCGCCGGTTTTGCTGATGAGATAGATGCGACCGCGCTCCGTACTCCTGCGACCAAAATCCGCCGCGTTATTCGGAATGAAATTGAAGCCGGCGACATCGAGGCGGAAGGCCTCTTTGCCCGTGGCGATATCCACGGCCAGCAGGGTCTTCTCACCGGAAGCGCCGGGTTCCATCAGAACGTAGAGGTTCTCCTGACCGATGGAAACCACCTTCTTAACATTTTCCAGCTTCCAGGAATGGAATACGGCCGCGACATTATCCCCCTTGGGCAGGGGAAGGGCGAAAAGCGTCCGGGGCAACCCCTTGAGCTTGTTCTCATCTGCGATCGCGAACGCATGAGCTCCACCGGCTGTCTTGTAGATGGAGGGAGGTTCATTGACCTCCGCCTGGGTCACAAAACTCCAGCGAACCGTTCCGTCGAGCCTGAGGCAGTAGAGCTTGTAGTCGGATGATGCGACAAAGATACCGCGGTCGTAGAAGGCCAGGTCCGAACGAATCCTGTCACCGGTATTGAACTTCCAGGAGCGAACCTTGTCCCAACCCTCACCCGGGACGAGTCCCGTAACGGAACCATCGTGGGAGGCGAAGACAACCTTGTCGCCGGCCAGCAGAGGGGCCGCCTCGATCCGGCCATTGGTCAGGTAGGTCCACTGCTCAACCTTCATCTTCTTGGGAACCGCGTAAGCGCGCTTGAGGTCGGAGCCGAGGAAGATGTGGCTCTCATTGGCCACCACCGTGGTAGAGACCGGAAAGCTCAGCTCCCTGTCCCACTTCTTGCGGCCGGTATCGAGATCGAGACAGACAACCTTGTCCAACTGGGTGTAATAAAGCTCGGGGTCACGGAGAACCGTTTCCGGATAGTGATAGGTGGAAGGAGAGTGCACCATGGTGCCCTCGATATCCTCGTACCAGACGGCATGGCCGGAATTTCTGCTGAAGCGAACAAGGTGTCTCTGAGAAACGCTGTTCGGATCGGTAACGCAGAAGAGATCCTCCTCGAGGAGATAGGCTCTCTGGACACCAACGCGCTCTTTGCCGGAGACCACCTCGCCGAGATACCAGACCTCCTCGAGCCCCTTGCCCTTGAGAACGCTCTCAGGAATCCTGGCGCCAACAACGGCAGCTGGGGCGGACGGTAAAGTTACCGCGGGCTTGCCGCTATCGCCACTGGAGGCACAACCGATGATCGAACAGGTGACCACCGCCGCAGCGAGAGTCAAACCTAGTTTCTGTCTCAAACTGGAAAACTTCATTCTTTCTCCTTAGCTGGCTACCCGGATCCCGGGGCCTCCTCCTTACTTAACTGGTTCGCTGAGAAACGTCTTCAATTCTGAGCCGACTGGTTATGAGGCAGGTAGCGACCGAGGTCGACACCCTTCTCATCTTCGTAAGCTCTGAGTTTCTCGATACGAAGCAGATCCTCATCTATTCGGCTATCAAGTTTGACCACGTAGGGCTTGTTATCCTTACGGGCCTTTAAATCAATCTCAATCTCCTCCCAGGATCCCTCGTAGAGAAGATCCTTAAGAGCGAGCAGGTGATGCTCCTCTTCAGAGAGGGAGCTGAAAAAAGACTCGTGATGTTCCATCTGAAAACGTGATCACTCGTCCTTGAACTTGACCTCCGTGGACTCCTTACGCCACTCCATACGAAGATTCTTGAAGCTGTCGTTGGTGATCTCATATTCATCACCAGGACGCGACAAATGGATCAGACGGATCCTCTCTCGCAGGAGGGTGCGGCCATCGGGGTCGCTGATTACTTCAATGTCATTGGATAGTCCAGTCACTCGGATGGTGATATTCTTGGCATTCGGATCGAACTTGTTGAACACCGCGACACAGAGCCGCTTCTCTCCATCCTTGATCCTGGTATAGGAGAACTTCCGCTCACCCAGGGACTTGTCCTTGAGCAGTTTGAACTTGTCGGCCTTGCCCCACAGAGGTCTGTCTTCCTGTCTCTCGATCGCCTTCTCTACAGAGGGAAGGAACAGATCGGAATAGCCTTTCTTCCTGTCGCTCTTGGCACTGATGGAAAGAAAGAAGTTTCGATCCGCCCCGGACTTGTTCTCCAGGGAGTAGACCATGTACCAGAAGGTTCTGCCTTTACCCACGCCAATACGGGGGGTCACCATGCGGATCTTCAGGGGCGTCATCTCGAGCGTCCACTTTTCCTCGTTGAAATCGGCTACCTCGCCTTCCTCCTGCGTAAAAACAAGAGGACAGGCCGAAAGGAAAAAACCGACGCCAAGCAGCAGTATCTTTTCAATACTCAACCTTCTCCTGGCGAGTTGAAGCATGTCTTCTACCATTGCCTTTCTTTAAACGGCGGCCCAAGTAAAATCCCCTCCCGGCGACTGCCGGAAGAATGATTCAGAGCCCATTGTATTTCTTACTGATTCCCGGGCTTACCAACTCACCGGGCATCCGAACCAACTGTCCGGAAATACCGGAGGCTCCCGCTCAATCGTCGAGAAACCAACCCGGCCTATAATTATCACACAAAAACCCGTGGTCCGTCATCTTTTCATATCGATCCCGGGCAAGATTCCACACCTCGTGGTAAAAAAGATCGCCATGTGGGAAAACCGACCAGGAGACCTTATTACCCCGTTTTAAGGCATTCGCGCCACCTGCAATCTGGACCCGATGTTAGGCTGTTTACCACCCCCAGGCGGCCTTTGCTCCCGGAATGAAATGACAGGTTATCGGACGATATCGGGGCTCATCCCCCAGGTACGCGAAAACCATCCATGCCTGGTGAGTCGCCCCGAGGGAGAATTGTTGAGGATTCGTCAGGGTCTTGTCAGGGTTCCCGCTCGGAGGGGCAAATCGTTTGTCATCTTCACTTCAATGTCTATATTAAGCTCGTGCGGTATTCTCAGGGCGCCGCATCTCCGAAGTTAGGGCTTAAATGAAAAGGGAATCCATGTCCGATGATAGATGACCGCGAAAACAACGAATACACAGATGGCCGCGAGGACGCACCTCCGGGGGAGACAGGTAAGACCGAGGCTCCGTACGAGGGCGGCCCCGATGATTTGCAATCCTCCCCCCCCGTCGCATGTCTACCGGGGTCAAGGTGCTGATCGGCTGCGGCGTTGCCTTTGGCGGCCTCGTCCTGATAGTCTCAATCCTGATCAGCAGCCTGGTCGCCCCGACTCTATTGAAGGGCCGAGGAGAGGCCTGGAAAATCCAGTGCTCCAACAACCTCAAGCAGATCTATTTCGCCGCCCAGGCCTACGCGGCCAAAGAGTCTTCTTTCCCCAGGGACAAGTCTGTAGATGATCCGCTAGCTCATGGTTCCCTGAATATCCTCCTGAGATCTCCGCAGGGAAGAAGCCTTGAGCCGGAGTTGTTCAAATGCCCCGCCAGCGAGGCGAGTATCGCCCAGGTGAACGAGGACGAGAAGTTCCAGCTCGACGAGGACACCCTTGATTACGCCTGGGCTCTGAAGGAGACCCGTAATACGCATACTGTTCCGCTGGCCGCCTGCGAGCATCACGAAGGAATTCTGATCGTGCTTTTTACCGATTCTCAAATTGAATTCTGGGAATTGGACGATCCCGAGGTGGAAGATAAGATCGATGAGGAAACCGGACTTCCCAGGGGACTCGGACGCTGAGGATCCGTAAGTGCCTTGTCAGGGTCGTGGCGGGGGGAAGATCAAACGACGCCCTTCAATTAACTTGCAGCCTGAGCAAAGCCCTGTAAAGTGAACCTTTAGTAGGGTATGTGGACCTCGAAGCCAAAGCGGCTGCCGGGCCCTAAAGGAGAAATTTTGGAAAGGATCAACGCCTATGAATGATCGCCTGCATCAACGCAGCGGGTTTACTCTGGTTGAGTTGCTGGTCGTTATTTCTATCATAGCTATCATCGCCGGGCTCGTCGTACCTGCGCTTCTGCAGGGCCGAGGCGAGGCCTGGAAAATCCAGTGCACCAACAACCTCAAGCAGATCTACCCCGCCGCGACAGCTTACGCTGACAAAAAATATGAGTTCCCGAGAGATAAATCAGTGGATGAGCCCCTGGCTCATGACTCCCTGAACATTCTCCTGAGATCTCTGCAGGGAAGAAGCCTCGAGCCGAAGCTGTTCAAATGCCCCGCCGGCGAGGCGAGTATCGCCGTGACGGACGAGGAAGATAAGTTCCAGCTCGACGAGGACACCCTTGATTACTCCTGGACCATCGTACGCCGCAAGCCCACGGGAAAGGCGAGGGTCCTGTCCTCGGATAAGTACTACAAGGAGTACGACGACGGCGACGAGCACGAGGGGCATGAAGGAATGCTCCAGGTGCTGTTCACCGACTCGGCCGTAGTGTCCTGGGAAGTGGCAGATCCCGATCTTGAAACCAAGATCGACGAAGACACCGGACTTCCCGTTGGACTCGGACGCTGAGGTTCGACTCTCCTGCGGATAAAAAGAGGGCGCGTCGACCGCAAGCCTGCGGTCGACGCGCCCTCTTTCTTTTCATCCTGACTCCCAGCCGGGGCGGAGTTCAGCCTTCCCCGCCCTCCCGCGCTTCCTCGGCAGATGAATCGAGAGCGGCCTTGAATTCTTCCTGGTCATTCACCGGATCGAGAAGCCTCGAGACACGGTATCTCTCGAAAAACCAATTCCCCAGGTCGACGTCCCTGCAACGGACCGAACAGAACGGAACGGTCTCGACATCTTCAGCGAGAGCCTTGCCGCAGCCCGGACATAGAGAACCTACGGGCATGGTCACTTCTCTCCGGCGCTATCCTTCGAGGCGGGCTTGGTATCCTTGCTCTTCCCGGATGAGTCTTTCCCGGATGAGCCTTTCCCGGAATCGGCGCTCTTAGATTTGCCGCTGTCCTTGTCGGCTTTGCCACTGTCCTTGTCGGCCTTGGCATCCTTTTCATAATCAGCCTTGCGGTAATCGGTGATATAGAAACCCGAGCCTTTGAAGATGAGACCGGCCCCGCCGGAGATCATCTTCTTGAGGCGATGCCGGCCGCAGGAAGGACATTTCCTCTTTGGAGGGTCGGAGAAGCTCTGCAGGAATTCACAGATCTCCTCACACTCCTGGCATCTGTATTCATAGGTCGGCATAAGATCGGCCTGTTTTCAACGCTCTCAGCTCTCGGTCCCGCCCTGGTCCGGCTCCACAAGTTTAGCCACCTTTACACGGCTGGGCCGTATGAGAACCTCACCGTGAAGATAGCCCTTCTCGAGTACCTCGAGAATATCTCCTGTAGAACCCTCGGTGACCTCCTCCTCGAAGACAGCCTCGTGAAAATCAGGATCGAACTGTCGGCCCTCGGCTGCAACGACAGACACATCATGATCATCGAGAAGCTTGAGGATCATCTGGTGGATCAGCCCGACTCCCTCGAGCAGGCCCCCGGCCCCGCCCTCCCCTGGATCGGCGCTATCGACAGCTCTCTCAAAGTTATCGATCGCGGGGAGCAGGCCGCCTATAAAGCCGCGAACCGCCGCGGCGCGGTCTCGAGCCGCCTCACGAGCCTTGACCTTCTTGAAGTTCTCAAATTCGGCCCTGGCCCTCAGCAGTTCCTCGAAGATGGAATCCGTCTTCTCCTTGATATCGAGAAGCGCGCGGTGCTCTTCCTCTGTAGGAGGAACCCAGGGAGACTCGCCCTCCTGGGCTGCATCGCCGCCGACCTCGGCTTCTTCCTTGCCGGTTTCCTCCGGAAGCTCTTCGGCAGGCTCGCCGTTTTCTTCCAGGCCGGTATCAGTATCGCCTTCGTTCATGTTCATTCTCTATGATTCCTCAGCTTCACGGGGTCCACCCTTGAGGTAGTCCTTGATTCTATCCAGAAAGCTCTGCCGGGCCGGGTGTTCGTTCTCGGAATTGAGCTTGCGGATCTGTTCGTAGAGCTCCTTCGCCTCGCCTGAGAGCTTCCGGGGAGTCTCAACAAGAATCCGCACGAGCTGGTGACCGCGGCCGCGGCCCTCGAGATCCGGCAGTCCCCTCCGCTTGATCCGCAGCACCTCTCCACTCTGGGTGCCTGGCTTGATCGCCAGTTTTTCCTCGCCCTCCAGAGTCGGAACCGCCAGCTCCGCCCCAAGCGCGGCGTCACAGAAGGTCACCGGGACTTCCAGCAGGAGATCGTTGTCCATCCGCTCGAAGAGGTCGTGCTTGCGCACGGCCATCCGGCAATAAAGATCTCCGGCCGGCCCTCCCTTGACTCCGGAATCCCCCTGGGAGGGGATTCGAAGCTGGTTTCCGCTGTGAATCCCCGGAGGTATGTCGATCTCGATCTCACCGGAGGCCGCGACGCGGCCTTCGCCTTCGCAGGCTCCACAGGGAGTGGCAATCACGCTGCCGACGCCGTGGCATCTCGGACAGGGGCGCTGTACCCGGAAGAATCCCGAGGCGGACTCGACCCGTCCCACCCCCTGGCATTGAACGCAGGTCTGCGGTTCCGTTCCGGGCTCCGCTCCACTGCCGCCGCATTCGCCGCAATCACGCCGCCGCTTGATCTCGACCTTCCGCTGCGCGCCCCCGAGAACATCGTCAAGAGTGATCTCGAGGTCGATCCGCAGGTCGCGGCCGCGGCGGGGTCCGTTACGCTGACCTCCTCCCATTCCCCCGAAGAGACCCTCAAAAAGAGAACCCTCGAAGATGTCTCCAAAGCGGGAAAAGATGTCGTTAATGTCCGTGAAGCCGCCGCCAAAGCCCTGCGCCGACAGGCCCTCGTGTCCATGCTCGTCGTAGAGCCTTTTTTTCTCCTCGTCGCTGAGAATTTCAAAGGCTTCCGAGACCTCCTTGAAGGCGGCCTCCGCCTCGGTGTCTCCAGGATTTTTATCCGGGTGGTATTTGAGCGCCTTCTCGCGGTAGGCCTTCTTGACCTCCGAATCCGACGCATCCCTGGAAACACCCAGGACCTCGTAATAGTCCCGCTTGGACATTGTGGAGTTGCTGCTCCCCATCAGATTTCACCAATAACCCGCCGAAACAACAGGAACAGACCCCCGGTCCTCAGCGTCGCCGGAGAGAATTCTCCAGCCATTGCACACAGGGTAACACCCCCTGTCCGGCCGGTAAATGTCCAGCAGGTCAACGCGACCCTGGACTAACCGCGCTGCCTGTCAGGTGACGGCATTGACGACCGGTGCGTCATGCTCGTCCACATCCGTAATCAGGGCATCCGTAGTCAGGTTGAGGCCGGCTATGCTGACCGCGTTTCTAAGGGCCGTGAGCACGACATCCGTAGGATCAATCACTCCATCCTTGACCAGGTTGGAGTATTCGCCGCTCAGCGCGTTGAAACCCTTCGCTCCCTTGAGCTCGCTGACCTCGACCAGGACATCTCCCGGGTCGTAGCCGGCATTCTCCGCGATCTTGCGAAGCGGAGCCTCCAGGGCCGCGGCAACCACCTTGACTCCGAAAGCCTCATCACCCTTGGCCTTGACCTTGCCGAGAGCCTTGATGGCGCGCACGAAGACCGTGCCCCCGCCGGGGATCACGCCGCTCTCGGCGGCCGCCCGGGTGGAATGCAGTGCATCGGTTGCCCGGTCCTTGCGTTCCTTCATCTCAAGCTCGGTGTGACCGCCAATGTAGAGAACGGCAATGCCGCCACCGAGCTTGGCCTTCCGCTCGGTAAACTTCTCCTTGTCATAGGTCGAGGTGGTCTGCTCCATCTGGATGTTGATCTGGTTGAGGCGCTCATCGATAGCCTTCTGCTTCCCGGCACCGTCGATGATGATGGTCTTCTCCTTGTCGACAACGACCTTCTTGGCGCTGCCGAGATGTTCGAGCTCGACCTGGTCGAGCCCCACTCCAATGTCCTCGGAGATGAAGACGCCGCCGGTGAGAATCGCCATGTCCTCCATCAGCGACTTCCTGCGATCCCCGAATCCGGGAGACTTGACGGCCACAACCTGCAGAACGCCCTGGAGCTTGTTGATGACCAGGGCAGCGAGCGCCTCGGCCTCGACATTCTCAGCTACGATCACGAGCGGCTTGCCTGTCGGCGCGACCTTCTCGAGCAATGGAACAAGCTCGTGAACGGCGGTGATCTTCTTCTCGAAGAAAAGAATGCAGGCATCCTCGTACTCGGTGTTCAGGTTCGCCGGGTCGGTAATAAAATAGGGCGAGCAGAAGCCCTTGTCGAACTGGAGCCCCTTGACCACCTCAAGGTAGGTCTCGGTGCCCTTGTTTTCTTCGATGGTGATGACTCCATCGTTGGTCACGCTCTCCATCGCCTCAGCAAGAAGGTCAGCGATCTGGTTGTCCGAGTTGCTGGAAATATAGGCGACGTGCCGGATCTGATCGTAGCCCTCAACTTTCTTCGCCAGGCCAAGCACCACATCCTCAACGGCTTCCGCGGCAAGGTCCATGCCGCGCCGGATGGACTGGGCCTGCACGCCCGAAGCGACAAACTTCCGCCCCTCCTCGATCATGCTGCTGGCAAGAACGATCGCAGTGGTCGTGCCGTCACCGACATTGTCATTCGTCTTCGAGGCGACCTCGTTCAGGATCTTCGCCCCCATATTCTCAAACGGATCGGGAAGTTCGATCTCCTTGGAAACCGAGATTCCGTCCTTGGTCGAGACGGGCCCCGCGAAGCTCTTGTCGATAACCACGTTCTTCCCGGAAGGCCCGAGAGTCGAGCTCACGGCCTTTGCCAGGGTCTGCATCCCGGCGGTCAACTTCTGCCGACCGTCACTATCAAAAAGAATCTGTTTAGCCATTTCTATAATCCTTAATTCCAGGAAACCTTACATTCCCATTCCGCCCATACCACCCATACCACCCATTCCGCCCATTCCGCCCATACCACCCATACCACCCATTCCACCCATGCCACCCATTCCACCCATGCCGCCCATTCCCATGCCATCGTCGTGATGGTGGTGATGGTGGTCATCTTCATCCTCTTCCTGGGGGATCTCGGCGATCATCGTATCACTTGTGAGAAGCAGAGTGGAAACGCTCGCCGCGTTCTGCAGGGCTGCTCGAACGACCTTCGTCGCATCGATCACGCCAGCCTCCAGCATGTCCACTATGTCCTTCTTGTCCGAGGCGAGATCGCAACCCAGGTTGATGTTGTCATCTGAACGAATCTGCCGCAGCACCCTGGCAGGTTCGATACCCGAGTTGAGACAAAGCTGCCGGATAGGAGCCTCGAGAGCCTCGCGGATAACATCGATCCCAGCCATTTCCTCGCTGCTCAGGCCTTCAAGGTCCAGCTCGGCGAGGGCCTGTGCGGCCCGGAAGAGACCGACGCCGCCTCCGGGAAGAATTCCCTCCGCCTGCCCGGCACGGGTCGCGCTCAGCGCGCTCTCGTAGCGGGACTTCTGCTCCTTCATATCGCTCTCGGTCGCGGCTCCCACGTGAATCACACAGACTCCGCCGACCAGCTTCGCCAGGCGCTCCTGGAGCTTTTCCTGGTCGTACTCGGACTCCGTATCCTCCAGTTCCCTGCGAATCTCGTTCGCCCTCGCCTCCACGGCGCCGGGCTCTCCTCCGCCGGCGACAATAATCGTGTCTTCAGAGGTAATCCTGACCTTCCCGGCCTCTCCGAGATCATCTAACTCGAGAGATTCGAGCTGCACTCCGAGATCCTTGAAGATCGCCTTGCCGCCGGTAAGAATCGCCAGGTCCTGGAGCATGGCCTTTCGACGCTCTCCATAAGCCGGAGCCTTCACCGCCGCGCAGGGAAGCACACCCTTGAGCTTGTTGACCACCAGGGCCGAGAGCACCTCGGCCTCCACGTCCTCGGCAACCACCAGCAGCGACCTCTTGGCCGCCAGGACCTTCTCCATAACAGGAAGCAGGTCGGCAAGCTTGGTCAGCTTCTCCTCGTAGATGAGAATGAACGGCTTCTCTAACTCGCAGAGCATCTTGTCGCCATCGGTAACGAAATGAGGGGAGAGATAGCCGCGGTCAAATTCCATTCCCTCAACGGACTCGACCTGGGTCTCGATCTCTTTGCCCTCCTCGATGGTGATGACTCCGTCCTCTCCCACCGACTCGAAGGCATCGGCGATACGATCGCCAATCTCCCTGTCCTGGTTGGCCGCCACGGTGGCCAGGTGAACGACCTGGTCCTTGGACTTGACCGGGGTGGACAATCCCTTCAGGCTTTCGAGCGCCTGGTCGACAGCGAGGCGAATTCCGCGCGACAGGATCATCGGGTTCATTCCGCCAATAACGTTCTGCAGACCCTGGAGGTAGATGCTCTCGGCCAGGATGGTTGCCGTGGTCGAACCATCTCCGGCCTCGTTGGAGGTCTTCTCAGCCGCCTCACGAACCAGCTTTGCAGCCATGTTTTCGTAAGGATTGATGAGGTCAACCTCCTCAGCGACACTAGCTCCATCCTTCGTGATAATCGGCTCACCCCAGCCGCGGTCGATAACCGCATTGGAGCCGACCGGTCCCAGTGTCGACTTGACCGCCTTGGCGAGTTTTTCAACTCCCTCTCTGGAGGCAAGCTGGGCTTCGAGGTCAAAAACCATTTGTTTCGGTGTTCTGGCCATTCCAATAGATCCCTGAAATAATTCTTTGTGCTGGAAAAAATCCTGAACCATTTCCTTATGCAAACCTGATACCAAGACCTAAGTATTTATAAATAAGTACCTTATGGTTTAGGCTGGTCCCAGTGAACTGCCACATCGGCAGCGGAGGGCCATATAGAGTCCAGAATCCTGTCAGAGTGGCACAAAGAGAGCTCTCAGGCCTGAATATCTGCAGTTAAAGGGGCGTCTGAGTCGATAAAAAATATTGAGGCCGTCAATTCCATACTTTCAGTCTCCAACTCGACCTGCCCGGCTTAGAGAAAACAGATGAGCGATCGTTATAAGTTTTTCGGTGAAATAGCTTTAGAGAAACGCTTTGTCAGCGCTGAGCAGCTCTACGAAGCACTCACCATCCAGGCTAAAAACCGCGCCTCCGGACTCCTGGAGAAGCAACTCGGCCAGATCCTGCTGGAAATGGGCTATATGACTGAAGAGCAGATCAGTGAAGTGCTCGACGTTCTCTACCCTGTGACCGATACCTGAAAACCCCCACAGGACTCGGTCTCTCTGCTGACTCAC
>CBFHWB010000089.1:0-16563 GCA_965659285.1 Planctomycetota bacterium | reverse complement strand
CGTGCCTCTGGGAACTGGTCTCAGGAGGGGCTTCGGTCTTCGGCTTTGGAATAGTGGTTGAATAACAAGATGATTCCCTGCGCTTACTTCATGAATATCTTCAAGGTGGCCCGGTCGATCTGGATCGGCATGGGGATCACCCTGAAATATTTCCTGAATCACAAGAAGACGCTTTGCACGATCCAGTATCCGAAGGAGAAGGATCTCATTCCAGCCCGCCACCGGGGGATTCACTACCTCGAGACCGAGAAGTGCGTCATGTGCTGGAAATGTTCGGACATCTGCCCGGTCGACTGCATCTACATCGAGGGCGTACGCGGGGCCGATGGCCCTCTCCAGGGCGGCTACCGGGGGCAGAAGGCGACGCTTTCAAAATTCACGGTCGACTATACCGTCTGTATCTTCTGCGGTCTCTGCGAGGAGCCCTGCCCGCCCAAGTGCATCTGGCTGGGTCCCGAGTTCGATTATCATTCGACCGATCGCACCATGATGGAGAAGAACCTGCTGACCGACGAGGTCTACACCGAGGGTGACGAGGTCTTCGTCGAATGGGCGCGCGGCGAGAACGACCGCCTGCAGGAGGAGAAGAAGAAACAGAAAGAAGCTGAGAAGGCCGCCAAGGAAGCTGAAAAAGCCGCGGCGGCCGCCGCGGAAGCTGAAGAAGAAGGTTCGGATGCGGAAGGAGAATCGGCAGAATGATTCATTTCCCTCCCCGGACTGAAAAGAAACACGTAAGGTTCCAATCGAGTTCATGATCTTTCACGACCTGCTGGCTTTGAGTTCGGCGCTCCTCCTCCTCTACCTGGGGACGAGGCTGGTGCGCGCTGCCCGTGAAGGGGGCCCCGAAGCGGCGCTCGAGCTGTTCACGCACGCCATGCGCCAGGGACTCTGGCTGGCGATCATCCCCGCCCTCTGTGAGCTCTATATCTATCTCGGCCTCGAATCGCGCATCGGCCTTGAGTCGGGCCCTCTGAGGATGTTGCTGATCTCCGCCTTCGTCATGCTTCCGGTCGTCCTGATCATGAGGACGGCCTCCTGGGTCGCCTTCGAGACCATTCTCGGCGCGGCGGCAGTGGTGGGAGTGCTGCGTGAGTTCATGGCGAGTGATGGCTTCGGGCTCAGCCTCTCCGATTCGAGATACCTGGCGCTCGTGGTCTTCGCGACCATCGCGGCTTCGACCCTGGTTGTCAGGGGGGCGATCACGGGCTGGGGGCGAACGGGCCTCGGCGTGTTGGCCGGTCTCGCGACGGTTGGCGGAGCCGTATCGTTCTTCAGCGTCACCGATTTTGAGGCCGCGTGTTTCTACATAACGGCTGCGATTGCCGTTGGCTCCGGGGTGTTGATCCTCGTCAGCGACAAGATTGTTCACATGGCCTTCTGGCTGCTGGCCAGCCTGGCGGGCTTCGCGACTTTCTATCTGCTGTTGGGAGCCGACTTCCTCGGCTTCACCCAGGTGCTTGTCTATATCGGTGGAATCCTCATTCTCTTCCTCTTTGGAGTCATGTTGACCCAGAGAGTGGATGTGCCTTTGAAGGCCACGGCCTCCCTGCGAGTTCTCGTTCCCGGAATTGTTATCGGGGTTCTCATCACGGGACTCCTGGTCTTTCTTGCCGGGGGTAACAACTGGAGTGAGAAGGCCGCGAAGGATATCGCGCAGATCGGCCCGGACGCGGTCAAGGCTGCTGAGCCTACGGCCTTCGGCCTGGGAGAGGCCTTCATGAGCACCTATATCCTTCCCTTCGAGGTGGTCTCAGTCCTTCTCCTTGTCGCCATGGTTGGGGCGACCTATATCGCCCGCGGCAAGTCCGAGGGAGATTCGACGGGCGGCGCTGATGGCGAAGGGGGTGTGGTATGAGCGGCAGCTTCGGAACCTGTTTCAGTTCCATCGGCGGCCTCCTGGCCCAGGCCGCAACTCCCGCGGCCGAGGCCGCGTCTTCGGGTGTCGGGCTCCAGCATTACCTCGTGATCAGCGCCCTTGTCTTCGGGCTTGGCCTGCTGATCATCATCACCCGGCGCAGCACGATTGCCGTGCTCATGGGGATTGAATTGCTTCTGAACTCAGCGGGTCTCAACTTCGTCGCCTTTGCCAAGTATTCCGCCGGAACGGACCCGCTTGACGGACAGGTTGTGACACTTTTCGTTATCGTGATCGCGGCGGCTGAGGCCGCCCTGGCCCTGGCCATCGCCCTGAATATTTTTAACTCTATCAACAGTGTCGAACTGGATGACGCGCGTTCGCTGAAAGGCTGAACGCGTTCTGGTCTGGCTGAAGTAACCGTATGTTTAGCACTATCCTCGATCCTCAAGACCTGACCAAGGCCGCTCTGGCGATCCTGCTGTGTCCTCTGGCGGGTTTCGTGGTGCAGGTCTTCTTCGGCAAGCGCCTGCCGCGCCAGGGCGACTGGCTGCCGACGGGCTGCATGTTCATCTCCCTGTCGATCGCGACCTGGATGATGACCGTCCTGCTCTCGAGTCCCAACGGTATCGAGCCCCAGACCTGGCTGGTAGCTGAGGGGTGGCTCTCCTCCGGGGCCGGAGGAGCCGACAAGGGACTGTCTATCGATTTCGGAATCCTGGTCGACAACCTGACGATCGTCATGCTCTTCGTGGTGACCCTGGTGAGCTTTCTCGTTCATCTCTATTCCTGCGGCTATATGCACGGCGAGGAGCGCTACAATCGTTTCTTCGCCTTCCTCGGTCTCTTCAGCTTTTCCATGCTGGGGCTCTGTATCTCCTCGAACCTGCTCTTCCTGTTCATGTTCTGGGAGCTTGTCGGGCTCTGTTCCTATTTCCTGATCGGCTTCTACTTCGAGAAGAAATCAGCCCAGAACGCGGCCATCAAGGCCTTCATGACCACCCGCCTGGGTGATGTCGGTTTCCTGGTCGGAATCATGATCATCGCGGCCTTCGCCGGCACCCTGGACTTCGCCGGGATATTCGAAAGCCTGCAAAATGGCACATGGGATGGGGATGCGAGTTGGTGGCTTACAGCCGCCGGTCTTGGCCTCTTCCTCGGCGCGCTCGGCAAGTCGGCGCAATTCCCGCTGCATGTCTGGCTGCCGGATGCCATGGAAGGTCCGACGCCCGTCTCCGCCTTGATCCATGCCGCGACCATGGTCGTCGCCGGCGTCTACCTCGTTGCCCGGATGTTCCCCTTCCTGGCCGGGCCGGGATACTTCACCGGAGATTTCTTTTCAGGCGATGTTCTGTTCTACATCGCGCTGGTGGGGAGCTTCACAGCCTTCTTCGCGGCGACGATCGCCTTCGTACAGACTGACATCAAGAAGGTGCTCGCCTATTCGACGATCTCCCAACTGGGCTATATGTTCCTCGGCCTCGGAGTCGGCAGCGTGAGCGCCGGCATCTTCCACCTCTTCACCCACGCCTTCTTCAAGGCCCTGCTCTTCCTGGGCTCCGGCAGCGTGATCCACGCTGTTCACTCCAATGAGATGGAGGATATGGGTGGGCTCAGGAAGAAGATGCCCTGGACAGGCTACACTTTCTTGATCGGCACCCTGGCGATCGCCGGCTTGCCTCTTCTGTCGGGTTTCCACTCCAAGGAGGCGATCCTTGGTAACGCCTACGCGTTCGCCGGTCACATGGGGCACGGAGACCATGGCAACTGGGTACATTACCTTCCCTTCGCCTTTGGAATCCTGACCGCAGGGATGACGGCCTTTTACATGTTCCGCCTCTACTTCAAGACCTTCGAGGGCAAGCCGAAGAACCAGGAAGCCTTTGATCATGCCCATGAGTCGCCATGGACGATGACCGTTCCGCTGATTATTCTCGCCGTTCTTTCCGTAGTTTCGGGTGGCGTGCTTCCTGCTGCGGCCCTCTGGTTTGAACACCGTGTGCACTCGGAATACCTCGTGCCGATCGCGGCTGGAGCGGACAGGGTGATGGACCATGTCAGTCATATCGTTCACGAGTTCCACTGGACTCTCAGTGCAGTGTCGTTTGGTCTGTTCCTCACAGCACTGGGCCTCGCCTTCTGCTTCTTCATTCCTCGCGGACCGCTCTACGGACGCGAGAAGGGAGTCGCCAGCACGCTGTCTCCCCTCTACGTGAGCCTTCAGAATCTATGGTATCTCGACCGCTTCTACACCTGGCTTGTCCTGCACGTTCTGCATACATGCCAGGTAATCTGCGGTCATTTTGATCGTGTCTTCGTTGACGGATTTGTTAATTTCTGGGGAAGCGTTTGTCGTTTCTTTACCGGCGCCGCCGGCGTGCTCGATTATTGGGGCGTCGATGGCCTGGTGCGTGGAATCGGCAACTCGGCCCTGGCTGGGGGGCGCCGCCTTCGGCGTCTCCAGACTGGTTTTCTGCAGGAGTACGTTAACGCCTCGCTCTATCTTTCGGGCGGGCTTCTTCTCCTGGTCCTTGTGTTTTATGTCCTTGTGAAATGAACCGCTCCTCCCACAGGTAGCAGAGTACGATGTTAACTTGGTGTATTTTTCTTCCGCTGATTACAGCGGCCATACTGATCCTGATCCCCTCGGGTTGGAAGGGGCTTATCAAATCGGTCTCCGTGATCGGGGCGCTGTTGACCTTTATCGTATCGGTCAACCTGGCTATCGGTTACCGCGATGATGCTGGTGATATCATCGAGGGTACCGATGCCACTACGGTACTGAAGGATGCCCAGGAGACGATCATGGGCGGGGCTGATTGGAAAAATGGGGTAGACCCCAAGGGCGCTGAGTTCAGGAAGGTCGCGTACCCCTCGGCGGATTCCAAGAGCTTTAACCCTGAGCAGTACGCCGCGGCGAAGGAGGCTGTCAGGGCGTTTGCCTCCAGCGAAGCCGCCGCGGACGAGGCGGAGAAAGCCTGGAAGAGAGCGCTCGAACTCGAGTACGCCATCCATGCGCCGGCGACAAAACACCTGCGCTATACAGAACTGGCTCCCTGGATCTCGCTCTTCAACGTCAATTACTTCCTGGCTGTCGATGGGCTCAGCCTGCCGCTCGTCTGGCTCACGGCGCTCCTGTCGCTTCTTTGCCTGGTGTATTCCTGGAATACCGAGAAGGGTACGAAGGGATACTATATTCTCTTCCTCCTGCTCGAGACGGGTTTGCTGGGGGTTTTCTGCGCGCTCGACTTCTTCCTCTTCTACGTCTTCTGGGAGGTCGTGCTGCTGCCGATGTATTTCCTGATCGGTGTCTGGGGAGGTAAGAACAGGCTCTATGCCGCGATCAAGTTCTTCATCTATACCCTGGTCGGCTCGGTCGTGATGCTGATCTGTATGCTGGTGCTCTACTACACGTCGGAACCCAACACCTTCAACCTGCTCTCGCTCATGACGGTCGTGCCCGGGGGTGAATGGTTCTCATACGGCCTGCAGTGGTGGCTCTTCCTGGGCCTTTTTGTCGGCTTCGCCATCAAGGTTCCTGTATTTCCTTTCCACACCTGGCTTCCGGATGCCCACGTTGAGGCTCCGACCGCGGTCAGTGTCATGCTGGCGGGGATCCTGCTGAAGATGGGAGGCTACGGCCTCTTCAGGATCAGCTACACGATGCTCCCCGATGCCGCCGCGAGCAATTTCTTCATCGCGCTGCTGGCGATTCTTGGAATGATCAATATCGTGTATGGAGCCTTCTGCGCGCTGGCGCAGAAAGATTTCAAACGCCTGGTCGCCTATTCCTCCGTCAGCCATATGGGCTACGTGCTGCTCGGTCTCGCCGCGGTGACCTACTACGGGGTCAACGGCGCGGCGCTTCAGATGTTCAACCACGGCGTGTCGAGCGCCATGATGTTCCTGCTGGTCGGCGTGCTCTATGACAGGGCTCATCACAGGGACCTCACCCGCTTCGGCGGCCTGGGACTCCAGATGCCCTGGTATACCGGTGTGGCGACGGTCGGCTTTTTCGCCTCTCTCGGCCTGCCCGGCCTGAACGGGTTTATCAGCGAGGCCATGTGCTTCCTGGGAGCCTGGGGTGGTAACGAGCAGGTGAGCCTCGTGGCCTCCGAGGTGGGGACACACGGGATCGCTTCGCGGTGGATCGTGGTCGTCTCCCTGCTGGGGGTGATCCTGACGGCCTGCTATATCCTCTGGACCATCCAGCGGGTCTTCCTGGGCCAGATCAAGAACGAAGAGTACAAGAAGTTCCCGGACCTTTCGTTCCGGGAAGTTTTCGCCCTGGCGCCGCTGGGCGCTCTCTGTGTGATCCTCGGCATCTGGCCGAAGATCCTGATAGATTTCATGGACGGTACGCTGACCACGATGACGGATGTGGTCAGGAGCGTTATCGGGAGTTAGGTAAGACCCTGGTTTTCCAGGGATACGGAGCCCTGCAGTAGATGCTTGATTCAGGCTTATTAGCCAACGCAGCGGAGAACTTCAACGCCGAGGAATTTGGCGTGATGTTCGAGCACATCATCTATAGCGTTTCGGCCTTCACCTCGGAGCTCGTACTGGTGGCCTTCGTGCTGGGGACCCTGCTGCTCGACCTGGTCCTTCCGCTTCGGGTTTCGAAGCACCTTGCATGGTTCGCCTTGCTGGGCTGCCTTGTCGCCGCCTTTTCCGGCGGGCATGGCCAGGGCCACTCAGAGCAAGGCCTCTTCCTTCACATGCTGGCAAACGATTCCTTCGCGGCCTTCTTCAAGCAGTTCTTCCTCTTTGGCGCGATTCCCGTGATCCTGTTGAGCTATGTCTCGGAGCAATTCGACGGCCGAAGGATGGGCGAGTATTACGGCGTTCTCCTTGCCGCCATACTCGGAGCCATTCTCATGGCCAGCGCTACGCATTTTCTCATGCTCTTTATGGCGCTCGAGCTTCTGAGTATCGCGAGCTATATTCTCGTGGGCTACATACGGCGTGACCGACGAGGGGCGGAGGCCGCTCTCAAATACGTCATCTACGGCAGTGTCGCGGCGGCGATCATGGCCTATGGTCTCTCGCTCTTCTATGGATTGACAGGCAGCGCCCAGCTTGCGGACCTGGCCAATGTCACCTTCAGCAGTGATCACGCGGTCTGGTCGGACTGGGCGCTGAAGACGCGCGCCGCCCTGACCACCCTGGTCGCTCTCGTGATGGTCTTTATGGGAGTCGCCTACAAGATGTCGACCCTGCCCATGCACTTCTGGGCTCCGGATGTTTACGATGGCGCCCCGACGCCGGTTACGGCTTTTCTTTCGGTGATTTCCAAGGCGGCCGGATTCGCCCTGACCCTGCGTTTTCTTTCGGCTCTTCCCGTGGAGAATTTCGCCCCGGCCTGGGAGAAGATCCCCTGGATTGAGATGATGATCATTCTCTCGATCGTTACGATGACCTTCGGTAATCTTTCGGCTCTCTGGCAGACCAACCTCAAGAGAATGCTGGCGTATTCTTCCATCGCCCATGCCGGGTACATGATGATGGCCTTCGTCATCCTGCACTCGACGGGGGTGACCGGCGCCCAGGCGCTGGGTTTCTACCTGCTGACCTACCTGGCGATGAACTTCGGAGCCTTCGCCGTCGTGATTCTCATTGAGAACCGTCTCGGCTCTGTCGACCTGGCCGACTACCAGGGTATGGGCCGCCGGGCGCCCCTGCTCTGCGCCTGTATGGTGGTTTTCCTCTTCAGCCTGATCGGCGTGCCGCCCACGGCGGGTTTCGCCGGCAAGTGGTACCTTTTCCTCGGAGTTATCGATGCGGCGCAAAACAACGCGCACGGAGCCGGCCTCTCCACCTGGTATTACGCCCTTGTCTTCTCCGCCGCTGTAAATACGGGAATCTCGGCCTATTACTATCTCAATGTGGCCAAGGAGATGTACCTGGTTGACAGTGAGCAGAAGGAATCGATCTCCGTTTCAACCCTGGGCAAGGTTCTTGTCGCGGGGCTGGCCGCCCTGACCTTCTACCTGTTCTTCGGAGCGGACGGGGTTCTTCAAAGCACCCAGGATATAGTTTTTCACTGAAGATGATTTCCCAAGCCTCGATTGAAAGCCTGTCGGACATCCTCGACCTGGAGAGCAGCAACTTCGTGCGCTATATCCAGGAGGTAGCCAAGCTGCGTCCCTCTCGCTCTGGAGATGCCGAAGCGATCGCGCTCTTCGAGGAACTCTACCAGGACAGCTCCTCGAATATTACCGAGTTGAGCGCTCTGCTTGCCGATCATGCGGCTGTTTTCCCCCAGGTCTCCTGGGACATGGACAGTGCAAGATACAACTTCCTCAGGCCGGTATTCCTGCTGGCTCCGCTTACCGATTCGTTCCGTGATGATATCGGGAGGCTGGACCAGTTGGCCGAGCGGATTGTCGAGGCGGGGTGGGAAGAGGCTCAGCAGGCGGTTGATCGCCTGAGGGGACAGAAGTCTGCCGCGCTTGAGCGGATTGAGAGCCTTGCGCAGAAGCTTGGGGGGTTGGAAAGCGATCCGCCCGAGCGAAGCGGCTCCAGTGCTTCCCGCTGGTAGGCTATTTCCCTGGAGACCGGGTATTTTATGTCTCTGCCCGGAAAAAAGTTCTCATCAGCGGCTGTGAGGGTGAACAATAAGGCTCATGCTAAATGGTCTAAAACGCTGTCTTTTTAAAGCTCTCCTGGTCTTTGCGGTTCTCTATCCTGCGGCGGTCTTCCAACTGCCGGCGCAGAGCAAGGAGTTGAAGCGAGCCGCCCTCGATCTCAAGAAGGCGGTCGGACGGGAAGATCCCGAGCTCTTCCTGGAGAGCTTTGTCGCTGTTCTCGACACGGGCGAGCGCCGGGCGATCAAGACCGCGGTGGAGGCCTATGTCAGCATGGCCAGGGTTCTCGGCTCCGAGGTAGAGACCTCCGGCGAGTACTACTATCTTCATTCCAAGGCGGCCAATGCCTTCAAGGATGCCAAGGGGAAGTACGTAACCGTGGAGATCGAGAAGCTTCGCAAGAATAAGCGGGGAGACTGGCGCGGGCGGCTGTTGATTCTCGATGCGGCCTGCTTCAAGTCCGACCTTGATCTCGAGGCCGCCTGCATCGAGGCGCTCTCCGACAAGGCGCCGCAGATTGTCAGGCGCGCGCTGCACTATCTGCGGCGTTCAAAGAAGGTGCCTGTTGTCGAGAAGATGGTGGAGCGCTATGTGGGTATCGAGACCAAGAGGCCCAGTGGCGACGCTGCCGAGTGGGAGCGCACGCTTCTCACCTTCCAGGCATCTCTCCAGCAGATGCTGCATGTTGATCTGCCCGCGGCGATTGACTGGAAGAATTATGTCGCGGCCAGGAAGGGGCGCCCCGATTTTTTCGAGCCTCACGAGAAGGCCTCGGCCAGGACAGCCCTGACCCTCTTTGGCGCCGCGGTCACCGGTAAGAACATCTGCTTTATACTCGATGTGTCCGGCAGCATGCTGTCGACCGACCCCGCTCCCCGCGGTTCCACTGAGGCCAATCGCAGGCGTACTGTTGTTGGCGATGCCGTCAAGAAGGGGCCTCCGAAGCCGCCCGAGGAGCGGCGGCGCATCACCCGGGCCAAGAAGGAGCTTATCCGTGTCGTCAAGGCGCTGCCCAGCGACATCAGGTTTAATCTCGTTACCTACTCGAGCGATGTCGATCCCTGGCAGGAGGCGATGGTCAAGTCCAGCAAGGGGAATAAGACGGAGGCAGGGAAGTACGTCGATGAGCTTCGCGCGGAGGGAGTCACCGTGACCGATCTCGCCCTTGAGGAGGCCTTCAGTGATCTCTCCCTGGATACAATCTACCTGGTGACAGATGGCGCACCGACCCATGTCGGATCGTCAGGAAGGGCAGATCCCGAGGATTCCGCGCAGATTGTCGAGGAGATCCACAAGCGGATGAAGGAGCTCAATTTTCTTCGGGATGTGCGGATCTTTACACTTGGCTTCCGGGGCGCCAAGGAGGAGTTTCTCAAGCAGTTGTCGAGGGAACATGGCGGCCGCTACGTGGCGATCGAATAGGAGGCCTGCTGGGTTCAGCTCAGGTCGGCCTCACGGTCCGTCTCGTCATTTACTGAAATTCGTTCGCTCGGGGCTTTCCGACCGGGTTCTGCAACGGTACCATTCAGCCGGTGGGATCATCCTGTGGATGATCTCTGGTGAAAGCCTTGTTCGAGATCTCTGCGCGGGAGCGGTATAATGGCCGCAGGCAGGAAAAAATCCGGCGATGGGACCAGCTCGGTGGTCGTTGTCGATGGTCTGAGGACTCCCTTTGCCAAGGCGGGAGGTCCCCTGGCCGGTGTCCATGCAAGCGAGCTCGGCAGGATTCCTCTCGATGAGATTCTCGTGCGTCAGGGCGTTCCGGCCTCGGAGGTGGACGAGGTGATCTTCGGCAATGTAGCCCAGCCTGCGGATTCGGCGAATATTGCCCGGGTGATCGCCCTGAGAGCGGGAGTTCCGATCTCCACGCCGGCCTCAACCGTCCATCGGAACTGCGCTTCCGGGATGGAGGCCATCACCACCGCGTTTGACCGGATTCGTTTCGGCTATTGCGACCTTGTCGCCGCCGGCGGGGTTGAATCCATGTCAGGAATACCTTTTCTCTACCCGGAGGCGACCCGTGGAAAGTTCGTGCGAATGGCTCGCGCGCACTCTGTTTTTGGCAGGCTTGCCGCTCTCGCAAGTTTCAGGATGGGAGATTTCAAGCCGGTGATCGGTATCGAGGAGGGGCTCACGGATCCCTTCTGCGGTCTGAATATGGGAGAGACGGCGGAGAATCTTGCCCGGGAATTCGCCATTTCCAGGCAGGAGCAGGACGAGTTCGCCCTGCAGAGTCACCAGAGGGCGTGTATTGCCCGAGCGGCCGGGATTCTTGCAGACGAGATCGTCCCCGTGTACGCAGGCTCCCGGTACGAGGCGGTCGCCGAGGATGTCGGTCCGCGAAAGGGCCAGTCGATCGAGGCGCTCGCGAAGCTGCGGCCCTATTTTGACAGGACGCTTGGGACGGTGACGGTTGGCAACGCCTGTCCGATTACCGATGGCGGCGTCGCTCTCCTGCTTGCCAGCGAGGAAAAGGCGGCTGAGCTTGGGCTGAAGCCCCTTGGCCGCATCATCTCCTACGCCTATCGGGGCTGCTCACCTTCCCGGATGGGGTTGGGCCCGGCTTTCAGCGTCCCCCTGGCTCTGGAGCGAGCAGGCTCTTCGCTTCGGGACATGGACCGGGTTGAATTGAACGAGGCCTTTGCCGCGCAGGTGCTTGCCAATTGCGCCGCGTTCGACTCGTCTGATTTCGCTGCCAGTGAGCTGGGCCTGTCAGCTCCCATCGGAGAGCTCTCTTCCGACAAGCTCAATGTGAACGGGGGAGCCATAGCGCTTGGGCACCCGGTTGGCGCCAGCGGCGCCCGGATCGTTCTCGCCCTGCTCAACGACCTCCGGCGGCGTGGACTCGAGCGCGGCCTGGCCACGCTCTGTGTCGGCGGAGGCCAGGGCGGAGCCATGGTGGTGGAGGCTATGGAATGACCGGGCGGAAAAAGAAAATCAGCACAGGCGCCTGGAAGCTCGAACCCGCGGAAGAAGGAATCGCCTTCCTTGTTTTCGATCTTCCCGGAGAGAAGGTTAACAAGCTCAGTGGGGCGGTCATCGATGACCTTGACCGGGTTCTCGATGAGGTCGCAGGGGCTGAGAGCATCCGGGCCCTGGTGATCTGCGGCGGTAAGGAGGAGAGCGGCACCTTCATTGCCGGGGCCGATATCGCCGAGATTCGCGAGGTTACAGACGAGCAGGAGGCCCGCGCCCAGGCCCGCAGGGGGCAGGCTGTTCTCGGCAAGCTGGCCTCGCTGAAGGCGGTGACCATCGCCGCGATTCACGGAAACTGTCTTGGCGGCGGCGCCGAGCTGGCCCTGGCCTGCGACCTTCGCATCGCCAGCGACTTTGAAAAGACCCGGATCGGTCTGCCGGAGGTGCAGCTTGGCATCCTGCCCGGCTTCGGCGGAACCCAGCGTCTACCTCGATTGATCGGACTCGCCCGCGCCCTGCCTGTGATTCTCACTGGTAAACCTCTCGATGTTCGCAAGGCGTTGAAGCTCGGAGTGATAGACGAGGCGGCCCATCCCGCGAGCCTGAGGGCATCGAGCTGTGAACTCGCTGCCCGGGCTCTTGCCGGAAAGGGTAAACGTTACCGTCCGGGTGTCGCCCGAAGATCACTGTTCATGAGACTTCTCGAAGGGAGCGGCCTTGGAAGAAGCTATATTCGTTCACGCGCTCTAAAGGGCATCCAGCGTAAGACGGGCGGGCATTATCCCGCGCCCAGAAAAGCTCTCGATTCGATGATCGATGGCTATGGGATGTCACTGAAGGATGGCCTGGAGCTCGAGGCGAAGCTGGTGGGGGCGCTCGCTGTATCCTCGACCTGCAAAAATCTGATCGATATATTTCTTACCAGCGAGGCCGCTCGGCGCGGAGACGGTAGCGGGAAGAAAGGCAGGGGAGCCGCCCGCGCCCCTGGAAAGGGCGCCATGGTCGGTCTCCTGGGGGCAGGCGTCATGGGCGGCGGGCTCGCAGCCCTGGTCTCCCTGAAGGGGTACCGGGCCCGGCTGAAGGATATCAGCCGGGAGGCCATCTCTTCGGGCTACCGGCGTATCGCAGAGATCCTCGAGGGGCGGGTCGCACGCCGGCGCATGAAGAAGAGCGAGGTCATCAATTTTATGGCGAGGGTCAGCAGCGCCACTGACTACGCCGGCTTCGGATCGGCCGGGATCGTCATCGAGGCGGTTGTAGAGGACCTGGAGATCAAGAAGAAGGTTCTCCGCGAGGCGGAGGCCGGGTTGGGAGCGCATGTCGTGTTCGCGTCGAATACCTCAGCCCTGTCCGTTACCGATCTTCAGAACGCGGCGAAACGTCCCGGGCGCATCGTTGGGCTCCATTTCTTCAATCCCGTTGAGCGCATGCCCCTGGTCGAGGTCATCCGAGGTTCCCGGACCACAGAATCGGCCCTGGTCGCGGTCGAGACCTTCGCCCGCAGTCTCGGGAAGATCCCGGTACGCTGCGAGGATGCTCCCGGCTTCCTGGTGAACAGGGTGCTGGGAGTCTACCTCAACGAGGCTGTTCGATTACTGGAGGAGGGCTATTCACCCGAGACGATGGATCGGGAGATCCGGAGTTTCGGTATGCCGATGGGGCCTCTTGAGCTGATGGATGAGGTCGGGCACGATGTCGCCTCGAAGGTTTCCAGTATTCTTCACAAGGGGTTCGGGGAGAGGGCGCGTCCACCGGATGCTCTCTCCGGACTGGGGAACGATCCCGCCGTCCTGGGCAGGAAAACAGGCCGGGGTTTTTACATCCACGGAGGGAAGGGTCGCCGGCGGAAACCGAAGCTTAACACGGCCCTGCTGGCGAAGATCGGCAGGGAGCGGGGAGGTTACAGGACACCCTACGCCGGACTCTGGATCAATCGGTTGATCTATCCCATGATCAACGAAGCGGCTATGGCTCTCGGGGACGGGGTTGTCGCAACGGCTTCCGATGTGGACCTCGCGATGGTCTTCGGAACCGGGTTCGCTCCTTTCCGTGGAGGTCCGCTGCGTTACGCCGACAGCCTTGGAATCGGTGCGATTGTCGATACCTTGAAGGGATTCGGCGAATCCAGGCTGGCCCCCTGTGAACGGTTGCAGGAATTAGCCGACCGCGATGAGGGCTTCTATACCCCTTCAGAGCCGCAAAATGACTGAGAGTCGGCTTTTCATCTAGAGAAACCGATATTCCCGGTCCTTTGTGCTGATTGACTGTCCACCAAGCGCCCCTATAATCCCCGTTTCTATAAGTTCTTCATTTTCATGGTGTTTCGATGACAGGGTTCAGCAATTCAATTCCTCCCGAGGCCTCCTATGTGAGGATCGAGCCAGGGCAATTCGCAGGCGGTACGGTTTCGCTGCCCGGCTCCAAGAGCCTGACAAACCGGGCTCTGCTCATATCCAGCCTGATTCCGGGAGAATCAACCCTGATGAACGCGCTCGATTGCGATGACTCGAGGTGCCTGAGTGAAGCGTTAAAAGCTCTAGGTGTTCAGATCGAATCGGAGGCCGGCGGCCCGCGCTGCGCGTCAAGGGATGCTCTTACCTTTACGGTCAGGGGCGATCTGGATGGTTATCCGAATAAGAAGGGAACCTTCAGCCTGGGTAACGCCGGTACGGCCACTCGTTTTCTGACCGCTGTCCTGACCATCTCCGGCGGGGATTACGTGGTCGATGGAAATGAGAGGATGCGGCAGCGTCCGATCAATCAATTGGTTCAGGCGCTCAGGGATCTTGGAGCTGAGATCAGCAGTCCGACCGGATGTCCTCCGGTGACGATCGGTTCCCGGGTGCTGGAGGGAGGGCGGGTCAATATGGCCGGCAACACCTCGAGCCAGTTTATCTCCGCCGTGCTGATGGTGGCGCCCATGGCGCAGAAGGACATCGAAGTTCGCCTGGTGGGAGAGGTGCTCTCCGCGCCCTACCTGGACCTGACCCTCAGGACGATGCAGGATTTCGGGGTCAGGGTCGACATTCATGATGACGAAAGCGATGGACAGCTTGTCTACCACATCGATTCCAGGAAGTGGTACAAGTCGCGTGACTACTTTGTTGAGGGGGACGCTTCGACGGCCAGCTATTTCTTTGCGGCCGCGGCGCTGACAGGAACGACTGTTCGGGTCGAGGGTGTCGGCAAGGTCTCCCGGCAGGGAGACCTTCGCTTCGCGGACGTGCTCGCGGAGATGGGCTGCCACGTGAAAAAAGATGTCGACTCCATCACGGTTTCCGGGCCGGAGGAGATGTTGCGGGGTCTGTCGAATAATTGCTCAGACATGCCGGACATTGTCCCGACCCTCGCGGTGGTCGCGGCCTTCGCCCGTGGGCGTACCCGTCTCTACGGAGTCCCTCACCTTCGCTACAAGGAGAGCGACCGGATCGCCTCAGTCGCCAGCGAGCTCAGGAAGCTGGGTGTCGATGTGCGCGAGTTGGATGATGGTCTCGAGATTAACGGTCCGGAGAACCCGGGCAGCTTTTCGATGCAGGGTGCCCGGATCGACTCCTGGGGAGATCACAGGATAGCGATGGCTCTCTCTCTCGCCGGCCTGCTGGTTCCGGGGGTGGAGATAGGTGATCCGCAGGTAGTCACCAAGTCGTTTCCCGGCTACTTCAGGGAGATGGGCGGTCTCGGAGGAGCCTCGACCTTCTTTTCGGCCGAGGGAGCAGAGCTTGCCGTTGAGGGAGATGGGTCATGAGCGCCGGAGCGGATTCCTTTGATGTGATCGTCATCGGAGGCGGCCACGCGGGGATTGAGGCGGCTCTTGCCGCGGCCCGCATGGGCGCCCGGGCCGCTCTCGTGAGTCTCGATGCGGGCGCTATCGGCCGGATGTCGTGCAATCCGGCGATCGGAGGGCTTGGCAAGGGACAGATGGTGCGTGAGCTTGACGCGCTGGGCGGCGAAATGGGCCGAGCGGCGGATTCGAGCGGAATCCAGTTTCGCCTGCTCAATACGCGCAAGGGGCCGGCGGTGAGGGCTCCCCGCGCTCAATGCGACAAACAGAAATACCAGGATTACATGGTCCGATTGACCTCCTCGGTCGATGGTCTGACCGTTGTCGAGGGCAAGGTTTCAACCCTGCTGCTCGAGTCGAGCCAGGCTGAATCCTCGCGGGTCGCGGGTGTGAGGTTGAGCGATGGCAGCGAGTTGGCCGGGCGGTCGGTGATTCTTACCGCAGGCACCTTCCTGCGAGGACTCATGCATTGCGGAGAAGAAAAAGAGAAGGGCGGGCGGATAGGAGAGTCCGCCTCCTACGGCCTCTCGGATTTCCTTGAGGACCTGGGCTTTTCGCGCAGAAGGTTGAAGACCGGCACTCCCGCCCGGGTAGATGCGGCGACCGTCGATTTTTCCGAATCCACGGTCCAGCCCGGAGATGATGAGCCCTTCTTCTTTTCCTTCGACACCCGCGGCTACTCCCTGGACCAGGTTGATTGTCATATCGCCTGGACCAATCCGCAGGCTCACGAGCTTATCAGGAAAAATCTCCACCGGGCGCCGATGTACTCAGGTCAGATCGAGGGAGTCGGTCCTCGCTACTGTCCCTCGATCGAGGACAAGGTGGTTCGTTTTGCCGACAAAGACAAGCACCAGATCTTTCTCGAACCGGAGGGACTTGCCACCTCCTGGGTGTATCTCAACGGCATCTCCACCAGTCTTCCGGGAGATGTTCAGGAACAGGTGCTGGCGACGATCCCGGCGCTGAGAAACGCGAAGATTCTTCAATATGGCTACGCCGTCGAGTACGACTTCTTTCCTCCGACCCAGATCAAGCCGACCTTCGAGACCAGGGCGGTGGGCGGACTCTATTTTGCCGGCCAGATCTGCGGTACGAGCGGCTACGAGGAGGCGGCGGCGCAGGGGCTGCTCGCGGGTGTCAACGCGGTGCTCCGCTGTCGAGAGCAGGAGCCTCTCCTGCTCGACAGATCGGAGGCCTATATCGGAGTCTTGATCGATGATCTCGTCAAGGAATGTCCTCTTGAGCCCTACAGGATGTTTACCTCGCGGGCTGAATACAGGCTCCTTCTCAGGAGCGACAATGCCGATCTAAGGCTTTGCGAGAAAGGGCATCAATTGGGCCTGGTCTCCGATGAGCGCATGCGCCGCGTAGATGAGAAGCGGGAGCGGATCGCCCGGATGAGGACAACCCTTGAACAGGGA
>CBFHWB010000088.1:0-16667 GCA_965659285.1 Planctomycetota bacterium | reverse complement strand
ATGAGGACGAAAACTATGACGAAGACGAAGAAGAGGTAGAGGAAGACGAAGAAGACGACGACGACGACGACGAAGAAGAGGAAGAGGAAGAGGAAGAGGAAGAGGAAGAATCAGAGTCATCCGATGGTTCTGATTCCAACGATGACTTTGGTGCCGGGCTTCTTTCCTGAGAGCCGATCCACGCTGTGATTCGTAGACACTTTTCCGATGGTGGACTATAATCACGAGGCTCGGGAGTGCCGTAGGCAGGCATGTTGCAATGGTTTCCCGATAGTGTTCAGCGCGGTGATTGCCTGCTGGCCTTGGAATGAATGCCGGCAGTTATTGTCATCCTACTGGCAGCCTGGATGTTTTCTTCGGGCTGGAGTTTGAGTGTCATGACTGCCTGGCTGAGGACCGATGTCGCCGCAGGGGGCGGTACGTTCCCGGCCTTCTGGTTTGGCTTTTCGCTTTGAAGACAATCGGACTTCCTGGCTGTTGATGCAAGATCTGTGTTCCTGTTCTTACGCGTGCCCATGTGGAGGCATGCCTGGTAATCGTTTTTACTGCTGGATCCCAATGAGGCGATTTAAAGTCCGAATTCTGGTCCTGGTTGCAGCCTTGGCGGTAACCGTTGTTTTCGCGGCTTTCGCGAAGGGACAGGAAGTGGAGGACGCCCGGTATGGTGATCTGGAAGCGCTTGCCGAGGGACTCAGGATCGATATAGCCAAGCTTGCCGGCGACGATGACAGGCTCGGTGAACTGGAGGCCTATAAGCTGCTTGAGTCGATGAAGCAGGAAAAAAGAAGGCCCGCCGGCCCTTCGAGGAAATTTCTTTCCGAGATTTTAGATCCTGCCCGCTTCGTAAATCCTGGGAAGGGAGCGAGTTGGAATGTTGTCGCCTTGAGGACCATCGGAGCCATTTCGCTTGAGATCCGGGGAGCGGCAGCTACGACCTCGGGTTTTTCCGACCTGCTGTTACCTCTTCTCGGGGTGGGAAGCGAGAGACTTCGGCAAGCCGTCGTCGAGGCCTTCGGGGCTCTTGTAGAACAGGAAAAGAGAACGCGTCCAGGGCCAGGGAGGAACGGGCCGCCTGGGCAGCAGCTTTCAACTGTTCAGCGACTTTGCGAGATCGTTGAGCACAACCCTCCCCCGCCTTCACCTGTCCTCGAGGATGTGAGCAAGATCCTGTGGGAATCAGATGGAAAGCTCTTCCTGTCACATCTGATAGCTGGAATGGTTTTAAACCAGGAAAAGTATCCGGCTTCCACGCCCCTTTATCTCAAGGAACTGCGCGATCGATTGAGACTCGGCTTCGCTACGCCGAAGGGATGGGATCTCTGGTGGAAGGAGCAGCAGGAACTGTCGCTTCCGGAGATCTTCGTTAAGGTACAGAAGAAGTTGAGCCAGGACAACGCAGTCAATTGGAAACAGAGCCTGAAGAGGTTTCGCGAGACTCGTGACTACGAACTGCTCCTGGCAGAATTGCAGGCTACACTTCAGTCCGCCTATACCGTTGAGCATCGAATCGCCGCGGTTGAGGCGCTTGGAGATTACGCCGATTGGCTTCGCGGGGCCAGGCTGTCGGGTTCCAATGCTGCTGACCAGGAAAAGCTGCGCTCCACCTTGCAGGCGAGAGCCTGCGAACGCCTGTTGGCCGTTGTCAAGGGAGAGGGTGGCTCGGGGTTTGAGCAGCCCGGGGTCCGCCGGAAGGCTCTCATCTCTCTTCGTCATTACCAGTCATTCCTGGCCGACTCAGGCGTCGAGATGCGCACGGAAATCAGTGATCTTACGGTTGGCCGTACGCAAAAACTATTGGCTGCGCGCCCAGCGCTATCCGAGAGCTCCGGGTATGCTGCCTGGAGAGCGGAACTGCTTGAGCTGGTAAGGGCGGCCGGAGCCTTCAAGATCGCGGGTGCGAAGAAAAGCCTGGATGCTATTCTCCATGGACCTGAGTTCTATTCGGACCTGGAACTGCAGTTGGAGTCCATCCGGGCGCTCGGGCACCTGTTGAAGGGAGCTCTCGACCTCGTCTCGGCCAGTCTCTTTATCGAGCGCTTCAAGGAGGCGGCCGAGTTGGCTGCGGCCTCAGCTCTCAAGCTTCGAATAGCCTGCGTTAACGCGCTCAACGCGCGTCCAGATGATGACACTGTCCTTGGCCTCCTGCGTACTTTTCACGCCGGTCTTTTAAGGGAATCAGCCGAGATCCAGTTGCAGATGCCAGCCATAGCGGGGCTCAGCACGTTGGCCCAGAGCAAGGATCCTGAATCGCTCGATGCACTCATCGGGGTGCTTTCCTCACCCGAAGTCTATGATACCCAGGTGCTGATCGCCGCGGTCGATGCGATTTCCTATGTCGGCAACCGAGAAGCGCTTGATGAGTTCCTGCCCTTCCTCAAGCTGGTCGAGGCTTCTCAGGCTCGTGAGAAGGCTCTTGGTGACCACCTGATGAAGAGGGTGCAGGGATTGATCAGGGCCGAGGGGGTTGAAAGGCTTGCCTGGGTGATGAAACGCCTGGAGAGCCGCGCCTGCCTGGAGGACAATGTCGGCTACCTGGCCTCCAGCCTCAGGTTGGTAGAGGACACGGCCTTGATGGACATGCTGCTTCCCAGGGAGCCGGGGAGCCTGCCGGCCAATGGAAAGTTGGGGCTGGCCTGGACCGCGACTCTCGCCAGGCTCCGGGCGGCTGACCTGGCTGAAGGGTTTGATGAGTCGATGAGCTCTTATAAAAAGATGGCTGAATTCCTTGCCGCCCAGCCCCAGGTTGGGGAGAACTCTGCCGGAGCCCTCAGGGAATTTCAAAACAGGCTGCGCCAGCAGAGCCTGAAGTCGAAGATTCTTGCCCAGGTCATGGAGCCTGAGAAACTCGATGTCCAGAGGCTTCTTGATCTCTTCACCGCCCTGACCCTGGCGGACGGTTTCTCGGCATTCAAGGATTCCGGAGTGGCTGCCAGCGCCAAGTCCTTCGCTCGCTGGATTGCGTTGCGGTGGATCGAGCGTCTCCTGTCATCCGGTTTGCTTCCCGCCGGCCCGAAAGAGACCTCGCTCTACGCCGGGTGGAACACCTACCTGGAGGCCGAGGAGAACGCGTCCTTCTGGAAGGCGCTGCCGCCGGGTCATCGGAGCTCCTTCCTGAAACGCCTGGCGGCGTTGCGGACGAAGGATGGGAATAAAGACGGGCAGGAGTGAGAGCCGCCGGAAGGATCAACTGCCTGAGAGACGGTACCGGAAGATCGTGTAGAGGATCTTGTAGCCTGCCTTGAAGGCACCGGAGATTGTGCCGCTGATCTTGCTGACGCCTGTTCTGCGGCGATAGCTGACGGGCTCTTCCAGAACCCGGAGGCCGTTCGTGTGCGCCTTGATCTGCATCTCGATGGTCCAGCCGAAGTTTCGGTCTCTCATTCCGAGTTGATCGAGGGAACTCCTTCTGATGGCACGAAAGGGACCCAGGTCGGTGTGGCGGATTCCCCAGAGAACCCTCATCAGGAAGCAGGCGAGCTTGTTTCCCCAATAGGCCTGCGGGGGCAGGGCGCCTGGTTCTCGCTGTCCGAGTATTCGGCTGCCGATGACCATGTCGGCCTTGTCCTCCGAGATGGGTTTTACCAGGGAGGTGAGCTCTTCGGGTGAGTCGCTGTAGTCCCCGTCGAGGAAGACAACAGTATCGATCTCAGGCTCAAGGTTTGCGATTCCGCGGAGACAGGCTGCCCCATAGCCTCTCTCAGCTTCATCCAGAACAACCGCGCCTTCCGCCCGGGCAATCTCGGCGGTCAGGTCGTCACTGCCATTGTCGACAACAAGCAGCAGGGAAACCTCCTCGCGGGGCAGATCCCTGATGACCAGGGCTATCGAGTCCTCTTCGTTCAGGACGGGGATGATGACTCCCACCTTCATGCCGCATCCTCAGAGTTGGCGCGCTATGCGGTCAATTTCGATTACCTGGCAGAGCAGAGCTTCAAATTGATCAAGGTGGAGCGAGTTGGGACCATCGCAGAGGGCTTCATCCGGTTCAGGATGGACTTCGAAGAAGAAACCATCGCAGCCTGTTCCCGCGGCGGCCCTGGCAAGATGGGGTATCATCTCCCGTTTGCCGTCGCTCCTGTCGCCAAGGGCTCCTGGTTTCTGGACACTGTGGGTTGCATCGAAAATTACGCAGAAGCCGCCTTCGCGCATGGTGGGGATTCCTCTGAAGTCGTTCACGAGATCACCATGGCCGAAGGTCGTCCCTCTCTCCGTAATCAGGACGCCGGGAGTTTCCGGTCCTGTCGCCGCCGCCGCCCGGGCGGGGATATTGGCTGGGTCGAGGAACTGTCCCTTCTTGATGTTGACAAGCTTGCCTGTCGCGCCGCAGGCCTGGAGCAGATCGTTCTGGCGGCAGAGAAAGGCAGGAACCTGGAGGATGTCGAGCACCTCGCCGGCCTGGTTGACCTCCTCGGCGCTGTGAACATCGGTTGTTACCGGCAGCCCCGTCTCCTGCTTGACCCTGGAGAGGATGTCCAGTCCCGCTTCGATGCCGGGTCCACGGTAGGACAGATGAGATGATCGGTTGGCCTTGTCGTAGGAGCCCTTGAAGACAAAGGGAACCCGCAGCTTATCCTGGAGGCGTACAAGTTCAGTCGCGATGGTGAGGGCTAGCTCTTCACTCTCGAGAGAATCCGGCCCGGCGATGATCAATGGAGGGGATTTCGCCCCGACAGCCAGGCTGCCGGAGGTTAGTAATGGGGTCTCAGGGGCGAGGTGGCTCATTCTAAGGAGGATTCCAGGTCTTGGTTCAGGTCATCAGGGTCGTCAGCATCAACGCCAGGCTCGTCGGTCTTGTCCGCCGGGGGAGGCTGTTCGCTCGCGGCTTCGACCCGTTTCAGGTTGCGTCTCAAGTCAAAGAGCATTTCAGCGTTGCGTTGAATCTCCTCTTTTTCCAGCAGATTGTCTACAAGGTTTCCCGGGATGTTCTCGAGCCCGAGGTAGCTTCCGCAAAGCGCGCCGGTGATGCTGGCGATGGTGGACATATTCCCTCCCAGGCGGAGAATCCTGTTCAGGGCGTCTCCAAAGCTCTGGGGCTTGTTGAGGAATTGACGCAGGGCAAGAAACAGGACTGGCACCACGTAATCGGTCAACTCGTCCCGGCTCGGGGGATATTCTTCGTCAGGAGAGATCGCGAGGATCATCTCGAGCGCGCGATGGTCGGTTTGCGAGAGGATCTTAGGAAGATCCAATATGGCCTGAGCGACGCCCTCATCAAATTGACCCGCAGTACTGGCGATATTGTCCAGTATGTCACCGAGGATCAGCTCATCATGGCTGACATTGTAGGCAATGAACGCAGCCACCGCGGATGTTGCCGCAAGCGTCCTCTCATCCTGGTGGGTGATGGTAACGAGGGTCTTGACCTGGGCGGGGATTTTCTCTGGCTCCCTGGCGTTCCAAAGCCCTATGGGAATGGCCCGGGTCAGGCAACCGCTACCGGCGTTCCCTAAAGGCAGCGCCGCGTTGTCCCATTCGGTGATGCCCTTGACGATCAGGCTCATGGCTGAGCTGTTGTCACTGGCGGGATCGACAACGCTCATGTCTCTCCAGAGAGGGATGAGGTGCTCAACAAGGATCTTCGCGCTCTCGGCATCTGCTTTCAGGTCGCCACGCTCGAGGATCGAGGTGATGACCGCATTACAGCATTGGGTGTCCCCGGTAGTTTGTCCCAGGGGAGTGAATCCGTCCGGACAGGTCTGAAGCTCTTCGGTCAGGGGCTGGGCAACCGAGGCCAGGAAATTGCGTGAATAATTCCTGAGGGGAAAGGCCAGGGCATCTCCTACAGCCGCTCCCATGATGGCGCCGAGGTATTTTGAACGGAGGGTGTCACGAGCTTTGAGCATGTTCCCGGGATTGTAATGCAATATTCAACCGTCTTCGAGGCAAAGCACAGCCGGTCTTGCCCCCAGCGGTTCGCGGACTGATTGACTCTGGAAGGGTGACTTGATAAGACAGGAGGTATCATGAGTGAGCAGCCCAGGCTATTTGGAGAAGTCGCGCTCGAGAGAGGCTATGTGAGCGTTGCCGATCTCTATGAGGCTCTGACGATCCAGGCTCGTCTGGAGGCGGCCCAGGAGCCTTATCGTTTTCTCGGGGAGATTCTCAGCGAGCTTGGACATATGAGCGAGAAGCAGGTTCTCGAGGTTCTGAACGAACTCCACAAAGAAGAGAAATCAACCTAGATCATGGCTGGAGGGACTTCTAACAGGCCGGTCCCCGGCAGCTTGCTGGTTCCGCCGACATTATCGCCGACAATCCGCGTGCTGGTCTTCCTGGTGCTGCCAGTCTTGCTGCCATTCTCGATACTCTATCGTCTTGTCCTTACCTTTCGTCGGCGGCATTGGCCCAAGAGGAACTCGGCCCGGCTGGATGCGCCGGTCATCAGCGTCGGCAATATTACCTGTGGGGGAACCGGCAAGACCCCGACCGTGGAGATGATCGTCCGTGAGCTCATTGACAGGGGCTGGAACCCGGCGATCCTGAGTCGAGGATACGGGGTGTCACCGGGGATCTCCGATGGGAATTTTCTCCAGGCTGAGATCATCGAAGGTAATGATGAGTACCTGTTGCTCTCCGAGAACCTGCCCTCGGTCCCTCATTACCAGGGGCGCGACAGGGCGGCCCGCGGACGCGAGGCGATCGCCGCCGGAGCGGATATCCTGGTCCTGGATGACGGATTTCAACACCTGCGTCTGCACAGAGACGCTGACCTGGTCCTTCTCGACGCCCTCCGGCCGTTTGATAACGGAAGGGTTATTCCCGCGGGTCTCCTGCGGGAGCCGATCGGAGCCCTTGAGGCGGCGGACCTGATCGCAGTCACGAGGGTCGAGCTTGTCGGCGAGGAGCGCCGCGAGGCCATCGTCGCATTTCTAAAAGAGAGATTCCCGGACATCCCGGTTCTTCTTCTCGAATCCAGACCCCGGGCCTGGCAGGAGCTCTACGGAGAGACGTTTGAGCCCGGCTTCCTGGAAGGTAAAGAGGTTTGCGCCTTTTGCGGCATAGGAAACCCGAACTCGTTCGAACTGACCCTGGGCAAGCTGGGAATCAGGCTGGCCGGCTTCAAGCCCTTCAGTGATCACCACGGCTATGATTTCGAAACGGTAGAGGGGCTCGGTACCTGGGCCAGGGAACTCGGGGTTGATACCATCGTGATGACACAGAAGGACGCGGTAAAGATCCCGGAGGACTGGCTCGATGTGGAGGGAGGGTTGCGCTGGTTTTATCTGGGCACCAGGCAGTCCATCTCTTCCGGCGGTAAATCCCTGGTCGAGCTTCTCGATAAGCTGGCTCCGAGAACGACCTGATCCCCCTCCCGGGTTTGCGCGGTGCCAAATGGCCGCGGTGGCGGTTATACTGCAGCGGTTAAGGAAAGGAGCTGGATCGTGTTGATTTCGCAATTGTCGCGAATCGTCAAAGACCTCGGCCGACCGCGCATTGCGCTCGTGGGCGATCTGATGCTGGATGAATACGTCTGGGGTGATGTGAAGCGCATCTCGCCCGAGGCGCCGATTCCTGTTTTGCGGGTAGGCCGCAGAGAGATTCGCCCCGGCGGCGCAGGCAGTGTCGCAGTCAACCTGGCCCGCCTGGAGGCTGATACACATGTTTTTTCCGTGACAGGAAAGGACAGGGCGGGAGACAGGGTTCTTTCCGTTCTGGAGGATGGGGGTTGCGACATCAGCGGGGTGATTCGTGACCCGGGTCGTCCGACAACCTTGAAGGCCCGGCATATGGGGTATGTTCAACACTCTCATCGGGCTGTCCAGCAGATGCTGCGTGTGGATGAAGAGGAACTCTCGCCGGTTACTTCCGAGCTTACCGATGAGCTTCTCGAGAAGATTTTCTCCGGAGATAAAGCCTGGGATGCGATCCTGGTCAGCGATTACGGCAAGGGGCTGCTCACCGAGCGGCTCATGGAGGGAATTCGTGAACGGGGCGGAGCTGTTCCCGTCCTCGTCGATCCGGCCCGGGTCAGCGACTATTCTTCCTACAGGGGTGTCTCCCTGATCTGTCCAAATCGCTTCGAGGCGGAACTGGCCAGCGATATCCCTTGCCAGGAAATTGAGGGTTGCCAGTCTGCCGCGGCGAAGCTTCTCGAAGAATTTGGCCTGGGCAGCGTCGTTGTGACAATGGACCGTGATGGCATGTTTCTTGATGAGGGAAAGGGGGGGCAGAGTCACTTCCCCACTCGTGCGAGCGTTGTGGCGGACGTTACCGGGGCCGGCGATATGGTCCTCGCTGTTCTCGGGATTTCAGCCGCGGCGGGGAATTCCGCAGAGTCGGGCGTGCAGCTGGCCAATGTTGCCGCAGGTCTCGTGGTGCGGCAATTTGGCGTGGTCGCGGTCAGCCGTGGGGAGCTCCTTGACGAGATCCGTAACCAGGGAAATCCGGCGGCTGGAAAGATCAAGAAGCTCACAGATCTGTCGAAGGTTCTCAGCGCGGAGAAACAGAAAGGGAAGAAGGTCGTGCTGACCAACGGCTGCTTCGATCTGCTCCATCCGGGTCATCACCACCTTCTCAACGAGTCCCGCAGACAGGGAGATATCCTGGTGGTTGCAGTTAACAGCGATTCTTCCATCAGGCGGCTGAAGGGGGAGGGGAGGCCTCGGATAGAAGAAAACGACAGGATCAAGATGCTGGCGGGTCTCGAGGCGGTGGACTACGTTCTTCTCTTCGAGGAGGACACGCCCCAGAGCCTGATCGAAGAGTTGCTTCCCGATGTACTCGTCAAGGGAGGCGATTATAAGGAAGATGTTGTCGTCGGGAGAGATTGTGTCGAAAGCAATGGCGGCAGAATGGTCTTTGTAGATCGTCTTCCCGGCCTCTCAACCACTGAACTCCTGGCGGAGTCTGATGCCGAAATGGTCAACGATGGCGGTGAATCGGCCTGAAATGCCCTTCAAGTACAAATGCTTTCAGGGTTTACAAATGTTGGCTGAACCGTATGATTGTTTTTTCCGGGTCTTTTTGGCCCCGTAAGAAATGAATCAAGACCTTTAAAACTATCTCGTCCGAGCCGTTTTGATTTTTCCGATCATCGGCAGGACCGCTTGGTAGTTCAAATCCCCCCGTTTCGGTTGATCTATGGCAGCCCAAGAAGATCTGCTATTTGGAAAAATAGCCGTCAAGAACAAGCTTGCGGATGAAAAGCAGGTGCGCAAGTGTCTCGCTGAACTGGATAAATCCGGCGAGCAGGGGCTTGGTAAGATGCTGCTTGATAAGGGGCTCATCGGTCCCTGGGAGTTCAAGCGCATCAGCGCCCGCATAAAGGAAATGGCTGAACAGAGTGAGCCGGCTTCCGTCGATGAGCCAGGGGACGAGGGAAAGTCCAAGTCCGTCGCGGCATCGGCGAAGGTCCCAGCCGCGAGCGGCGCCGGGGTTACGGTTGAGGATCTTGGCCGGATGGATTTCTCCCACCTGGCCGGCGGTCCCATCGATGCTTATCTTGTCGAGGCTAGGAAGGTCGGTGCTTCAGATTTCCATTACCAGGTGGACTCACCGCCATTCATGCGGCTTCACGGTTCGATTGTCTACCTCAAACATCCGGCTCTTTCGGCTGACGATACAAAGCCGCGTATCGAGGAGATCCTCAATGATTTCGAACGGAAGACCTTTGCGGAGAACAACGATCTGGATTTTTGTTATGTCAAGGATCACGGCCGCTACAGGGCTAACGTTCTGAAGCAGCGCAAGGGACTGGACGCGGTATTCAGGATTATCCCCGACAGCCTGCCGACTCTCGAAGAGCTTCACCTGCCTGGTATTCTGACCAAGTTCACCAAGTACAGGCAGGGAATCGTATTGATCACCGGTCCGGCCGGATCCGGAAAGACTGCGACGATGACGGCGCTTCTCGACATCGTCAACCAGGAGCAGAATGACCATATCGTCACGGTTGAGGACCCGATCGAATACCTCCTTCCCAGCAAGAACTGCAACGTGAACCAACGGCATGTCGAGGTCCACACCGAGTCCTATGCCAGTGCTCTGAAATCGGCTATGCGTTCCGATCCCGACTATATTTGCGTCAGCGAGATGCGCGACCTCGACACCGTCGCGATGGCGATTACCGCCGCGGAGACCGGCCACCTTGTTTTCGGGACGTTGCACACGACCAATGCCACCAGGAGCGTGGATCGGATTATCGATGTCTTCCCTCCCAAGGAGCAGGAGCAGATCCGCGCGATGGTGTCTGAGTCCATCCGGGGAGTGATCTCTCAGCAGCTCTTGCCGCGAGAGGATGGCCTGGGGCGTGAACCGGTTCTCGAGATCATGTTCGCCACTCCCGCGGTTGCCAATATGATCCGTGAGCGGAAGACCTTCCAACTCCAATCGGTTCTGCAGACGGGATCAAAACAGGGAATGTGTACCATGGATGATTCAATTCTTGATTTGCTCAAGAAGAAGATCATCTCTCGTGAGACCGCATGGTTCTTCGCTGAGAACAAGGACAGGTTTAAATAAGAGTTCACCATGGCGCGAGTAGACGCATATCTCAAAAAGCTTCATGACCTCGGAGGTTCGGACCTTCATCTCAATACCGGGGTTCCAGCCAAGGTGCGGGTTCATGGAGATCTTCGCGCCATCGGCAAGGAACCGGTCGAGAAAGAGGAGATGAGTGAGCTGATCGATGAGATCCTTACTGATAGGTGCAGGGAGATCTATTCCGAGAGAAATGATGTCGACTTTGCCTATGAGATCACCGGCCTGGCAAGGTTTCGAGTCAGCGCGTTCCTCACCCGGACGGGTCCGGGAGTCGTTTTCCGCTATATACCCCAGGAGATACTCTCCCTTGATGAGCTTCGTGTTCCCGATGTGATATTGGAGTATACCGAGCTCAACAGCGGCTTGATCCTGGTCACGGGCCCGACGGGCAGCGGTAAATCAACCACGCTCGCTTCTCTCTTTGATTACATTAACACCAACCAGAAAAAGCACATCGTAACGATCGAGGAGCCGATCGAGTTCGTGCACAAGAACAAGGAGAGCTTCTTTACCCAGCGCGAGATCGGTGTTGACGCGCCCTCCTTTTCGCAGGCGCTCAGGGCCGCCACCCGGCAGGATCCTGACATTATCCTGGTAGGAGAATTACGCGACCCCGAGACGATCGCGCTGGCCATCACAGCCGCTGAGATGGGCTTTCTTGTCTTTGCTACATTGCATACCAACAGCGCGGCGAAAACGGTCGACAGGATCATCGACGTATTTCCCGAGGACCAGCAGAACCAGGTTCGCACCATGTTGTCGGTGACGCTCAAGGGTGTTTGCGCCCAGCTCCTGCTGCCCGGCAAGGATGGCAAGAGCCGGATCCCGGTCAACGAGATCCTCATGGGTTCCTTCGGCCTGGGTAATATCATTCGAGAGGGTAGCGTCGCCAAGATCGTTTCCCTGATCGAATCAGGCGGGGCGAGGGGTATGAAGAAGATGGATGATGCCATCCTCGATCGTTACAAAGCCTCTGAGATCTCCGCGGAAACGGCTCACCTCTATGCCACGCAGAAGCAGAGTTTTGAGCACCTCCTTGGCAAGGACGACTGAGGCGAGCCGCGCCATCCGTGTCGTCGTAGCTCAGGCCGGGAACTCGAGAATAACCTTCAGGGCCCCATCTGTTCTGTCCCGGAAGGTCTCGAAGGCCTTCTGCGCCTCGCTGAGAGGGTAGTGGTGGGTGAGCAGGGAGGAGAGGTCAATTCTCCCCTCAGCGATCCAGCGCATAGCCAGGGGGAAGTCACGCTCAAAGTCGGGATTCACCGAGGTATAGATCCTGACGTTCTTGTAGAAGAGCTTCTTCCACGGCTTGATCTCGATGCTCTCCGGGGGGACGCCGAAACAGAGGATCTGGCCATCCGGTCGGCAGAGCTCCGCGCAGAGATCCAGCGCCTGGTCGCTGTGCCCCACGCATTCGATGACCATATCGGCTCCCCGGCCTCCTGTCAGCGCGAGGACAGCCTCTAACGGATCCTCGCGACTCGAACAGATGGTCCTGGTTGCTCCATTTTCAGGGCTGGTTTCAAGTCTCGATTCCAGCAGGTCGATTGCGATGATTTCCCTGGCTCCCATATTCTTCAGGCAGGCGGCGAAAATCTGCCCCATGGGACCCTGGCCAACGATAGCCACATCCAGGTCGATGAGATGGGGGATCTTCTTCAGCGCATGGATTGCCGTTCCCAGCGGCTGGGCAAGGACCGCCAGGTCTTCGGCCAGGCCGGAGGCCATCGGGATGACCCTGCCGGCATCGACGGCGTAGCGTTCGAAAAAACCCTGCTGGTTAAGCGGAACAGCCAGCACCTTATCGCCTGGAGAATAGCGCTCGACCGAGCTTTCTACGATCGAGCCGACCATCTCATGGAGCGACATTCCCACCGGCAGCGGGTAGCTCTCGGCCGCGTCAAAATAAGGCAGGTCAGAACCGCAAAGACAGGCGGTGGAGGGCTGAAAGATGACCTCTCCGTCTTTTTCGATCGATGGTTCAGGCGACTCGACCAGTTCGAGTCGGCCCCTGGACTGGATGTGCGCTGCGAGCATGGATATGTCTCAGGAGGGCTGCTCTCCGGCATCCTCTCCCGGCTCACCTTCCTCATCCGTACTTTCCGCGTCGCGCGTTCGCATCAACGGAAAGGCTATGACCTCGCGGATAGAATGCGAATCGGTCAACAGCATGACAACCCGGTCGACGCCGAGCCCGACCCCCCCGGTTGGCGGCATACCACAACCCATCGCCTTCAGGAAGTCGGTGTCCATTGGATGGTTCTCGACGCCATCCTTGTCCGTTCCCATCGATTTCTGGGAGATGAAGCGCTCCTGCTGTTCAACCGGGTCGGTCAACTCGGAGTAGGCATTGCCGATCTCCATACCCATGACGATGGGTTCGAACCTCTCGACCAGGCGGTCGTCACCCCGTTTCTTCTTGGTGAGAGGAGAGATGGCTACCGGGTGGTCACAGACGAAGGTCGGCTGTTCGATGGTGTGCTCGATGAGAGCCTCGAAAAGCCCCGCGACCGCATGCCCCCAGGTGAAGGGCCGCGGCGGCTCGATCTCGCGATTCTTGTATTCTGCAAGGAGGGCGTCCTCATCCAGCGCTGCGGCATCGATACCCGCTTCTTTCAGACTGTCGAGGATGGTGATTCGCTTCCAGGGAGGAGTGAAATCGATCTCCTTGCCGCCATAGATCACCCGCATGCTGCCGCAGGCCTTTTCGCAGACGCTCGATACCAACTGCTCAAACCGTTCCATCTGAAAGTTGTAGTCGGTGAAGGCTTCGTACCATTCGAGCATGGTGAACTCGGGATTGTGGCTGCGGTCGATACCCTCGTTGCGAAAATTCTGGCAGATGGTGTAGACCTTCGGGAAGCCTCCAACGATGAACCTCTTGAGCGGCAGCTCGGGCGAGATCCTGAGAAAGGCCGGATGATCGGAGAGCGCGTGGATCGCGGTCTCAAATGGGCGCGCCTCGGCTCCTCCGTAGTTCATCTCGATGGTAGGCGTGGTGACTTCGAGGAAACCGCTTTCATCTAGGAAGGACCGCATCGCGCTGATGATCTGCGCCCGCTGCACCATCTTCTGGCGCGCAGACGGGTCGGTGGTCCAGTGCAGGTAGCGCTCGCGGTAGAGTGTCTCCGGGTCCGCCAGCTTGTTCCAGTCCTGGTCATCCTTGCTCTTGGGGATCGGCACCCGCACCACGGTCTTGGCCAGCATCTCAAGGCTGCCCGCATGGATCGAGAGCTCTCCCATCCTGGTCACAAAGACGGTTCCGCTGATTCCAAGCCAGTCGCCGAGATCCAGTCCATGGCGGATGAGAGCCCAGGTTTTTTCATCGAATTCATTTTTCCGGAGCATGACCTGGATCCGGCCATCGAGATCGCCCAGATCGATGAAGATCATCTTCCCCTTGCCCCTGTAGGCGAGGAGCCTTCCCGCTACGCGGACATCCTTGTCCATCAGTTGCTCCTCGTTCTCCCTGATTTCGAGGAGGCTGTGGGTCCGGTCGTAGGAATAGGGGTAGAGCTCAAGCTCCTCTGCAAGGAGCTCTTCTCTTTTTTTCAGTAGATCTGGATCAAAGGGCATTTTCTGGGACCTGTGTGGTCAGCGGTAAACACTTCGTAAGCGCTTGAAAATACAGCACCTGCGAAGCAGGCGCAAGCGGCCTGCTGAATTCGCGAGACCATCCGCGAACTTAATTGGGCGGAGGCAACTCGTCATAAGAGCGGTAGATGGTTTTCCAGATGAGATAGCCGTTAACCATGTCTTCGTCGAGGGCGGGATTGCCGCTTCCCGCGCCCCGGTCGCCGCCGAACTTGGTACCGAAGAAGCAGCCGGTTCCGTGCCGGCCATCGTCAATTCTCGTTCGAAGTACCTGCTCGATAAAGTTCTCGGTTGCTGATTTGTCCCGTGAATCGATGCAGGCGACGATTCCGATCCTGCTGTTGATCAGTTCGATGGCTTCCCGCATGTCCTCCACAGCCCGGATGACGCCGGCTGGCCCGAAGGCTTCCTGGCTGTAGAGCGGGTTGTTCTCGTCGACTCCTGTGAGCAACGTAAACGGGAAATAATTCCCATTCTGTTGGAGTCCATCAGGTAGCTGCGCCTGGTAGAGAAGCTCGGCGCCGTGTTCGATGGAAGATTCCACCAGCGCGGCAAGCCGGTCCCGCTGCTCTTCGCTTACCAGCGGAGGACAGCTCCAACTGTCGGCATCGGTGTCGGCCGCCGTGATTTCCTCGCTTCCTCCCGGGCCATGAACAACTCCGGGGGCGAGCTCGAGAACCCTGGCGGTGAACTCAGGCGCCACCTTGCTGTCGACCAGGGCTTCCTGGATCGAGCTGCAGCGCTGGCCCGAGGTGATCGTTTTTCCGTAGACGAAATTGCGCGCGGCGCGTTCGATATCGGCGTCTTCGTGTACGTAGAAGAAGTTGATGCCGGCGACCTCTTTCATGACGCGTTTGCCTAACCCTGACGCGGTAGAGTCGACCCGGTCTCCAACCGTCTTCGAGCCGGTGAAGGAGATGGTCTGCACGGCCGGCTCTCGAATGAGCGCGTCACCCGTCTGGGCATCCCCGTGAACCAGGTTCAGGATGCCTGCTGGAAGCTCCAGCCCTGTTTCCTCGGCTTCCTGTGCCAGGGCGCATTCTATCAGCGCGCAGATAGCCTGGGAGCATTCAGGGACCAGGTGGGAAGGCTTCCACACAACCGTACAGCCTGAGATAATTGCTGACAGAACCTGTGCCAGCGGGATCGCAAGCGGGAAGTTGAAGGGGGTGATGATGGCGGCGACCCCTCTGGGCGCCAGGCGGCTTTCCATGCTGAGGCCCGGCGTGAGCTTCTGGTAGGTGACGCCTTTGAGACTGGTACCCTGGGGGGCGACAGCCTCACAGACTCCGACAGCTTCGATAAAGTCGAGCCTGCTGTCGAAGAAGCTCTTGCCCATTTCTTTTGTCATCACCTCGACAAAAAAATCTTCGTTTTCCTTGAGCATCCCGGTCAGGCGGTAGGCGACCTTTGTGCGGAAGTCGCCGGTTGAAAAACGCCAGGTGTTGAAGGCCGAGTCGGCGTGGGCTGTCGCTTCGGCCACATCCTGCGGAGAGCATTCCGGGATCTTTCCCCAGGTAACGGAGCGATTTGCCGGGTCGCAATTGTCGTAGGTCTGTTGCCAATCGCCGTCGACCCACTCACCGCCGATATAGGGCATGTAGACCTCGGCTGAGGTCTTCCGGGCCGTTAGGTCCAGGGTTGTCGGGTTTGCTGAAACGGTGGTCATTTTTTCTCCCTCTGATTCGTTTCCCTCGCCTGGAGGGGTCTCATTCAATTGAGATAGAGCAAGTGTTCATACCGAGAGGTTCGCTGACATTTCCCGACTCGCTGCCGGCCACTTCGAGCGCGGTGAGAGTCTCCTTGCCTTCCACCACCTCGCCGAAAACGGTGTGGTTTCCATCGAGCCAGGGAGTGGCGACAAAGGTGAGGAAGAACTGGCTGCCATCGGTTCCCGGGCCGGCGTTCGCCATGCTGAGCAGGCCCGGCCTGTCGTGGCGCGCCTCGGGCGAGAGCTCTCCATCGTATTGGAAGCCGGGGCCTCCAGTCCCGCGCCCCTCGGGGCAGCCGCCCTGGGCCATGAAACCCTTGATGACCCGGTGGAAGGCCAGGTCATCATAGAAGCCGAGGGTGGTGAGATAGATCGTGCTGGAGACGTGTTGCGGGGCGATGTGAGGCCAGAGCTTGATCTTCAGGGAACCCTTGTTGGTCTCGATCTCCCAGTAATAGTCCTTGTCCGAGTCAAAGGGAAGCGGTGGCGGGGCCGGAAGCTTTGTTTTCCAGCCGTCATTGGAGGTGTCGATGCCGCTGGACTCGATAAATTCGCGGCAGCTTGAGAGAGTTTCGTTTTCTTCGCTCATGGCGTTTCCCTGGTTCTGCTATCTGGTTTCGATGAAAGATTTGTTGATCAGGATTTCTTCAGTCGGCGTTCCGCCCTGTGAACCCGCGTTCTGGATGAAGGTAAGGGGCTGGAAGCCTTCGACCAGCTTGCCGAAGATGGTGTGGAGGTCGTCGAGCCAGGGCGTGGGGACAAAGGTCAGAAAGAACTGGCAGCCATCGGTTCCCGGACCCGCGTTCGCCATGCTGAGGAGTCCTGGAAGGGAGTGTTTCACAGACTTGTCGATGAATTCTCCATCGTACTCATAGCCTGG
>CBFHWB010000087.1:0-16746 GCA_965659285.1 Planctomycetota bacterium | reverse complement strand
ATTATCACCATCGCGCAGACCTGGCCAGAGCAGGATGGCCCCGGGATTTTTGATTCCTTTGTCGAGACCTTGAAGGCGGCTGGTTACGAAAGACCGCGCATCAAGATCCTTCCGACCCTTCACCTTGGCATGGAAGAGGAGCGCACCCGGCCATACTCCCGGTCAGAAAGAATCAGCGCGGAAATGATGGAGAACTACGACAGCAGCCAACTGCTCTGCAGCCGCGGACGGACGGTAACCGACCGCGGGGTCGCCGTCTGTCCCCTGCTCATCGAAGCGCCCGATGCCCACCTCGGAGAAACCCTGGAGGAGGCGAGCGGAGCCTTCCGGTTGAGCCATGGAGCCTGCCATACCTGCTATGTTTACGGAGCGATCTGCTCGAATGTCGGCGGCTGGGGAGTGGATTGAATGAACGCGAGCACTCCGGAACAGGCAGCGCTCATCGGCGGGATCTACTCCAATCACATCGCCCTCGAAGCGGCGCTCTCAGACATCAGTTCACGAAACATCGGCTCCATCTATTGCCTCGGGGATCTCGGCGCCTTCGGTCCTCACCCGGACAGGATCTATCCCCTGCTGAAAGCTCATTCAGTAAAGACCCTGGCCGGCAATTACGATGACTCCCTGGCACGGAACCTCCCGGACTGCCAGTGCGGGTATACAGACCCGCGCGACAATCACTTCGCGAGACTGAGCTACCAATACACCTACCGGAATACATCGGGAGAGAACAGGAACTGGCTCCGAACACTGCCGGAAGAGATTCGATTTGAGCTCGCCGGACGCAAGGTGCTGCTCTGCCATGGCTCTCCGCGGCGCCAGAACGAATTCCTCTGGGACTCGACCACCCCGGACCATTTCCTGGAAAAATTCTGCGATGATTACCAGGCGGATGTCATCGCCGTCACCCACACGGGGATCAAGTGGAAACGACGGCTTCCATCCGGAAGGCTCTTCGTCAATGTCGGGGTCCTGGGAAGGCCCGAGAATGATGGATCCCGGCGAGTCTGGTATACGATTCTGCGCGGAATGAAGGACCGCGTCACCTCCGAATTCGTACCTGTCAATTACGACGCGGAGCGCCTTGCCCTGGAGATGAGGGAAGAGGAGTTACCCGAGGAATTCGCCGAGACCATCGAGTCGGGATGGTGGACCACCTGCCTCGAGATCCTGCCGGAGAAGGAGCGCCGGTCGGGACGGTATTGAGCTGTCCGGGCCGGCCTATTCGCCGTAATCGTCAGCGGTGAAGGAGACCACCGCCAGCAGGGTAGAGTCGGTCATTTCCGAAACATTGACATCGACGAGATCCCACTGGTCAAAGCGGCAGACCAGGTCATTGAGGTCCTTCTTCAGGCTCTCCGGGGTCGAGCTCAGTGTCTCGATCCGGTGGGCCAGCCTGGGACGCCTGTACTCGAGGTTTTCGAGGATCGAATTGAGCGACTGGAGCCTTGCGGTATAGCGATCTTCGATCTCCTGGAATTCAAACCCCAGGACATTGTGGTCACCGGATGAATCAATGAGCGCATCCTTGCGCAGGCGAATCTCTTCCGCCATCTCAGCGATCAGGCCATCCCTGGCCTTCAACAGGATCTCCAGCGCATCCCTGCGACGGAGGTTCCGTCGTCTCTCCCTGACGCTGCTTTCCAGATTTGAAGTTTCCTTCTGCATAAGACCTCGCCACTCCCTGTCAAATTCTCCGCGCGGACCCTTCTCAGGGTTCCGCAGCGGACCATCGTTTGGTTTCAGAGGCCGAACATATTACCACACAACGATCTACAAAGGGACAAAAGGAAAGCACCAGCGCGGTCCTCTTTACGGGAACCACGCTGGTGCTTATTGAGATCAGTATTCGGTTGCGACCGTCAGGCCGACATTACCACTGCAGAGAAATGCCGAAGAGCAGAGCCCCGGAAGAAAAAATCGGGCGCGGACCGTCGACAGCCACTTCCGTCTCGAAGGCTATCCGCCTCTCAGGAACGATGTCATAGGACAGTTCGCTGAAGATCAGGAGATTTTCTGAGACCGGAAGGCGCAATCCGATCGAGGGACGGATCATGATCTGGTAGACATCCTCAATTTTCGTGAACGACTCATTATCCTGAAAATCCGGCAGAGTATTGAAATCAATAACGGTCATTCCAATGCCCACACCCATGCGAAGCAGCAGACCGTCGCTGTCTTCAGTAAGGGGAATATCGTAATCCAGGGTACCGAGGACAGAGAGACGATCGTAGCCGCGAACGGCGAAGATCTGCTCCCCAATACCACCGGTGTTGGCCTCGACTACATTGTCGGTCCAGTCGACTGAGAGACCCATGTAGATGTTCTTGGCCGTCTCGAGTTGGAGCTTACCTCCACCCGCGATACCAATCTTGGTGTGGGGGTCACGGCCGGGATCAGCGAGATCGAAAGGGAAGCTCGGTCCCAGGCGGAATTCCGCCTGCGCTCGCCGGTGCATCATCTCTGCCTTCTGCACCGACTCGACAGTAATTTCTTCCTTATTCGGCAGAACACCGCCGAAATCATCCGTCTCGACCTTCGAGACAATCTGCTCCGGAGCACTCTGGCATCCGACCATAGACAAGGCCAGGAGCAGAATTAAACCGAAGGCGCGCATAGCGTCACGGGAAACCAACATTCCTACAACCTCCTAATTTCCTGCCTCAAACAACCATCCTCAGGCCGCTGAGACTCGTTATATTCATTTCTACTTCAGTAAGCCGATTATTGTACCTATCGGCCAAAGCCGCCTCGCGAACTGACCAAAAACCCATATTGAGCAATACCAATACAGTCGCGAATTCACATTCAGGGATGCCGAATTCGGCACAAAGAGCCGGAATCAACGAAACCCGCCACTGGGCGCTCCCGCCGATTCAATTTACGTAAAATCATATTCCATAACAAATTGCATTGCCTGGCAGTCTGCTGGAAGCTCCTCAAAACTCCGTCAAGCGCCTGAGAATGGCAATGAAACTGAATGTATGGACTTAAACAAAAGTATCACCGTCATCACGGTTTATCAAGCGGATTTGAACATTAGTGCCTATCGGTACTTATGTGAAATTATCGGGTAGTGGAAAGAACCCCGGCAACCGCCTGTATGAAACTATCGGAACCAATGGCTCTGGATTGAGGAAGCCTTCGAGATAGAATGTCAGGGTAGTGAGAGAGCTCCTGCAATCCCCCTCAAACGAGGTAGCTGATGCCCCGTCAGATCCGCTGTCGATGCGGCCAGAAAATCCAGATCCGCAAGAGTGAGTGGATCTATGTCGTTGCCGGAATCGGCATCGTGGGACTGCTGCTGAACGCCGTGGTGATCATCTACCTCTATTCCCGCCTGGGAGAGGTGGAATCGCATCTCGCTCTTTCCAACCGGCCGCAGCCGCCGCGGATTCCCGCGGCTGGAGAAAACCCCGCGGCCCCATTTGTACCCGGCCTCGCCAAGACGCCGGCGGTCGTCCAGAAAGAAGAGAACTCCACCTCACGGCAGGCGAACCCCGGACCGACGAAAAACAACGTTGTCCCGCCGACCCGAAAGGAAACCGTGGAAACAGAGCCGCCCGCCATAGCCAGCGCCCCCGCCGACGACGGCCTTGTGGAAAAACCGCTCGGCAGCTCGCTCGAACAGAAAGAGTTGTGGAAGGAATTCTTCCGAGCTATCGAGGACCGCTTCAAACCTCCAGCCAGCGAGGCCGGCGCGGCCGTCGACAGCAGGCAGGTTCCAGGAGAGATCGCCCCGAGAACGGTCATCGAGGTTCCGGCCCTGGCAAGACTGCTCTTCCTCTCCAGGGGCAGCACCCTGCCTGTTCTCACCGCCGGACACCTGCTTGATCCCGACCCCCGAGTTCACAACTATGCGATCCAATTGCTGCTCTCCCAGCCGAAGCCCGGCCTCACCGAATCCAATACCGTTCGCACCCTGATCTGCGCCGCGGCAAAGACGATATTGAAAAACGCCCGCGGGCTGGAGTTGCTGGAACTATTCCAACTCGATGAGAAAGCGGCCCTGCTCCCAGAAGCGAAAACGGAATTCGATGAGTGCTGGAGCACTGTCATCACTCTTGCCGAAGGATCTCGACCCGGCTGGCCCGAACTGGATACGTTCGCGGAATTGCTTGGCGGTCTCGAACGCGGCGGGCTGGACCTGGTGCTCGCGGTGGACACAACCCGGAGCATGGAGGCCGGCCTTCGGGATCTGAAGAAGGCCTGCAGTTGGCTTCTTCCCTCTCTCCAATGGGGCGCCACCGGCGTTCGGGTCGGATTCCTGACCTACAAGGACGAGGTAATCGATACCCACGATCTCTCCGAAGCCCCCGGTGACGACCTGCTTCCCCACATCCTGGAGCTGAAAGCCCTTGACGGCGGCGATGTGCCTGAAGGAGTCGATTCCGCTCTCAGGGCGGCCCTGGAGCTCGGCCGTTTCTCCTGGCGGCCTTCAGCAGCGAAGCGAATCGTGGTCATCGGAGATGCCCCCGCAAACTATTCCGAACTGCCCGCCATAGAAAGCCTGGTGAGTTCCTGCCATGAACAGGATGGCTTCATCGTACACATGATCGGGGTCCATCCGAAGGAAGACGGCCGCGTCCCCTTCTTCGACAGGATCGCCGCCCGCGGAGGCGGCCGCAGTCCAACCTGTCCAACCGGGGATCTCGGCAAAGAGCTCCTGCTCGGAGCCCTCAGAGCGGAAGATACCGCATTGCCCAAGAACCTGGCTGGCCTCCTGAGAAGGGCTTTCTCAGAGCTTCCCTGAGTACGCCTGGAAACCGGCCACGGCCTCTGTGCCGCGGCCGGAACAAGCGGAAAGGACTCAGACGGTCGCAGTTTCGTCGAAGCGGCGCAGGACGCCAACGACGACACCCCTGATATCGGCATTCGGAACCATCATGCTCTCCAGGGAACCATTGGGCGACTGGAGTCGAATATGGTCCTCTTCCCTGTAGAGCTTCTTGATACAGGCCTTACCGCCATTGAGGACGGCCACGACCACATCGCCGTTGTCCACATTTTCGCGCTTTTCCGCGATGATGAGATCCCCATCCGTGAGATGGTCCTGCTTGAGCTCATTGCCGCGCACTCTCAGGGCGAAGAAGTTCCGGCCGTAGGGAAGCATCTCTGAAATATTGAGATCCTCCCTCTCCTCGGTCGCCTCGATCGGCAGACCTTCGCGGAAATTGCCCATCAGCGGCATCGAATAGCGCGCCTTACGCTCTTCGACCGAAGCGATCAGCTCGATCGAACGGGCGCGAAACTTTTCACGCTTCAGGGCGCCCTTGCGCTCGAGCTGGTTGATGTGCTCGTAAACCGTAATCTTGGTGACTCCGAAGTTCGAGGCAATCTCCTCGAGAGTCGGGGAGATTCCCCGCTCATCGCGGAACTGCTGTATGAACTCCATGATTCGAAGCTGCTTCTCGGTAAAGTACATTTCTCACTCCTCTGCTTGATGATTCCTGTTAACAGGAAAAACTTCGTTAACTTGACAGGAGAATCGAATTCTCAATTCGATCTCGCGTTTCCTTGGACTCACAACAGGAACTGCTGAAAACCAGCCAGCAGGAAAATGCGAAGGTCACTCCCTCCGCTCAAACCTGGCCGCCTTGAAAGGCAGCTCCTGAACTTTTTGAAAACAGGGAACTTCAGACCGCCGGACACCGATTCAATTCCTTGCTGAAAGAGATGTCCCTATTCCCTAATTTTTTATAGTTAAAACACTTAGGTCTCGACAAGGTTGAGCCGCCCGGAGTGATCTCACGCCGGGAATCCGTTCCTTGGAAAGATGATGACTGAGGCCCCACCCCAGGCTCGCCGCCAGTCTTCAGCACTCGACTGGCCATGAAGATCGATTCTACCACCCGGGTAATGAGATGGTGGGCAAGAATTCGCCTACTATCTCCCTGCCCTGTAGCTTCCATTGCGCAACCCCGCTATTTTGCGTTGTTTATCAGGGATTGATCACTTGAAACTTTTCCCGTACAAGACCAAACTTTCCATCCCCCAAACGAGTCAATAACAGAAAACAGGGAGACAGGACTGATGGCAAAGAAGCGTTCGGTAGGGATCGGCCTTGTCGGCCTGGGATTCATGGGCCTGGAACATCTTCGAGCTGCCCGGGATGCCAGGGGAGGCAAGGTGGTCGCGATCGCCACCAGCAACCCGAACAAGGCCCGGGGGGATTTCTCAAGCGTACGCGGAAACTTCGGAGACGCCGGCGGACTCGAGGACATGACCGGAATCGCCGTCCATCCGACGCTCGATACCCTGCTCGAAGACGACCGGGTAGACCTCGTAGACCTCTGCCTGCCCTCTTACCTGCACGCGCCGGCAGCCATCCGTTGCCTGCAGGCAGGTAAGGCGGTCCTGGTCGAAAAACCGATCGCCCTCGACCCGAAAGATGCTCGCAAGATGCTCCTGGCAGCTAAAAAGGCCCGCAAACCTCTGATGGTCGCGCAGGTGCTGCGCTTCATGCCGGAGTTCAGCCTTCTGAGCGATGCGGTAAAAAGCAAGCGCTGGGGAAAGCTCCTCTCCCTTCACATGAAGCGCATCATCGCGATGCCCGAATGGGGTGACTCCAGCTGGTTCGCCGACCCCGCCAAGTCCGGCGGCATGGTCATCGATCTCCATATTCACGATACCGACTTCATCGTCCATCTCTTCGGCAAGCCCAATGCCGTCTCGTCAAATGGTCTCGTCGACAAAAGAGGTGTGAACTTCATCAGAACGACCTACCACGGAAAAGCGAAGGGACCGCTGCTGAGCGCCGAGGCCGGCTGGCTGAACGCCCCCGGGCTGCCCTTTGAACACGGCTACGATGCCTTCTTCGAGAAGGGAACGGTTCACTTCAACTCTTCCACCGCTCAGAAACCCCTGCTCTATACCTCGGCCGGCAGAGCGGCCCGCAAGCTGGTCATCAAACCGGTCGACGGCTTCGCCAGGGAACTGCAGGCCGCGGTTCAGTCGGTAAGAACAGGAAAGGTCGATCCTCTCCTGAAGGCGGCGGGCGCCGCTGACTCCCTCGCCGTGTGCAACGCCGAGGAGAGATCCGTACGCTCCGGGGGCCGAAAGGTAAAGCCCCGCTTCTGAGCCGGGTAGACGCCGGAGGAAGACAGGAAGTACTGCGAAAAAATAACGCCTCCTGTACAATTCTATTGTTGCCGACAAGGAAGCAACTCCCGGCAAGAGTGATTCACATCAACATTTGAACTGAAAAGAACAGAAACCAAGATGCCTCGCACAGTCCGATCTCTCTTCTCTACGGCAACTCTGCCCCTCCTGCCGACCTGTTGCCTTCTATTCCTTCTTTCAGGAATCCTGGCCGGCTGTGGAAAACCGGCTTCAGTGCAGGAAGAGCCGGCTGAGAAACCGGCTACCAGTAAAGTTGTCACAGAAAAGAAAGCCCCTCCAGTTGAACCCGTGAAACCCGCGGAAGCTGAGAAACCCGCGGAACTGGCTAAACCCGAGGAGATCACCCAGACGAAGCCCGCTGAAAAGCCGGCGACCAGTAAAGTAGCCGCTGAAAAAAAAGCGCCGCCTGCCGCGCCCGCGAAACCCGCGCAAAACAACCAGGCCGCGAGACCGGCAACCAGGGATTTCGCGTTCCTGGGTGTTTTTACCGAGGCGATCGACAAGGAGAAGGCCGACAGCGGCTTACAGATCATCTACGTCTACCCCGGCTCAGCGGGTGACGACATGGGCCTCAAGGAGGGCGATAAGATCATCGCCCTGAACGATTTCCTGATACCCAACCGCGAACGTTTCGTCGCCGAACTGCGAAAAGAGAATATCGGCGCGACCATCCGCTTCCTCATCAGCCGTGATGGCAAGAAGCTCAAGCCCAAAGGCAAGATCAAGAGCTACAAGAAAACCATGGGCATGATCCAGGAGCGCCTGAGAAAAAAATACGTCGGAAAGCCGCTGGAAAAACTGCCCGAGACTCTCTGGTGGAATTCCAAGACGGCTAAGTTCGAGCCCGCGAAAGATCCCCTCGGAGCCTTCAAGAACAAGATTGGCCTGCTGGTCGCCTACGACAACTGTCCCGGCTGCCAGAAGAACCGGGTCGACTTTCTCACACAGCTCTTCACGCGCACCATGACGGCCGGCGGGAAGCTTCCCCTGGCCTTCGCCGGAATCTACCAGAGCGACACGCAGTTGAACAAGGGCGGCAGCAAGGAGTGCCTCACCCAGGCCGTCAAGCTCTACGCGACCAAGAAGCCCCCCTTCCCCGCCGGCATCGCCCACTTCCCGGATGGATCCCCGGCTCCCAAGGACAGGGAAAAGAGTCTCTACCTTCACAACCACGGGGTCGTGATCACCGGACCGGACGGCAAGATCGCCTACCTCCAGGTCACCGGCTACCCGGACCAGTTGGCGATCCAGAGAACGATCGGAGAGCTTTACGTAAAGCACTTCCAGCCGCCGAAGATCCCGGCGGAAAAACCCAGGAAGGCCGGCGCGGGCGGTTAGATCGAATTGGCACGGCGTGAAGGTGAATCCTATGCAAGAGTCCGGCGCCTCGACGACGAAGTCCCCCGCCCTGTCGGGGACCATCCTCATGGCGGGAGGACTCGCGGCCCTGGCCGCGGTTCTGATCTTCTTCATCATCACGGCCTTCGCCGACAAGACCGCCCTGCTCCTGCCTGGAATGCTCGATGACTGGCGGGAGAGATGGAGCCGGGAAGGCCCCCGGGATTATGACCTCTCCATCAGCATCCAGGTCGATCGGCAGGATGAATCCCGGGCCGAGACGAAGGTGCGTGATGGAAAGCTGGTCTCGCAGACCTACAATGGCCTGCCCCGGGCGAGTTCAGATGACTCCTATACGGTCGCCGGGCTCTTCAGGACCATGGAGCGGGAGCTTGAGCTCCAGGCGAAACAGAAGGGCGACACTGTCCTCAAAGCCGAATTTGATCAAAAACTGGGGGCGCCGGTTGTGTTCAAGCGGCTGACCACCAGGCCAGGGGGAAGATCTGTCGTTATCAACGTCATCGAGCTCAGCTCGCCGAAAGCCGGCACCCTCTTTCCCGTCGAACAACCCGGGCAAACGAAGGATCGAGATGGGCAATAACGGAAAAAACGTCATCCTCGCGATCGACCAGGGCACCACGGGCTCCAAAGCTCTTCTGCTCGACAGCGAGCTCTCGGTGCTTGCCGAAGCCTCGAGCGAGTTTCCCCAGCACTTCCCCGAGCCGGGACAGGTGGAGCACGAGCTCGGTGAGATCTTTCAGAGCGTCCGGGATTCGGTAGCCGCAGCGCTCGAAGCGGGCGGCGTGGACGCGGCCTCCATCGCCGCTGTCGGAATCACCAACCAGCGGGAAACCACCGCGGTCTGGAGAGCCGGGGATGGACAACCGATCCATCGCGCGATCGTCTGGCAGGACCGCAGAACCACGGCGAAATGCCGGGAGCTCAAGGACGCGGGCTGGGAAGCCACCTTCAAAAAGAAGACAGGCCTGGTCCTCGATCCGTATTTCTCCGGCACCAAGATCGCCTGGCTCCTCGATGAAATCGAGGGAGCCCGCGCGCTGGCGGAGGCCGGGGAGCTGCGCTTCGGAACGATCGACACCTACCTGTGCTGGAAACTCTCAGGCGGAGCCGCCCACGTCACCGACATCTCCAATGCCTCGCGAACCCTGCTCATGGATCTCGAGACCCGTGAATGGGATGAAGATCTGCTCGGCATCCTGGGGATCCCCGCCTCGCTGTTGCCGGAGATCAGGGACAACGACTCCGTCTTCGCGCAAACCAGCGGCCTCGATTTCCTGCCCGATGGAATCCCGGTGGCGGCCCTGATCGGTGACCAGCAGTCCGCCCTCTTCGGACAGACCTGCTTTGAACCCGGGGAGGCGAAGTGCACCTACGGGACCGGCGGCTTCCTGATGCTCAACACCGGCGAGAACATCGTACGCTCCGAAAGCGGCCTGCTCTCAACGGCCGCGTGGCGCACGGGTGGAAAAACCACCTACGCCCTCGAGGGCTCCGCCTTCATCGCCGGCGCCATCGTCCAGTGGCTGCGCGATGGCCTGGGGCTCATCTCCGACTCCTCGGAAATCGAGGGACTTGCCCGGTCGGTTGACGATTCCGCCGGTGTGGTCTTCGTCCCGGCTCTCGCGGGCATCGGAGCGCCCCATTGGGATCCGGATGCCCGGGGAATGATCGCCGGGCTGACGAGGGGCTCTACGGCCGCCCACATCGCCAGGGCCGCGCTCGAGGGCGTCGCCTTTCAGATCAATGACATCCTCACGGCCATGCGAGAAGACCTGGGGCGAGCCGGGTCCGGCTCGAAGGACAGCCTCGTCGAGCTCAAGGTCGATGGCGGAGCCTCGAACAACGACCTGCTGATGCAGTTCCAGGCGGATCTCCTCGGCTGCGACGCGGTGCGTCCCGCGATCACCTCGACCACCGCCCTGGGAGCCGCCCTGCAGGCCGGCCTCACAGTTGGAATCTTTGATTCAATTGAGGACATCCGTGAGACCTGGAGGGAAGACCGCCGCTTCAGCCCCGGGATGAAGACCTCGGATGTGGAGAAAAACACAACGCGCTGGGAAGCCGCCGTTCGCCAGGCGCGAACCAGCTGACAGACGGCTCGCGCGAAACGAGGAGAAGGTGTTCCTCAGAATTCCTCTTCAGCTTCACCCTCTCCACAGAACACCGCGGATGCGAGAAAGGTAACCATGAAGCCGGCGAAGATGGAGGTCCAGAAGTGCTGTTCGAGGCCGAAATGATGCACCTTATTGTCCAGTCCTTCCAACAAACCAAACATCGGCGGCACCTTCACCAAACCCGCCCAGGGACTCCACTGCAGCAGGAAGAAAAAGAAACTTACGAGCGCGAGGACGAAATAAACGGTTCTCATGGCCGGAACTTCCAGGGGAAAGGTTAACTTTAAAATCAACACGAACAGTCCGAGGACACATATTTTCACAGCCGGTTCATTCGGTCAAGTAATGCCTCAGATCATCTTCACCCTGCGGCACGATCACCCCAGGGCGCCTGCATCTTCCTCGAGATGCCGGCCGGATCATCCGCCTCGAGGATCGCCGTGATCACGGCGACGCCGACAGCTCCCAGGTCCTTGATGGAGGACGCCGCCTCGGAAGTGATTCCCCCGAGAGCGTAAACCGGACCAGGCAGGCGGGAGCAGGCTCGCCCCAGCTCTTCCAGGCCAAGGGGCTGAAACTCTCCCTTCTTCGACAGCGGCAGAAATACGGGTGAGAGGCTGACATAGCTCGCTCCCTGCTCAAAGGCATCAGCCGCCTCGGCGGCCGAATGAGCCGAATAGCCGATCAGCCTGTCTTCGTCCAGGGCTTCACGCGCCTCGGCGACCCGGCCGGTTTCGCCTCCACCGACATGAACTCCCCGCGCGCCCAGGCGACCGGCCAGCTCCACCCGGGCGGTAAAATCATCTCCGGCATGACAGCTCACCACCAGGCTGAGACCGGCGGACACGCCCAGGAGGCTGAGACCAAACGCCTCGAGCCTCTCGATGCTCCACGACGGCTCCCTCAACTGGACCATGGACAGTCCGCCCTCGGAGGCGGACCGGATGCTGTCACGCACCCTCTCCTCGCCAAGCCGGTCGGCATCGGTGACAACGTAGAGCGGGGGCAGGGACTCGCTCACGACAGCTTGCGCGACCGGTCGAGGAACCAGTGGTCGACTAGAACCAGCGCCGCCATGGCCTCGACAATAGGAACCGCGCGGGGAAGAACACAGGGGTCGTGACGCCCGCGGGCTTTCAGGACAGTCTCCTCGCCGGAGGTCGAGACCGTCTCCTGCTCCTTGTTGATCGTCGCCGTGGGTTTGAAGGCGATTCTGCAGACGAGATCCTCGCCGTTGGAGATCCCCCCCTGGACCCCGCCGGAGTTGTTGCTGCGCGTGCGAACCTCATCACCATCCTTGTAGAAGGCATCGTTGTGGGCCGAACCCGTCAGCCGGGTTCCATCGAATCCCGAGCCGACCTCGAAGCCCTTGGTCGCGGGCAGCGAGAGCATCGCCTTGGCCAGGTCCGCCTCGAGGCGATCGAAAACCGGCTCTCCAAGACCCACCGGAAGCCCGCGCGCGACCAGTTCGACGAGCCCGCCGGCTGAGTCGCCCTCCTTGCGAAGCTGCTTGATCCGCTCAATCATCTTATCCGCCGCGTCCGAATCAGGACAACGAACCGCGTTGCTCTCGACGGCATCTCTCGCCACCGAGGCCGCATCGATCTCCGCCTCGATATCGTGAATTCTCCGAACATAGGCGACCAGCTCCACCCCGGCTGAATCGGCGAGGATCCGCCTGGCGATGGCGCCTGCGGCGACCCGGCCAATCGTCTCCCGCGCGCTCGATCGTCCACCGCCGCGATGATCGCGATGGCCATACTTGGCCTGGTAGGTATAGTCCGCGTGCGAAGGCCGGTAGACATCCTTGAGGTGATCGTAGGCCTGCGGCCTGGCGTCCTTATTGCGCACCATGAGCAGGATCGGCGCGCCGGTCGAAACTCCCTCGAACACGCCTGAGAGCACCTCGAGCCGGTCATCTTCTGAACGCGGTGTGGTGATGTCGCTCTGCCCGGGCCGACGCCTGTCGAGCTCGACCTGGATCGCCTCCTCGTCGATGGAAACGCCCGCCGGACAGCCGTCTATGGTGACCCCGACGGCGGGGCCATGCGATTCCCCCCAGGTGGAAATCTGAAAGATCTTTCCGAAGGTGTTGCCCATGGGACGCTACTGTCGCTCCTGAAATACTCCTGGAAACCGGACGCAGAGATTGTACAGATTGTTTGCCGGGGAAGCGAGACCCCGAAATTTACCCCAGCTTGCCCACAGCCCCTTCGAGCCTTAAAATTCATCTTGCGGGCCTTTTCCGTAATTACCGGTTTTTTTCAGATAATCGCGACAGGAATCTTCAAATGTCCACCCGGACCTTCCGACTGACGCTGGCGATGTTCGCGCTCCTTGGAGCGCTGGGCCAGGCCCGCCTCGAGGCTGAGCCCGGCGACCTCCTCGCTGACTTCGTCACCTTCGCGGTCATCGCCCCGCAGGACATCACCTACGACGAAACGGAGGACTGCTTCTGGATCACGACCTTTCTCGACGAGCGAATCTACAAGTACAGCACCGACCTCACGCAATTGCTCGACACCATCCCCTCCCCTTTCCTGACCTTCGAGTTCACCACCGGCATCACCTGGAACCCCCTGGATGACACCCTGCTCGTAACCAATGCCGACAGCGGCCGGATTGTCGAGCTCGACAAGATGGGAGTCCCCACCGGCCGCGAGATCTCCATCCCGTTTCTCGATAACCCCCGGCTTGCGGCGCGCACGGTCCGCGGCCTCGCCTTTGACCCCGGCGCGGCGGAAGGCACGGGCTCGATCTATGTCGTCGAGACGCTCGGAACCCTGGTCTACGAGATCAGCCTCGAGGGTGAGCTGCTGAGAAGCTTCGTTCATCCCGAAGACCCCGATGGCTTCCCCGGACGGGGACAGCACACCCAGTCCGCGGGAATCGAGCTGATCCATGAGGATGGAGAGCTCGCCGGGTTCTGGATCACCGGCATCCGCGGCCGGCAAAATCGGCTCTACAAGCTCGATGAGGAGGGCTCCTACACGGGGCTGTCCTTCTCCCTGGATGCCGCCGGCGGAACAGTCAGCGGTATCGTGCGCCACCCCTTCCCCGGCGCGGAGAACGAAGGCGAGCTGGATTCGTTCATCTGTGTCGTCGAATCCAACGCCCGGCTGGCCGTCCTCGAAGCAGGAGAACCCGAAGACCGGGAAATCTTCGGACTCGAATGCGATACGGCAGGAGACCTGGCCATGCTGCGCTGGTCATCACGAGAGAGCTACGACCGCGTAGAGATCATCGAGGGCTGCCGGGTCCACGCGGTCCTGCCGGGAGACGCCACCGCCTGGGAAGCCGAGCTGTCACCGCCGGGACTCTACGAATTGAGCGTACGAGCGATGAAGAACGGAACCGAGAGCATCATCGGCCCCTGCCTGGTGCTGACCGGTCCCGGACAAATTCTCCGGTCCAGGGAAGTGGGAGGCCGGCTCCCGATCGACCTCGCCTCCAACGGTGACAACCTGCTCGTCGTGACCGATGGCAGGGAGAGAGTGCTGATCGTATTCGAAATGAACTCACCCGGAGACCCGGTCGCGACGATCCCCGTAGCTGAGACCTTCGCCTCGGGCGAGGAGGAAGAGGAATATATCTCCGGGATCGCCCGCGGCCCGGAGGCGAACACCTTCTTCGTCTACAATACAACCCGGCACATCATCGGCCTGCTCGATCTCTCTGGAAACGTTCTCTCGACCTTCGAGGTCGCCCTGCCGAATCTCAATGAAGAATTCGACCCCGATGATCCGGAATCTGAAGAGGATCTCGGACCCGGGATGGGAATGGTCTTTGATCCCGCCGCCGACGAGGGACGCGGCGCCCTCTGGATTACCGAGGTCGTCGAGGACATCGTCTACCAGGTCGACCTGGAGGGCCGCATCCTGAAACAATTCGACAACCCCTACACCCGGATCCAGCCGCCGCCGATCGAGGACGTCTTCAATACCTATACCGGCGGTATCTCGCGGGTCCCGGGGCGCGATGACTTCCTCTGGCTCAGCGGCGGAACCTATCGCGACTTCGGCCAGAAGTGGATCGCCCTGGTAGACACCAACAGCGGCGAGATCATCCCGGGCTCGGAAATCACCACGGCCTCGATTCGGCGGGAGAGCCGCTCCGGAAGTGTCGGACTCGAGAACATCGTGGCCGATGGCGAATCCCGTTTCTTTGTTCTCGGCCTCGGGCAACGCGACGCCCTGCTCGCCGAAATTCTCCACGAAGCGGCCATCACCCCGGCCCCGGGCTACCTCGAATGCCGACAGCCCGCGGTGGAGGACCGGATTATTCTCAGCTTCATCAACAACGGCCCCTACGACAGCATCGAGGTCCTGCGCGATTGCGAGCTCATAGCCTCACTTGCCGGAGATGCGACGGGCTTTGTCGACGAGGCGGTCGCCCCGGGAATCCATGAATACGGCGTTCGCGGCATCCGCGGCGGCATTGCCAGCGAAACCATCAGCTCATCGGTACGAGCCGGAATCGGCGCCGTCCTCCAGCGATCGATGAGCTGGCCGGCGCGCTCTCCGCAGCAACTGACCCGGGACCCGGTCGACGGCTCCTTCTACGCGTGCGTCAACTGGTACGGAGATGAGCGCAAGGTCTATCACTACGATGCGGGCTTCAGGTTTCTCGATGAGAGAAACTCGGTGGTTGAAGCGGGTCGGCAAATCGCCACCCTCGCCATCCGGGCGCCGTCGAGAACCGAGCGCCTCCTCTACTACATCACCTGGCTGCAACCTGTCCCCCTGGGCGAGGTCGACACGCAGCGCTTCTTCCTGACAAGCGAGACCCTGGCGGGACAGCCGTACGACGAGGTGGAAATTGTTCCCCCGGTTCCGGAAAACGGCTTCATCATCTATCCCACCGGGCTCACCTGGGATTCCATCAGCGACTCTTTCTTCTATCTCGAGCGCAACAGCCGGACCTTCCTGCGAATCGACACCGAGGGCAACGAGCTCGGGCGGTTCCCTCACCCCGAGCCTCCCTACCAGAACTTCGTCTTCAACCTGGGACTCGCCGTCAACGAACAGGACAGGACACTCCTGTTCACCACATCAGCCTACGACGACCACGGGATCACGAAGGTCCTGGAGATGAATTTCGAAGGAAACCTTACCGACTTCGAGCTGCCGCTGACCGGGCTTGGTAACGAGATCAGGGACATCGAACTCTACGGCCGGGAGCTGGTCGCCGTGGGATCCGGATCCTTCTCTGAGCTGCTGCGGATCAAGTTCACCGACACCCTCCCCGCTCCCTTCCTTCGCGGGGATGCCGATTCCAGCGGCGAGGTCAACCTCACCGATGCAATCTACCTCCTCGGCTATCTCTTCCAGGGGGTCGAAGCCCCGGCCTGCCCCGACAGCGGCGATTTCGACGATGATGGCCGGATTACCCTGACCGACTCCATCCTCACCCTCAACTATCTCTTCCGCGGAGGGATTCCTCCGGCCGCTCCCTTCCCCGGAACGGGACAGGATCCCACGGCCGATGGCCTGCAGTGCAGATGAACCCTCCAGGCGGGCTAGCCTCTTCGAGTCCTGTTGACGAAGCGCCTTCCAGGGCGCATGCTTTTGCTCCCGGGGCTCACTTCTTCCCTGCCCGGGATAACGAAAACTCCGCTAAAAAAAACTGGCCGGTCTCATGATATTCAAGTGGTTCAAAAACAAGGACGCCTCTGCGGATGCGGAGCGGGATGCGGCCGTACCCCGACACATCGGAGAGCTCTGGCTGGCAATCCAGGAGACAGCCGAAAAGGAAGATCCTTCCTGGTCCGATCGCAATGTGATCAGCTACTACCACGAGGGAGCCGAAGCCCAGAAGGACATCCTGCGCTGGCTGGCGATCTACCAGCGAAGCATCGATCCCGATCACGAGTTCAGCTTCCCGGAACACCATCCGCGCTACAAAGGCTGTTGCCTCATGCTGCGGCACTGGCCATCGGGCAGCCGCTGGGAGGCCTTTGACGACTCGAGCTGGGAACGGATCCCCATCTCTCCTCAGCCGGAGAGGGAAGACCTCGAGCGGGAACTCGAACGGCTCAAGGACTGAATACGCGGCGCTGAACCGTTCACTTCAGGCGCGCGGGTTCCCTGCCTTCGAGCCTCCCCAGCGCCTCCTCAACAAGACGAGCCTCTACCGGACCGAGACCGGGCTT
>CBFHWB010000086.1:6993-16797 GCA_965659285.1 Planctomycetota bacterium | reverse complement strand
ACCCTCGACCCCCCGTAGAAGGATCAGCTCGCGGTCCCGTTCCTCTAGCCCGTTGAGAGCTGAGAGGATCTCATCACGGGTGTCGCGGCGCATGGTGACGGTAAAGACGCCTGTCGCCCCGGCCGAGAGGTTGTCAAGAGGACCGCCCGCCTCGGTATCGCTCGATGCGGACTCGCCGATGTTCTTCGGCTTGCCCTTGATGTGCTTCTCCACCAGGTTGTTGATTCGGTAGACCAGGGTGGTCGAGAGGTATTTCATCACCACCGGGGTATAGCGATTGTTGCGCGCCGGGAGATCGGTGAGCTTCGGCAGCGCCACAGCCCAGACATCGTTGACGATGTCCTCGGGATCGTAGATCTTCGACAGGCCTTTCCCAAGGCGGTAGCGAGCGTTCGCCAGCAGCACCGGGGCGAAACGATTGACGACCCACTCGAGGCTGGGAGCATCGCCTTCACGTGCTCTTCTCACGTGAAAAGTCGTCAACTGGTCGCCGTTATCCGGGGGTGTCTCGGGTTCCATCTAAGCCTCCTGAGGCTACTATATAGTACAATTCGGCCGGTTTTGGGCCTCCGCAGATCATACCTGTTCCGAAACGGAAAAAACTCTGAAAGTTAATCGATGAGCGACCCGGACGGCAAAAACTCACCGGCGATTCTCAACGCCTTCCTGAAGCTCTACCTCGAGGACCAGGAGAAGGGACAGCTCCGTCCGCTGACAGAGTACCAGGAACGCTTTCCCGGCTACGAAGACCAGGTCGCCGAACGCTACGAGAGCCTGCAGGGAAGCGGTGACACCTCGGCCTTCAAGGCGGCAACCCTGGATCTTCCGGCGCAGGATGAAGATGAGACCCAGGCCGCTCCATCCCCGGGGGAGAAGGCCGAGGCCGGAGACTCAGACGCCGGCCGACAGACAGCCCCCCCCCAGCACCCCCTCGAGATTGGCCCCTATCGTCTCATGCGTCCTCTTGGCGAGGGAGGCATGGGCATTGTCTACCTGGCGGCGCAGACCGAACCGATCAAGCGCCAGGTCGCCCTGAAGCTCGTACGCAGCGGGATGACCTCCGAGGAGTTCCTCGTACGCTTCGAGGCGGAGCGCCAGGCGATCGCGCTCATGAACCACGTCAACATCGCCAAGGTCTTCGACGCCGGCACGACCCCGGATGGCAATCCCTACTTCGCCATGGAATACGCCCCGGGGATGCCGCTGAAGCGCTACTGCGAAAAAGAAAAGCTCGGCCTGGAAAAACGGCTCGAGCTCTTTCTGCAGGTCTGTGACGGCGTCCGGCACGCGCACCAGAAGGGAATCATCCACCGTGACCTGAAGCCATCGAACATCATAGTAGGCAACGAAGGCGGGAAGCCTGTGGTGAAGATTATCGACTTTGGCGTCGCCCGCTCCATGGACCAGCGCCTCACCGACAAGCCCCTCGAAACAGAGGCAGGGCAAATGGTGGGAACGCCGGAATACATGAGCCCCGAACAGGCCGAGATGGGGCCGGCGGGCATTGATACCAGGACAGATGTCTACGCGCTCGGGGTCATCCTCTACGAACTCATCTGCGGCCTGCTGCCCTTTGACTCGGAGACGCTGCGGGGCGGAGGATATACCGAGATGAAGTGGCTGATCTGCGAGGTGGATCCGGCCGAGCCCAGCCAGCGCCTGGCTGAATCTGCCGGAAAGGAGAAGCTCTGCCAGGCCTTTGGATTGACTCCCGCGTCACTCGAACGACGGCTTCGAGGGGATCTCGACTGGATCGCCATGCAGGCTCTCGACAAGGACAGGAGCCAGCGCTACCAGTCAGCCGGCGAGCTGGCCGAAGACATCCAGCGTTACCTTGTCCACGACCCCGTCCTCGCAGGCCCTCCCACCCTGAGCTACAAGCTGAAGAAGTTCTCCCGCAAGCACCGGACCGGGATCCTCTCCATCGCCGCCCTGCTGCTGATCTCCACGGTCATCGCCGTTCTTACCTGGCAGGCCGGCATCCGGGAAACCCGGCTGCGGCGAGTGGAGAGAAGCGCCGGCAAGCTCGACCAGGCGGAAAGACACCAGGAAAACTACCTCGCGCTGTCCAGGAAGCTGCAGAGCGACGCTGACGCCTGGGAGTTGCAGAACAGCAGGCACCAGGGCTGGCTCCCCGCCTGGCATCCGGGAACGAGCGCGCTTTTCGAAAGCCGCCGGGACCTCACCGACACCCGCTCCCACCTGGACACCGAATTCGCCGCCGCGCTCCGGCAGCTCTTTGAAGCCGGCCAGGAGGCGCCCGAAGATGAGAAGGCTCTGCTTGACAGGATCAGGAAAAACACGGAAGAGATCTATGCCAACCGGGGACGCCAGGGCCTTCGGCAACGAGACAGGCTGCTGCCGGCCGCCTCCTTTATTGAGGAACCGTCAAGAAACCAGTCACTGTCGATTACGGTACGGACGGAGCCCGCCGGAGCGCAGGTCTACCTCTATCGCTATGTTGAACACGAGTTTCACCTTCTCCCGCTCCCCTTTCATCCCCAAAGGGATGGACCTCTTCCCGAGGAGCAGCTCCTTGACCGGGCAGTCCTCGAATTCGAGGCCATCCATGACCTGGAGCTTTACGCGGCGCAGTTCCAGGAGGGAAAAGATCGCTTCGCTCCCGGCGACCGCTTCCTGGCCATAGGCGGAAAGCCCGTACGGTCAAGAACGGAACTTGCTGTCGAGCTTGGCAAGCTGGCAGCGGGAAATTCCATCACTGTGCAGGTGCTCCGCTCAGGCGAGAAAGAGTCGGTCACCTGGACCCCCTTCCCCGCGAGCCGGACCACAAAACCAGGAGATCTCCTGCCGCAGGTCGCCGCAGGGCTCAAGCCCGGCCGGCTGCTCAACATCCACTACCAGTTGGGCTTCACCTTCGCCGGGAGTCCGCTTTCCCCGGGTCCGGACAACCTCCTTGGAATGACACCGATCGAGAAAGGCGACTCGATAAAATTACCCAGGGGCAGCTACCTGGTCGTGCTGGAGCTCGAAGGCCGCCCACCTGTAAAAATACCGATCGTCGTGCCGGGATCGACGGCTGAGGTGGCGGCGCGCATACCGGAAAAGCTGCCCGCGGGCTTCGTCTATATCGCCGCCGGAACCTTCTTCGCCGGAGGCGACGACCAGTCCCAGGCCAGGCAGAACCTCGAGCCCTTCTGGTATTCACTGCCCGGGTTTTTCATTTCAAGACTCGAGGTCAGCTTTGAAGACTACCTGCGGTTTCTCAATGATGCGGAGGTGCTGGGCCGCACCGATGATAAAGGTACGATCGAACCTCTGGCGGACCGATCTGAGCTGACAACACAAGGGCTTGCGGGTAGCAGGTCCCGTGTCCTGCTCATTCCACACTACAATGGACAGGCGTTGTTCGGACGCACGGCCAGCGGCGACTGGGGAAGGCGGAGTGTGGTGCCCGTAAACGGCCCCCTCTGTGGAATCTCGATGCTCGCGGCTCTCGAATACGCCCATTGGTATACCGGAAGCCGGTCCGACGGGTTCACCTACCGGCTCCCGACCGACCTGGAATGGGAAAAGGCCGCCCGCGGAGTCGACGGCAGAACCCATGTCTGGGGAGAGCAGCCTGTCGGCAGCTTCTGCCGCTCAGAGAGCTCCCGGTTGAGAGATTTCCTCTTTCCAGAATCGCGGGGTGTCTTTCCAAACGATGAAAGCGTCTACGGCGTACGCGACATGGCGGGCTCCGTCCTCGAACCGACGACCAGCCGCACGATTGGCGGCTACGTCTCCTTCAGAGGCGGCTGGTATGGAACCGCCGACGATTACTTGTTCCACACATCGACCCGCTTCGGACGCCCGGCCTCAAGGGTCCAGCACGATGCGGGAATCCGGCTGGTTGCCGAGGCGACAGAAAAATAGAACTCCCAGGAAGGGCGACAGCTACTGGCAGACCGAATCGTCGCAGCCAAGATTGTCGCCATTCGGGTCCGCGGTCGGATCCGCGCCACACAGGAACGCGCCGGGCGCCTCGGGCGCTGGGCCATTCTGAAACAGAAAATAGAGAACAAAGATCCCATCGGAGATGTCAACGCCCTCATCATCATTGGCATCCGCGGCATCATCGCAGGGAGGAGCGGTGGCTCCAAGAAACAGGTAGCCGAAGAGCGTGATGGCATCTGAGATATCAGTCCCCCCGTCATTGTTAGAATCGCCTCGACGGAAGGTCGTCAGGGGCCCAACGGGATTGCAGGACTCGTCGGTATCGCAATCGTCGTCGTCGCAATCCTCGAGGCCATCGAGGTCATCATCGACGCCATTGTCGCAGCCATCCGGGAAATAGTTCTCCTGTGGAATGATGTGGTAGACGGGCTCGGTCGTCAGCACATAGACGGGGTCGTCATCTCCCCCCATCCCGGCGGCTCCTCCATCGCCTTCGCAATCGAGACCTTCCCATTGAGACTCCGGTGGAACGAGATCTTTAAAAACGACCGTCGCATCGTTTCGAATCAGGGTTCCGGGAGCCAGCGCGTCCTTTTGATTCTTGATCTCCACCGAGAACTGCACCCAGGCCTCTCCAGTGGATGTCCCGGAAATATGAGGCTGCAGAAAGCCCAGCTCGTCATCATCTAACTCCACCTGGGTGCCGGCCTGGAGCGAGATAAACTGCCAGGACAGGAGGTTCTCATCCTGCTCACAGAGAATCTTCACATCGACATCTGGATCCGCTTGAAGGTCGATATCAAAACGAGCGTTCCCGGTCATGCCTCCTGAGTCGGGAAGACATTCCGCCTCTGTATTGAAGCTTCCGACGCTCGAGATCCCGGTATTGCTGGTGCAATCGTAATCATCGTCAACGCCGGCCCCGAGGAAGCGGACCGTCGTCCAGTCGAGCTCAGGGGGCAGGCAGTCGAACACATCAACCTTCTGCGCGGCCCCGTTGGCGCTCTCATCATTCTCAAAGGTGATCTCGTAGACAATAGTCCGCCCATCAAACTCCTGGCTGACGACTCCATCATCCGCGTACGGAATCCAGACATTCGCCTGCACACCGGAAAGATCCTTGCCATTGGGAACAATCTCGCCAAGGTCGACCTCCCTGACCGTGGATTGCCCCGCGGTGCCGGACTTGTAGTTGGGGTCGATGGGGATAATGATCTCTACGGAAACGCTGGCCGCGGAGACCAGGCGGTCTGGGGACGTGGTCAATGGCGCCACCTGTAGAGAGTCTGCGAAAATTTCACACTCAAAGGGAGAGTTGTTCGCCTGGCCGACGGCCACGACATTGCCAAGCGATGCCTCTCCACCGACGTCGACAGACCCGGTCGCGCTCAGGCTGAAGCCCTCCGCCTCGAACTGGTAGACGCCAGGGCCGCCCTGGAGCCCCTCGATCACGAAGAAACCCGATGCGCCCGTTACGGCGCACGCTCGTTCGGCCCCGCGAACCGCAGCCACGCTGACCTCAGCCAGTGGATTTCCAAAAGAATCACGCAAAACCCCGGAGACCGCAGCGCTGAAATGGTTGCCCGGATCCTCCAGGGTCCAGGCCGTGTGCGCGGCCAGCCGGAGAGCCTCCGAGACGGAGGCTGGATTGCCCCCGCGGAGAGCGACCCGGGTCGAAAGCTCCCCAAGGGATGAGATGAAATCAGAAAGACTCTCTCCCAATACGTCCCCCATCCTGGCCCAGTCGGCGGAATCTAATCCATCTACAACCGGCATCGTAAGCAAGCCTGGACAGCGAACGACTCCGGCCTCCAGGCAAAGCGCGTCATCACCCTGGGGAGAAAGCTCCTCAACGGTAAACTCCATCTGCTCCGATCCCTCAATCCCGGGATCGGGAATGGAGAACACCCTATAGACAAGATTCTGTACACCGGAGGCGCCTGGTGGAAGGGATCCGGGATACCCCACGGAGTTGACTGTCAGGATATCAACCGGCACATCAGGAGGAGCGAACGCGTAGTCACCAGCCAGCTTGAGCCGGACTCCCGCGGGCGGATGGATCCGAAGTAAACGCGGCGCGAGAACGCCTCCACCACTGTTGCTGTAGCGAACCTGTAATGGACGCGAACGAAAAGGCCGGACCTCCCCCGCAGCGATCAGGCTCACTTCGAGCACTCCTGGAGCGCTCTCTCCCGTCACCAGGAAGGCATCTTGCAGTTGGGCGCTGTCTACGTCCCCATTGCCGGCCTGGAGCTGGTAGAAGCCCGGGAGGGTCCGTCCCCCCAATTCCAGGGTCAGCAGAACGTGACTCGAAGAAACAAATTGCGTCTCAACAACAGTGATTCCTGCTCCAGCTTGCCCTGAAAAAAGAAAGCTGGTCTCTGCGGTAAAGCCGGCCCCGAAGACTGAGGTGGTAACCCTGCCTGCGGATCCCCCGGGGGAAGGCCTGGAGGCGGACTCCACCGACAATCCGTCGAGAAGAAGACCTGGTAGCTCTGCCTGCAAAGTGACTGAATTAAATCCATTTCCCTCCCCTCCCCCGCCTCTCTTTGCGTATGGAACGACATAGGCGAGGTCATCACGTGCGAAAGGGATCACCAGCCGCTGGTCGGCCTGGCCGCGAGCATCGGCTGCCAGGTCGTAGTCGTTTTTTGTCGGCACGCGTCCCCATGCCATCAGGAGCGCGTTTTCATCGCCTTCCTGCCCATCAAGCGAGAACACGATCGTGTTACCCGGCGCGCCCGCTTCCCGGTGCGCCGTGAAATAGAAGGCCGCGGTGTCTTCGCCATCGACCCCGGGCTGAAGCCGGACAGTACGCTCCTCTGCCAGTGGAAGAAGAGCCGCATCCCCGGTCATCACGTTGTCATAGGCGACCCGGGTCCCGTTGCTCCAAACCCAGAATCCGAGATGGCCGCCGCGGTAGCGATCGTCATCAACCTCCATGATGAGCTCATCATCTCCCCAGACCCGGATCGTAGCGGCATCGAGCGCCACCCTCCAGTGAAGGGGCGGGCTCCGCAACTCTCCTCCGGCGTTTCTGAGAACCGTCTGGTCTCCACCGTCAATCCGCACGAGACGAATACCTCGATCTTCAACACGGTCTATCCAGTCAAGGCAGTAGCCGTTGATTCCCCCCGCCCTGTCCCAGCGGTGGGTCGGTCTCGATGAGCAAAAAAAGACGCCCGCGTGACGGCCGTTTCGGTCTCCTACATTGGAGTCGGTCAGAAAATTCATGTCGAAGGAGAGCTCCAGGTCGGAGGACAGCTCCACGGGTGGCTGCCCTGCCCAGATCCACGCCTCGCGCAGAGGGTTGTTGTCGAAATCGCTGGACTCCCCCACCAGGGAGCCATCTGTAATCGTCCATTCTCCCCTGAAGGCGGTCCAATCTTCCGGAGGACCATCCTGGTCGGGACGGTTGAAGTTATCGACAAAGCCCTGGGATAGAACCTGTGGAGCGGCCATCGCAAGAACAGAAATCAACGCGATGGAAAACCAGGTACATCTATTTCGAAACATAATCGTCCTTCTGAAGCAATGCAGCAGGGTGAAAATCGAAAAGCCTTCTGAACAGGCCCGGGGCGGTACTTTAAGGCTCGCTGAACGGTCTTGAAAACAACAGGCGGCGTGAGCACCTGGAGCCAATGACTCCGTAGCCAGGCACTCGTAAATAGATTTGACCCAAGGACATAAGAGTAAGGCCTGAATAGCCGGAAAACAATTTAATGACGCCCGGCGAGTTCCCTGGCCTGACAAGGTGTTCTGCTGGTTTAATATCGCCCTCCAAGGTTCCAGACCTTTACAGCCCCTTCAGAACAGCTGGTAACCAGCCTTTTTCCATCCGGGCGGAAGGCCAGATCCGTAATTCCACCATCGTGTCCATCGATGAGGAAACGAAGTCGGCCATCCCGTGGATCCAGGAGGCGAACCCTTCCATCTCGCGTACCTGCCGCAAGAAGCTCCCCGCCAGGACTGTAGGCGAGGGCGGTGATCCGCCTGTCCCTGTCAGCCGGGGAAAAAAGAATACCGCCGGTGTGCGCGTCCAGGATGACCACTGATCGACCGCCGGCCGCTACGGCAAGCCGCGCACCATCCGGACTGTAGGCCAGCGACCTGATGCCATCATCGTAGCCATCGAACGCCTGGAGCTGCTCGCCTTTTACGAGATCCCAGATCACGACGGTCCTGTCGCTGCCGCCGCTCGCCAGTCGAGTGCCATCCGGACTGAAAACAACGCACCTGGCCGCCTTGCAATGACCGGAAAGCGTCGCCCTCTCAGTGCCCGAAGCGGTATCCCAGAGCTTTACCGTTCCATCATAGCCCGCGCTTGCCACGAAACGATCGTCCGGGCTGAACGTGACATCATGGATCCACCCCCTGTGGCCGCTGAGACAAAACCCCTCGGCCTCAGTTCGCAGATCCCACAGCGTGGCGACACCATCCCCTCCCGCGCTCGCCATCAGGGAACCACCCACGCTGCAGGAGACGCTGTAAACCGGCTTTCGATCGCCAAGGTGAGAAATTCCATCGAATCCCGTGCCCGGTTCCCAGACCCGGATGCCTCGACCTGAACAGACCACCAGCCGGCCATCGTGGCTGAAAGAAACTGAATGGACCTGGCGATTCGGCCCGAGCAACGTGTGCTCAGCTTCGCTTATCACTTCCGGGGTTGGATCCCCACAACCACCGCAAAGCAGTATTACAACCAGCGCGAACAGCCGGCTACTTCTCCTTACTGACAAAACAGCACCTCTTTTCAGATACCAGAACAAGCCCCCTCTTTAATGGTCGAGCGCCTCAATTGAAGCCCTGGGAAACCCCGGTTCAGAGCTGCTCGCCCTTTCCGCGGTATGCAGGCAAAAGACACTCAGAAACCCTGCCAGCAGAAGCACGATGAAAAACATCCACAGGAGATTCTTCAGCAGACGCATCCTGACGTAATAACGCGGGCTCGGCAAATCGCGCCTCCTTGCGGAATTCTCAAGGCCGTAAAGCCCCCGGTTCACACCTTTTCCTGTCTTTGTCTTCATGTATTCAACTCGACATACGAGCCTCCCTGGGTATAAGACGGCATTCCCTGGCCAGACCGTCTGGCCATTACACAGCCAGTGTGGCGAAAGCAGGTTTGATAACACCGATTCCTGTAAACCGTACCAAGCCGCGGGGAACGGCTTGATAGGTGAGGGACTCCTGCGAAAAGCTTTCTCAGCCTGCCAGGCCAACGGCATCTAAAAGCAGGAAGCCTATGTCGAAGACGATGAGCAGCCGGCCATCGCGTTCAAACAGAGGGCTGCTGACTGGTGGAAAAATAAGAGCTCACGGCCGGGCGGTAAAGAAAAACGGTCGCGACCAGGAACGGAACCATTCCGAGAAGGATCATAATCGGAACAGGAGAAATCACCAGGCCGACAATCATGGATACGCTGGTCCAGGAGATCCAGAAGAGCCGCCCCCATCCCTTGCCCTTCAGCATCGCGATCGAGCAGGACATGCTGAGGAGAACTCCCGCGAACATCATTCCATATTGCATCGGAATCGGAAGGGTAACAGACTTCATCACATCCTGTGTCAGCGGATCGAACATACCCCAGATGCCCTGAGCGAACGCCATTACCGATGAAACGATGATGAACCAGGAGATGATCGTGACCGAAGTTGGACGACTTCCTCGAGAGGTTTTTTTTCTGGAGACCGATTCACTTTTTTCGACCTGGCTGGATCCAGCCTTGGAGACAAGCCTGGCCCGAGAGCTTTTGCGACGGCTCTTCTTTGAGTATTCAAGCCACAGCAACGCTCCGCCGGCCAGCACGATCAAGCCGCCAGCCAGGAGCCCCGAGACCAGGTCGATAGAAAGCTTCTCGATCGCCTTCGCCCCCTCGGGATCATTTGACGCCATCTTTTCCCGGATCTCCG
>CBFHWB010000086.1:0-6983 GCA_965659285.1 Planctomycetota bacterium | reverse complement strand
CAATGGAATAAAGGCCCAGGATGGCCATGAGCCCGTAGATGCCTGCCCCGGCCAGGTTCCATCCCAGGGTCAGTTTCCATTTACGGATCCCGAAGATCAGGACGCCTATGAATGAAAAGACCAGGGAGACCGCGAATATGCTGGCGGCCATCTCCAGATAATCCGAAGTGGAGGGAGGCTGTCTCACCGAGCTGAACACGGCCTCGTTCTGTGCGGCCCCCCCATTGCCAGATCCCTTGAATCCCGCTACCAGGACAGCTCCCCCCATGATCGCCCCGGAGAAAATAAGAAACAGAATCCCAATAATCTTCCTGACTGTCGACGCTGATGAATTCGACATTTTCCCGCTCCTTTATTGATGGAATTCCTCCAGGGGTCTCCAGGCCAGCTGCGACAGGCAGTCTGGAAAAGAGGCCGATTAAAGGAAAAAACCCGACTAGACGACTTTGAATAAATCGTTCACTGTCTGGTAGGGGAGGAAAATGAACCCGCCTGCCAGTTTTTCTGAAAATAAGCCCAGGCCTTCTCTACTCGGCTGGAAAGACGAAGTATCCACCCTTCAGCGCACAGAGATCGGAAAGCCTATTCGCTTCCGCGGTCGGAGCCGCCTTCGCGTGAGCCCCTGCCGCGACTGCTTCGTCCGAAGCCTCTCGAGGAGCGTGACTGGGAGCGGTACTTGCCCCAGGAGGTGTTCTGGTCAGCGGTCAGGATCGTCTCGACACGGGCGTCTGTGTTGGCCTTGATCTGTTTCTGCGAAGCCGAGAGAGCTTCCTTTTCGAGCTCCTGGCCCTTGAGCTCATCGAGTGAGGTCCGCTCCTGGGCGAGAAATTGCTTGAGAGTGTCTTTCTGGCCATCATCGAGCTTCAGCTCGAGGGATCTGTCAAAGCCCCTGATCGTCCAGTCGTCTCGCTGCCCCTGGAACTGCTTGGTAAGCTCTTCGCGCCTCTGCTGCTGCTCCGGGGTCAGCTCGTTGGAATCACCGCTGAAGAGGGTTCTGAGCTCGGAGAGTCGGTTCAGGCCGCCCTCGCGTTCACCGTTGGAGTCCCTGCTTCCTCCACCCAGGAAACGATCGGCGACCTCGTCAAGCCGGCTGCTGACCTGGCTGGAGCCCTTAAGGTCTTTCTTCAACTGCGCGATATCCTTGTCGTGGACCGCAAGCTGCGCCTGGACCTCGGACAGGCCGGCAGCCGGAGCCGCGGCAGGCGCCGAGGCCTCCGCATCGTTCTTCGAAACCTCGAGAAGGGTCAAGCGCTCACCCAACTCTTTGAGCCCGGCGTTCTGTTTCTTGTCTTCGTTTGAACCCTCCAGGCTATTGAGAGCCAGTTGTGCGGTACCCAGTTGATCGTTCAAGCTGGTCACCTGGTCGCTGAGGTCGCTTACCTTGAGAACGAGGTAACCGCCGGCGAGCACACCTACTGCAACAATCGAAGCGATGAGAGCCTTCATGATCTTTTATCTCCTGATAGATGGTTCACGGAACCCGGCAACACTAACCGTCGCCTTCACCGAACCATGGTACCCCAGCTTCACCCTGATGGCTGTCTGTACTTGTCGGATTCTTAACATACAGCCATTGAAGAGCTTCCGGCTTCTCAGCCGGCCTTCTTCTTTTGCTTCTTCTGCTGCTGCCGGGCTTTGAGCTTCTTCACCCACTCGGGGTCGTAAGGACCCCCGTAGGCATCGCGAAGCTCCTCGCAACGTCTGCGCATTTTTTCGAGCGTCTCACGATAGCCCGGATCCGCCGCGAAATTCTTCAACTGGGATGGATCTTTCTCCAGATCGTGCAGGTATTCGTAAGCGGGCTTCTGCTCGAAGTAGCGTGCGTAGACGTAGCGTGAGCCGCGCACGCCCTCCCACTTCGGTATCGCCGCATGATTCATCAGGTGCTCAGCAAAGGTGTCTGCGCGCCATTTCCCCGGATCACGGCCCTGCGCCAGGGGTAGCAGGCTGCGCCCCTGGTAGCCGGCAGGAACATCGATGCCGGCATAGGCGAGGATCGTGGCGGGAATGTCGATATTGAGCGTCATCAAGCCGGACACCTTCCCGCGCAGAGACTGTTCCGCACGCGGATCATGGATAATGAGCGGCACCCTGAGCGACTCTTCGTAATGCGACCACTTCCCGGCGAAACCCCTCTGGCCTTCGTAGTAGCCGTTGTCGCCACTGAAAATGATGACCGTATTCGAGGCGAGCTTTTTCTCCGCGAGCTTGCCCCGAACCCGGGCGATCACCCCGTCAATTCCGCTGATCATTCGATAATAGGCCCGCAGGTTGGTGCGGAACTTCTCGGGCTTGTCCCAACGCCAGAAGAACCGCTGGCGGTTCATCGATTTCTTCATGAACTCGGGGTGAGCATCAAAAATCTCCGAGGCGCTGTAGAGAGCATCCGGAATCTCGACATCCTCGTAGAGGCCGTCGACCGCCTTCGGCCAGGGGAAGTGCCCGATGCCGGGACGCTTGTCGCCGTCCTCCGCATGCGAAGCGTTAAAACTGACAGACAGGCAGAAGGGCTTCTCCTCAGGGTTTGATTCGATAAACCGGATGGCCTGGTCGCCGCAGAGCTCGCTCTCGTGTCGCCGGCTTCCATCCTTCTGTTTCTTGAAATACGGCCCCCGTCCGATGCCGACGAAGAAGTCGAACATCTTCTCGCGCTCGCCGCGCTCAATCCTGACTCCGAACTTACCGATGAAGCCGGTACGGTAGCCCGCCTTGCGAAGGAGCGCCGGGTAACTCTCACCGGTCAACTTCGAAGCGATCGGCGGAGTGCCGAAGGTGAAGCGGTGTGAGCGCTCGTAAAGACCGGTGAGGAGAGAGGCGCGGCTGGCTGCGCAGATCGAGGTGGTGACGAACATATTCGCGAACCGGATTCCACCAGCGGCCAGGCTGTCCAGGGTCGGAGTCTTGAGGATCGGATGCCCGGCGCAACCCAGCCGGTCCCAGCGGTGATCATCGGAGAGAAAGAAGATGATGTTCGGACGCGGCGCGGCTCGCAGCCCCGCGGGAGCGCAGGCAAGCAGAACGATTAAAATGAGGAAACGTGATCTGGATAGGTTCATGGAAAACTACTTCTTCTTCCTGCCCCAGCGGTTTTCCCAGATCTCCTCCAGGGCCGCCACCATCGAGGGCTCCTTCTTGGCGAGGTTGATGGTCTCGGTGCGGTTCTTCGCCAGGTTGTAGAGGTACCAGGGCCTCTTGCGGCCCTCGCGCACCAGCTTGTAGTCGCCCTTGATCACCGCATGGGTGTTGGCGTGGTTGAAAATGTAGGCGTGCTCGCGAGGCTGCTTTCCGCCGGTGAGGACCGGCACCAGGCTCAGGCTCTCGTGCGGGTCGACCTTGCGGCCATTGCGCTCGGCAGGATACTTCGCCCCGGCCAGCTCGATGCAGGTGGCCATCATGTCGACAACATGGCCGCGCTGCCGGGTGATCGAGCCCGGCTTGTGCTTGAGCCCCTTCGGCCAGTGAACGATCGCCGGGGTGCAGGCGCCGCCCTCATGGACATTCATCTTGTAGCGGCGAAGCGGGGTATTCTGCGAGTGGGCCCAGTTCTGGCCGACGCTGCCGTAGGTCAGCGGCCCACCCATCATGACGTTGAAATGGTCGCCGACATAGACCTTCTTGCCGGCCTTCTTCGCCTTGGCGAGCACGTTGTTCGCCGTGTTCCAGCCGTTGCCGCCGAGATGCTCCGGGCAGGCTCCGTTATCGTGAAAGTAGATGACCAGGGTGTTGTCGAAAGCGCCCGTGCGCTTCAGCGCATCGACGATCTTACCCACCGCCTGGTCCATATGGTCGACCATGGCGGCGTAGATCGCCATATTGCGGATGCGCCACTCCTTGTGGTCGATATCCTTCCACTTCTTGACGTTCCACTCGGTAGCCGGAAGCGGCCAGCGCTCCTTGTCGATGATCCCCATCTCAAGCATGCGCTTGTAGCGCGCCGCGCGGAGCTCCTCCCAGCCGCCCTGGTAGCGCGGGATGTATTTCTGGATGGTCTTTTCCGGGGCGTGAAGCGGCCAGTGCGCCGCGGTAAAGGCAACGTATTGAAAGAAGGGCTTGTCCTTGTTCCTGGCGAAGGCCTCGATCTGGCGGACAGCCTCGCGGCCGATGACATCGGTGTAATAGTAATTCTCTCCCTCCTCCTCCACCGCATCGATCGGATCGGTGTTGCGGGTCAGCGTGTACGGATCCCAGAAGGAGCCGGCACCGGTCATCGTGCCGTAGAAATCGTCGAAGCCGCGCTGGATCGGGCCATCCTTGCGGGGATTCATACCCAGGTGCCACTTGCCCACCATGCCCGTCTGGTAGCCGGCCGGCTTCAGAACCTCTGCGATGCTGATCTGAGAGGGTCCGAGGCGGTCGCTGTAGCGCCCCCCCAGGAGCGTCGCCCGGGTCGGCCAGCACCGCGCCGTGTTGTAAAACTCGGTAAAGCGCAATCCACCCTTCGCCAGGGAGTCGAGGTTCGGCGTGTCAATTTCACCGCCGAAAGAGCCGAGATCGGAGAAGCCCATGTCATCGGTCAGGATGATGAGGATGTTCGGCCGGTCGGCGGCGGTCGCCGCCAATGAGGTGAAAACGGTCAGAACAAGGGCAAGGATCGTGTGTTTCATGTTCTCGCTCGCTGAGTTTACGGAGACATTAAATCGAACCGACAGTATACCCCGGCCCGCCGTGGCGGGCAGCAGCGATGTCTACCAGAAGATCACAAAGCTCAGGATGCAACCGAGGGCGAGAACCAGCAGGGCGAGAATCGCCGGCAGCCGGGAGCTGGAGGCTTCCCCATGCTCAGAAGCCAGCAGTTCTCTTGCCTGCTCCTGGCTCCTGCCAAGCCAGCCGTCAACCTCGACAGTGCGCAGCTCGCCCTTCTTCTCCCAGCCCAGCACCAGCGACACCACCACCATCGAGGCCGCGGTGAAGAGCATGCTGTAGGAATAGGCTGCGTACTTGTTTGTCAGGAAAAAGGCGAGATAGACACCCTGGCTGTCGATCCACAGTCGCGCCAGGCCATAGGCTCCACCGACACAGAGCCCGATCACGCCGCTTCGCCGATGAACCGGCGTGAACCGGCCCATGAGATAGAGGGTCAGCAGGGGCACCACGAAGACGCTGCTGATGCTGAGAAAGAAGCTGACCATCCCCTCTCCGAGAAAATCGTAGGGAAAGATGTAGAGGAACGAGCCTCCGATGACCAGCGGTGTAGCCCAGCGCCCCACCTTCAGGTAGTGATTGTCATCCCCATCCCTGGTAATGAAGCGGGCATAGATATCACGGGTGAAGAGCGCCGAGAGCGTCGAGCCGATGGAGTCGAAGGTCGACAAGGCGGCCGCGAGAATCCCCGCCACCACGACTCCCTTGAGGAATTCCGGAGCCAGCTCGCTGACCATGAAGGGATAGATGGCGTCATTTTTACCGCCCGGCAGCAGGTCAACCACGGGATGAAGAGCACGGCCCATGACCCCCATCGAGAGGTTGAAGAAAGACATCACCACCAGGATGAGGCCGGCCGCGAAGACCGACATTTTCAGGTGCCACTCGCTGCGCGCACCGAGCAGGCGCATGCACTGGGTGTGGTTCACCACCGAGTAGCCGATGCCGAGGATGATGAAGGCCAGGATGACGAGCCAGACCGGGGAACGGCGCTCGTATCTCTTTTTCTCCTTGTTGTATTTGAAGCCCTCGATATGCATCCGCTTCGCCTCATGAGGATCGGGCTGAGCGCCTGCACCGGTCCTCTCCGAGAATTTAACCACCGCTTTATGCTCAACCGTGTCATGGCCGACATGCAGCATTTCCGCGGCCACCTCGGGATCGTGCACCTCGAGCTTTTCGCGCGTACCCTCCCAGCCACCTACCTCGCCCCAGACAAGCCCCCAGAAAATAAGGGCCGCCGCAAGCATCACCACAAACTGCAGCGAATCTGTAATCGCCACCGTGCGCAGGCCGCCCAGCGCCGTGTAGATACTCGCCAGGATGGCGATCCCGATGACACCCCACCAGGCGTAGGAACCGAGGCCACAGACAATATCGAGGGTCAGGTAGGCGGTATAGGCGATAATCGCCATGACGGCGGTACGATACTGCAATTGTACGAGAACGCTCAGCACCCGCGCTGCCGGCCCGAAGCGAGCCTCAAGGTACTCGGCATTGGTGAACATGCCCCGGCGGTACATGGGAAGTGCGATGAAAAAACCGGCGATCATCCAGCCCGCCACAACCCCTACCCAGTTCATGACGAAAAAACTGAGCCCGGTATTGTAGGTCTCGCCGGAATCCCCGACGAGATCGCTCGAGTCGATCGCCGTGGCGTACATCGAGACCCCCACCAGCCACCACGGCAGGGTGCGCCCGGCAAGGAACCAGTCTGTGCTGCTGCGCACCTTGAGCCCCAGGTAGAAACCGTAGACGATGACCGGGATGTTCAGCAGGGCGATGATGCCCCAGTCCCAATGGCTCACGAAGGTCCTCCTCGGAATAAGGTCGGGGGCGTGAAGGCCCGCGGAATAGAACTCAAGACCCGAGAGTAGCCCGAGGCCGTGCTCCCGGCAAGCCGGGCGCTCCTACTTTTCACCAGCAGCTTGGGTTATCCTATCCATGGTAGAAATAAACCAAGGAGACCATGAGTCATGAAAACCTTCAGCCTGTTGCCCGTACTGGCCCTCTTGTCCCTCCTCCCCGCTATTGCGGCAGAGGATAAGAAGGAAGAATTCCGTCCGCTCTTCAACGGCAAAAACCTCGACGGGTGGGTCAGGGTCAACACCGCCCCCTCCACCTGGGCAGTGAAAGACGGGATGATCATCTGCTCCGGCAAGCCGACCGGCGAGCTTCGCACCACGCGCATGTACCAGAACTTCATCATGGAGGTCGAGTGGCGCCATATGAAGGCGCGCGGCAACGCCGGAATCTTCGTCTGGGCCGATGACATCACCGCCCGCGGACAGCCCTTCCACCGAAGCGTCGAGGTCCAGGTGCTCGAGACCTCCTACGGCCAT
>CBFHWB010000085.1:0-17263 GCA_965659285.1 Planctomycetota bacterium | reverse complement strand
TAATGCGGTCGTATTGATCAAAGGCGTTTTTTGTTGTTAACCTCCATCCTATGAAATCCATTTTCATGAAAACCTACCTTTACCTGCTCTGCTTCGCGGTCCTCCCTTTCACTCTCGGTGGCTGTAGCGACCGGGTCGATTCCAACGTGGTCAAAAAAACGATGCCCGAACCGAAAAAAGAAGCCCCCGTAAATATTGAATCAGAAAAGAAGCCCGAGAAGACGCCGGCCCCCGCCCCCGCCTCGACTACCGAGGTAGCCACATTGGGAGCCGGGTGCTTCTGGTGCATCGAAGCGGTTCTTGAACAGATCGAGGGAATCAGCGATGTAACCTCCGGCTATATGGGTGGAGCCGTCCCCAACCCGACCTACGAGCAGATCTGCACGGGCCTCACCGGTCACGCCGAGGTCGTACAGGTCACCTTCGACCCGGTGGTCATCGACTTCGCCGGTGTACTTGAAAACTTCTGGAAGCTGCACGACCCGACCACCCTCAATCGCCAGGGCAATGATGTCGGCACCCAGTACCGCTCAGCCATCTTCTTCCACTCGCAAAAGCAGAAAGAGATCGCCGAGGCGGCGATCAAAAAGAAGGACGAGGCCGGGGTTTTCCGCTCGCCCATCGTCACCGAGGTGAGCGCGCTTGAGAAGTTCTACGAGGCGGAGAAATACCACCAGGACTACTACCGCAACAACAAGGCGGTCCCCTACTGCCAGTTCGTCATCACCCCGAAGCTCGAAAAGATGGGGCTCGAGAAATAGGCCGGGCCTCAGTCGCCGGGCGCCTGCCTGCCTCGGCGGAGAACCGAGGGGTCCTCGACATCGAGGCTCGAGCAATTACCCGGCGCCGTGATGGGATTGCAGCGAGATGGAGTCCCCCCCGGCATCTTGAACCAATAGTTCCGCCCCTTTACAGGCGCCGGAAAATCTCCGGTCAGAAGATGGCTCCCGCTTCGAAGACCGGCCCGCAGCTTCCGAAGGTTGCCTTCGTCTGAGCGTGAGGCTGAGCCGATATTGCTTCCGACAATGATCCCCTTGGCCAGGGCGACAGGTATATGCCGACTGGAGGGGTCATCGATCTTCGCGACCGCGGCGAAGGGCGCGTCGAAATCGGCCGGGTTGGCGTGAACAAAGAGTACTCGCCCATCGAGCGCCCCTGGCCCCCTCTCTCCTCGCAGGTAGGCATCCCGCTGACGGCCTCGGTCAAGGAGCATGAACATCGCCCGGCCGCGAACCCGGCCAAGTGTCGGCCAGCCCCGCTCTACAATAGCCTCGCGTACGGATGCATGGTCGCCCTTGACCAGCGCCGGTGTCACGAGCCGGTCTTCCGGCCAGACCGAGAGAATCTCGGCGTCGAGAGCGTCCATATCAAAAATACCCCTGCCAAATTCATCCTTCGGCTCGATCCAGACAAACAGCGGATGATGGCCGGGGTTTGAATCGGACCAGCTCTTCAGGACCGCCAGGCAGTCAACCAGCAACGCGCAGGTACTGCGCGAATCGATCACCGGCAGGTGGTAGACCTCGTAGCCCCTTGATGATGGGTGAATATCCAGTTCGACCGCGCGAACTCCGTACTCACCAAGCTGCACATCCAGCGGAGCCTGTTCATAGTTGTGTTCACTGACAAGCGAAAAAGCCGGGCGGCGATGGTAGCTGTTGTGAGTCCCCTTCACCTGGAGATGATTGATTCTCAGCTCGTCATCACGCGAGTAACCGTAATCAACGGGCAGGGCGGGCCGCTCCGATTCCGTCGCAACAGGAGGCTCACCTCCCACCGACACCTGGCTGTCGAGTCCGCAGCCGGACAGCAGGGCGCAAAGGATCAACAGTCCCGGGATCCTCGTATCAGGAGCCACGGGTTTTCTTCTTTGCGCCGGCTTTACGATAGGTTCCATCTGGAAGCACCTTGGGGAATCTGTATTTCGGGTTCTTGAGGAGGGCGTAGATTCCCGGGTCGCCTCTCTTGAGCGCCTTGGGGGTACACAGTCTCCACTCATGGGAGATATCCCTGCAACGCTCGGGGTCCTGCTGGGCTCCCAGCAGGGAGGTCAGGGCCCAGTAGATATACTCCTGGGTCTGGCAACCGTATTCGCAGGATCGATCATCGTAGGTAAACCAGGCCCCGCGAGGGTAGCGCCTCGGAACACGGGTGAAATGCCCTCCCCTCGCCTTATCGAGACACTTCGCCAGCTCTGTACCTTTTCGGTCTCCAAAAATTTTCGGATAGGCGTTGCCATAGCCATGCTGGGTGATGAGATGGAGAACCTCCTCGAGGCTGGCATCAAAGCGTCCCCGTCCCGGGTTCGTCTCTTGCGCGTGCTGGAACTGGCCGGCGTGAAAACCAGCATCCATCCATTCTTCGGGGTCAATACGATCGAGTCCCCGGTCAGTCGCGGTCATCATCAGGAACGCGTTCCTGTCAACGAGAGCTTTCAGAACAAGTGGGTTGTCCGGCTTGCCATCTTCATCATTATCGAGATATTCCGCCAGGATGGTGCCCGCGTGGCGAACCTTCGAATCAGGAGTCCTGGCGGTGGCGAAGACATGAACACCAAAAACATTGACGTATTTCGCAAAGCTCTTGCGAAAGGGGTCAAGCCGGCCGGCCGGAACGGCGCGAACGGTAAGCTCGACTCCCGCCTTCTTCGCTTCCTGGGCGATGACGAGGGCAGACGAAAGACAGGTAACCGTGAGCAGCAGGGCGAGAGAAGAACAGAATGAAACAACCTGACGAGGCATGCGTGAAACTTCCCTGTGCTGGTCGGGGATCCCGGGAAAAACTGATACCAGGGAGTGATTATAAACGAGCGTCCGGGAACCCTCCATCGCTCAGTTGAGCGAGAACCTTATATCTTATCACCCTCATCCTCCGAACAATTTCATTTGACCGATCCCTCATCTTCTTTTCACATCAGGAGGTTACCAGGGACGCCTGCTGTCAGCAGTTTCTCAGACAGGTGAAAATCAGCATGACAACACCCACGAACAACCAGCCGACGACCCTTCCGGGCCGGTATTTCACCGACGAGGAGATCTACGAGCGCGAAGGCGAAAGGATCTTCTCCATGGAGTGGATCTACGTCGGGAGAGAATCTTCTATCAGGGAAGCGGGGGAATTCTTCGTCCACACCCAGGGCGAAGAGAGAATCATCATTGTCAGGGATCCGGAAGGAGAGATTCGCGCCTTCTACGATCTCTGCAGACATCGAGGCACCGGACTTTGCTCGAGCGACGAGGGAAAATTCGGAAAATACATTACCTGTCCCTACCACGCCTGGTCCTATTCGCTTGACGGTAAGCTTGCCAGCGCTCCCAACATGGAAGAAACCGAGGACTTCCAGAAAGATGACTACCCGCTCAAGACCACCCACTGCGAAACCCTGATGGGCGCGATCTTCATCAACCTCTCAGATGACCCGGTCGACTTCGAAACCCACTTCGCTCCCCTGGAGAAGAGATTCGGTCCCTGGGGGATCGGCGACCTGCGGACCGCCCACCAGGTGGAATACAACGTCGCCGCCAATTGGAAGCTGATCGTCCAGAATTATTCCGAATGTTACCACTGCCCCACCGTGCACCCCGCGCTGAATGAGCTCAGCCATTTCCGGGCGACATCGAACGACCTTGAGGAGGGGCCGTTCCTCGGTGGCCCAATGGAGATCGGCCGACCCGGCGGCGGAATGACGACCACCGGCGAGCGCTGCGCACCCCACCTCCCCGGCCTCGAGGGGCCGGATCTGCAGCGAGCCTATTACTACGTGATCTTCCCGAACATGCTGGTCAGCCTCCAGCCGGACCTCGTCCTGGTTCATCGTCTCGCCAGGAACGGTCCAGGCAAAAGCCTCATCACCTGCGAATGGCTCTACCATCCGGACGCCATCGCCGAGCCGGACTTTGACCCCGGGCCGGCGGTTCAATTCTGGGATGAGACCAACAGCCAGGATTGGGAGATCTGCGAACGCTCACAACGGGGCGTTTCTTCACGAGCCTACACCCCGGGCCCCTACTCGAGCTTAGAAACGATGCTGGCCGTCATCGACAGGCAGTATCTCCAGGCGATGTCCTGAACCCATCTTCCAGGAACGATCCCGGGCATCAGGATCATGGACAAGAGTCCTTCTCACAACCAAGATTCTGGTCCGTCTCCAGGGAAGAAACATCGCAGGCCAGCGGGGCCGGCGGCTCCTGCCCGCCGTAGAAGTGCCAGTTGAGGGTATAGGTGGCGTCCACAATATTGACTCGGCCATCGGCATTGGAATCAGCGCTCGCAATACACTCCGGAGCCCGGGCGCCTCGGAACAACCAGCTGAGAGTAAAACTTACATCCGAGATATTCAGACGCCCATCGCCGTTCGCATCCGTACGCTGGAAGGGGCCTACCTGGTCACAGGCATCACCAACCCCATCTCCATCACGATCCTCCTGGGAAAGATTCGCGTGGACCGGGCAATTGTCGCAGCCATCCGCGATCCCATCTCCATCTTCATCGGCGGCGTCATCATGGCCCGCGCAGGCGTCATCCGCATCGCTGACACCATCATTGTCATCGTCGGGATCACAGGAATCTCCCAGGCCATCGGAGTCGAGATCGGCCTGCGTGGGATTGGATAGGAGCGGGCAATTGTCCTCCCCATCTACGATGCCATCAGCGTCATCGTCCGCATCGCAGGCGTTTCCGAATGAATCACCATCGGTGTTCTCCTGCAGAGCGTTGGCTGTGAGCGGGCAGTTGTCCTCATCATCCGAATGGCCATCTCCATCATCATCCTGGTCGCAGGCATCTCCAGATTCGTCTCCATCGGTATTCAACTGGCGGGGGTTGGCCAGGAGTCGGCAATTGTCCACGACATCGTCAACTCCATCACCATCATCATCAAGGTCACAGGCGTCGCCGGCGTCATCACCGTCAGAATCAAGCTGGGTCGGATTCGTCAAGCGAGGGCAATTATCCCGGTCATCTTCTATTCCATCGTTATCGTCATCGCTGTCACAGAGGTCGCCGAGATCATCCAGGTCAAGATCACCCTGGCCGCTATTTGAGACCAGTGGACAATTATCCCCGGCGTCGGAAATGCCGTCGTTGTCGTCATCATCGTCACAGGCATCTCCCACATCGTCTTCGTCATTGTCCGACTGCGCGTCATTCTCCACCAGCGGACAATTATCGAACTGGTCCACCACCCCATCTCCATCATCGTCGTTATCGCAGGCATCCCCACTCAAGTCTCCGTCCGTATCCACCTGGTTCCGATTTGCCCGCAAGGGACAATTGTCCGATATGTCGGGCTGGCCATCTCCATCGTCGTCGGAATCACAGGGGTCGCCAGCTCCGTCACCATCGGTATCCAACTGGCCCGGATTGGCCAACAGGTTGCAGTTGTCTGAGGCATCATCGATGCCATCTCCATCGTCGTCCTCATCGCAGGAATTACCCAGCCCATCGCTGTCGATATCTTCCTGGGCTGAATTCGAGGTCAGCGGACAATTATCAACCAGGTCCCCAACCCCATCTTCATCATCATCTGGATCGCAGGCGTCCCCCTGCCCGTCCCCATCTGTGTCGACCTGCATCGGATTGGATCGCGCCGGGCAGTTGTCCCCTGCATCAGGAATTCCATCGTCATCATCGTCGCTGTCACAGGCATCTCCCAGGTTGTCTTGATCGGTATCAACCTGGCCGGGATTGGCCTGCCAGGGACAATTATCGAGCTCGTTCTCTACCCCATCGTCATCAAAGTCCGGGTCAAGACTCAGGTTCAGCACAAAGGAGCCGGAATCTTTGGATCCGTAACCATAAACAACGATGAAATATTCAACTCCGGGCTCGGATCGGAAGCTGAGATGGCTCTGGTAATCAGGGCACCCGCCGCCGTCATCGTTACCCGCGATGCAGACAAGCTCCTCGCAGACTCCGGAAAAGACGCTCAGCTTCGTATCGAAAACCGTCTCCGGCCCGCAGGTATCGACAATCAGCTCGTCTCCGGTGCCGACCAGCCTGTACCAGATCCCTGAGGAGATCGCGCTGGCCCCGCAGTCGATCTCGACACGCGGCAGCAGTCCTGTTGTATCGCCAAAGGTGGTGCTGACCGGGTCGATAGAGATCGAGTCTTCGCAGGGGCTCAGCGGCGCCGGGTCGCCATCGCAGACGTCTCCCAGGCCATCGTCATCGGTGTCGGCCTGATCGGGATTGAACACCGGGGGACAGTTGTCGTCCTCATCGTAGATCCCGTCACCATCTGTATCATTTCGAGGGAAGGCCTCCTCGACATTGAGAACGAAGGGACCAGAGTCGTCCGGACCGGCTCCGTGTACCAGCACCCGGTACTCGACTCCCCTATCCGACCGGAAGGCAGTATAGGATTGCCCATCGGGACAACCGGCCCCGTCATCATTACTTGAGAGACAAACAAGCTCATCACAGCCGCCCTCAAAAACACTGAGCCTGGTATCAAAAGAGGTCCCCCTGCTGCAGGTATTCACAACCATCCAGTTCCCTGTTCCAACAAGCCTGAACCAGGAACCTGGAGAACGCCCCCCCGGGCCGCAATCGACATTAAACAGCGCGCCGCCGGTCGAATCGGCAATCACGCTGTCGGTGGGAGAGAGATCCAGAGCCGCTTCGCAGGCGGCGGCCACCTCCGGAGAAAGCTGGCAGGCATCGCCTATACCATCTTTATTTTCATCGACCTGCTCAGGATTGGCCACCGAGGGACAGTTGTCCTCCGCATCGGAGATTCCATCTCCATCGCGGTCCGGTGGGGGGGGAGGCTCAAGCTGAGCGAATTCCCAATAGCCGCTGAGATTGCCGTAATTGCCCGTGCCGACCAGGTTGGTCTCCACCAGGAATACATTGAAATCCCTGCCGACAAATTGCACGGTTCCACTCACGCCATCGAATGGAGTTCCAGTCGCGTGAATCCTGATCACGCCTCCCTCTTCGAGCTCACTGGGTATCCCGTCCGAATAGATCCAGATGGCCGTCCCCCCCGCCGCGGCGATCTCTATAATCCCCCAGCTGCTGGCTCTGCCGGGAGTCGCGATGGGTGAATCGATTCTCAACCTGATCGCCGGCCGTGAGTAGTGAAAGCCGCTCACGCTGAAGAGAACGCCATCCAGCCTGGAGTTGACCTCGATTTCAGGATCGAGGCGAAGGGGTTCCTCGTCTTCTGAAACGCTGTATACCGAAACCATTCCAGGCTCGACATCGTCCACGGAATCAAAGGCAAACATCTGCGGATCGGTAAGAACACGGCCGGGGATGAAAGCCTCGAAGCTCCCCAGGTTGCGAGTCGTTCCATCACTGAGAAAAGATGGCGCCTCGACAGGGAAATCGTAGGAACGGTCGAGCCTGTTGTAGAACGGAACCCCCCAACGCGAGGCGTTGGTGGCTGTCCAGATTCCATGAACATAACGTCCCGAGGCGCTCCAGCTTGAGCCGGGCGGAAGCCTCGACAGGGTACCCCAGAAGCTCGCCTCGATGTCTCGCGCCGAGAGATCGGGATCATTCTCCTGGAAGTAGGTGGTCGAGACAGGTCTTCCTTCAATAACGACCCTCCCCCCCGCCTCATTCCAGTTGAAGCTCTCGATGGAGGCACACATCGTTACCAGGGAGACAGGCCAACCGGGAACGACAAATTCCATCCTGACCAGGCTGTCCGTGGTAACTCCATAGGGCGCGAGCTCCTCGTCTCCCCCGCGGCCTTCGAGGCCGACCCTGATAGAGTGGCTGCCCTGGGGGCCGGGGGCGAGCGAGACCCGCAGGATATTCCCTTCCGGATCGGTAAAACTCGAGTAATCCTCCCCATCGATAGTAACTCCGATGAGCAGGGGCTCACCGGACTCCGGAGCCAGGCCCGGGGCGAATTGCCAATACCCTGCCAGGTTACCGTGATTTCGAGCCTCGACAGCGGAGGTTTCAATCAGGAAAGAGCTCCTGCTGCGGTCGAGATCGATCACCAGGGCCCTGACACCGTCATAGGCCGTGTCGGTATTGCCAAGCTCCACGTAACGGCCTATCTCCAATTGTCTCGGCAGGTTCGCAGACTGGACCCAGCTGGAGAGAGGACTGGACGCGGTAAGACGGGTTACCGGCCAGCGCCCGACCGGGCCCGCCGGCTGGGGCGTCTCATCACAGATGTCCCCAAGTCCATCGGCATCCGTGTCAGCCTGATCCGGGTTGGGAACCTCCAGGCAATTGTCGAGAAAATCGCTGACCCCATCCCCGTCGAAATCGGGAACCTCCTCGGGATCCATACAGGGGACGTAGATCTCGCAGCCAAGTCCATCCGGGGTGGGATCCTCAGCGCATTCAGCAAAGGGTTCCGGAGGCTGGCGACCTCCAAGAAAAAGATAGCTGAGCAGGTAGACGCCATCGGCGATATCGTTTCTTCCATCGTCGTTGTAGTCGGCCGAGTCGCGGCACAGGGGACCATTCGCACCATAGAAAAGATGGTTGAAGACAGAGATACCGTCGCCGATATCACTGCGTCCGTCAGAATTGAAATCGCCTCGCCGGAACTCCGTGGCCTGCAGACAGTTACCAAAAAAAACTGTCAGGCAGAAAACCACGGTCGACAGGGCTTTATCCAGGCTGGTCCAGGACCGCATCTCAATCACCCAAGTACTTTGAACAACAACAGTTCGATGCTCGCCAAGCGGAAATCATCGCCTAATTACCCACATTTCAAAGATATAGGTCAAACTGCCCCGCTCCAATTGAATTGGGTAAGTTTTCACCACTAGCGGAATTCGCAGCTCTACCTATCGAACAGATCGCTTACTTAACAGCAACATCCATCAGGCAAGCCCTGGCTTACCGTTCAGACGTCGAAGCAATCCCAACTGCCCTAGATGGTACGATTCGTGAAAACACATGAAGCGAACAAGCCCCGCCACGGTATCCGCCCCATCAGGCATCGGCTTTTCCAGGGGACTGTCCAGGTCTTCCTCCCCCATCAATTCGATTCGATCCACCAGCAGGCGTCCCAGCAGAGTGAATTTATCCATGAACTCGTCGGCGGAAATTTCCGGAGAGCCCTGCCCTCGGCTTCCAATACTGAAATGGTTCTCCCAGGATTCCTCTGGAAGATCCTCTCCCAACCTCCGCAGGAGAGTCAACCTGCCCCAGGCCAGGTGCCCCAGGAGCCAGAGAGCGTTGCTCAGCCCTTCCGCTGGAGGGCGGAGCCAGTCTTCCTCGCTGAACCCCCTGACCAGCAGCTTGAGATAAAGCCTGTTGTGCTTCAGACGGTCCGGGATATCAGCGAGCGAGGTCGCCCGGGAACGGCTTCTCCTGATTTCAGAACTCATAGGATTCTCCCGCTTCTTCGGTTCATCAGGATTCAAGGTCAGTCCTTCCAGTGTTTCTCGATAACCTCCCTGATAGCCGCAGAGGTGTCTTCCTCCTTCAGTTCGCCGCGAACTCTCTTCAGTTCAGCCTTGAGCTTCGTCCTGATTCGAGCGTAGGCGGGGTCGGCGTAGACATTGTTCATCTCGCGCGGGTCCTTCTCCATATCGTAGAGCTCCCACGCGGGAAGGGTGGCGTTCTCCTTGCCGCTGATGGGGAGACCGTAATAGAAGATGAGCTTATGCCCCTTCGTCCGGATGCCGAAATGCGCCGGGTTCCAGTGATGCGCCATGTGCATCCAGTAGCGGTAATAGGTGGCGGTGCGCCAGTCCCCGGGGATGTTGCCGCGCAGCATTTCGCTGAAGCTCCTGCCCTGCATATAGCCAGGCGTCTTAACGCCAGCGAGGGCGAGGATTGTCGGCGCGAAGTCCGTGTTGTTGACCAGCTCGTTGTTGCGACTGCCGGCCTTGATCATCGGCGGGTAGCGAACCAGCAAGGGCATCCGCATCGACTCTTCATACATCCAGCGCTTGTCGATATAGTCGTGCTCGCCGAGCATGAAGCCCTGGTCGCCGGTGTAGATAATCACCGTCTTGTCCATCAGTCCCTCGGCCTCGAGGTACCTGAACAACCTGCCGACATTGTCATCCACCCCCTTGACGCAGCGCAGGTAGCGCTTGAGATAGCGCTGGTAGGAGAGCTTCGTGTATTCCGGCTCACCAAGCGACTGGTCGACCTTCATGTGCTTCCCCATGTTGCGCTGAATATGTCGCTTGGAAACACTGGTGCCGATTTCTCGCAGCAGGCTGTCGTTGACCCCGCGAACGGCTACCGATCCGTGATTGCCACGCTCGTAGAGGCTTGCGGGTTCTGGGATCTCAACCTTCTCGAGGTAGGAGTCATAGCGCCGGGCGTTGTCGAACATATCGTGCGGCGCCTTGAAGTGGTGCATCAGGAAGAAGGGCCGGCTCTTGTCACGACCTCGCAGCCAGGCCAGTGAGCTGTCGGTGATGGCATCGGATGAGTGCTGGCCCTTGTGAGAGACCGTGTTCCTGGGCCACCTCAGCTTGCCCTGGACCCTGAAGATGGGGTCGTGGTACTTACCCTGGCCGGGAAGGACCTTGTAATAGTCGAAGGCCGCCGGCTCCTCCTTGAGATGCCATTTGCCGATCATCGCGGTCAGGTAGCCGGCCTTGCGCATCAGGGCTGGCAGGAATTGTCTCTCGGGGGGAATCCTGCCCCTGAGCGTCAGCACCCCGTTGGTCTGGCTGTACTGCCCGGTGAGAATCGATGCCCTGCTCGGGGTACAGATCGAGTTATTGCAGAAGCAGTTCTCAAAGAGCATCCCTTCCTTCGCCAGCCGGTCGATCACCGGGGTCGGATTGAGCTTCGCCAGCCTGGACCCGTAGACCCCGAAGGCCTGGGAGGTGTGATCGTCGCTCATGATAAAGAGAACGTTCGGACGATCCGGCTCCGCGAGGAGCGCCGGACAGAGAAGAACGAAAAGCATCAAATAAGCAGGGCTATGGATTCTCGTCATGTTTTTCATTCCAGAGAGGTGAATTGGACAGCTCCTGAACTACTACCCCTGGGGGGATTTATTCTTCTTATTCCTGTTCGCCTTATTAGCCTTACGCTTCCTGCCCTTGAAGGTACCGCCGGATGTCGCCTTGAACCACTGCTCCCAGGAGGCGGCCATCTCCTTTGCGCGCCCGGGGAATTTCCCGGAGAGATCGACCAGCTCGGTGCGGTCCTTATCCAGATCGTAGAGCTCCCAGGGCCCCTTGCCGGTCCAGGAGAGCTTCCACTTGCCGCTTCGAACCGCCCGGTTGCTGCTGAAGTGAAAAAAGACAGGGTCGGACGCCTCGCGGGTCTCGCCCCTGAAGATCGGGGCCAGCGAGCGGCCCCTCATCGGTGACACCTTCTGCCCGCGACTGTTGGTTTTCGGATATTTAGCGCCGGCAACCTCCAGGCAGGTCGCCATGAGATCGGTGATGTGCCCCATCTGATGGGTTATGGTCCCGCCCCTGGCGATACCCTTCGGCCAGTGAACAATCAGTGGAGTCGAGATGCCTCCCTCATGCTGGTTCTGCTTGTAGAGCCTGAACGGCGTGTTGCTCAGATTGGCCCAGGGCGTGTGATAGGTGATGTAGGATTCGGGAAGATGGCCCGGAACATCGCGCTTTGTCTTCGTACGCTGGAACGGACAGCCTCCATTGTCACTGAGGAACATAAAGAGGGTGTTCTCCGAGGCGCCAAGCTCATCGATCTTCTTCATCAGCCTGCCGATGTTCTGGTCGACCCGGTCGATCATGGCGGCGTAGACCTCCATTGTATAGGCCTCCCACTTACGATCCTTCTCACTGAGAGAATCCCAGGAAGGTACACCCTTGGGCCGGGGAGTGAGGGGCCAGTCCCCACCGAGAAGACCGAGCTCCTTCACGCGCTTGTAGCGCTTGCGGCGCAGGACGTCCCAGCCTTCTGAGAACCGGCCACGATACTTGTCGATGTCCTTCTTGTGCGCCTGCAGGGGATAATGCGGTGCGTTGTAGGCTATGTAGAGAAGGAAGGGCTTCTTTTCATCCTTCGTCTCCTCGAGAAATCGAATCGCGTAGTCGGTGTTCGCATCGGTCGTGTAGAAGTCCTCCTTCGGCACCTTGAAGGGCTCCTTCCCAAGGCGAAAGGTATTGTCTCCATGAAAGAAATTGGTCGCCCCGCTCAGGTGGCCGAAGTAGCGGCTGAAGCCCAGCTCGACGGGGTCGCTCTGAAGATGCCACTTGCCGGTCATCAGCGTCGTATAGCCGGCCTTGCCCAGCGCCTCGGCGACCGTCACGCTGCCTCGCAGGTTCATCCCGGCCTCGGTGAAGTAGCGCCCGGTCAGCAGCATGCTTCGCGACTGCGAACACTTGGCCCCATTGTAGAACTGGCTGAAACGCAGACCTGAAGAGGCCAGCTTATCGAGGTTGGGAGTGTCGATCTCACCCCCGTAGCAACCGAGGTCGGAGAAGCCCATGTCATCGACCATGATCAGGACGATATTGGGGCGCTCCTCCGCGGCGCTCAATACGCAACAAGATAGCAGAATGAAAAAGCTCACAGCGCCCAAGCGTCTGAACCCTGCGCGTACAACCTGGCTATTTTTCATAGTTCTCTTTCCTCTGTCCCGGCTGTCCTGAACGAACCGAGTCCTGTTCTATACATTCCCAGCGAATAATCTACCTTGATTTCGGCTCCCCCAGCGGCTTGGGAAAGGGATCCCCCGTGGACTGACCGACCTCTTTGAGTTTCTCCAGGAGCTCACCGCGAACCTTCTCCAGGGCGGGCTCCGATGCAAGATTCTTCAATTCGTAGGGATCTTTCTCGAGGTCAACCAGCAATCTCACCTTCAGCTGTGAATCAACCGCCAGCTTGTATCTAGGGGTTACCAGGGTCCGCCAGGCGGCTGAAACCACGCGTCCCCCCGCGTTGCGCGTGTCAGCAGCGGGCCTAAGACCCACCCGCTGCATCTTTCCCTGGAGGTAGACCCAGGGGACCTCCTGCTTTCCACCCCCTACCGCGGTCGACAGGTCACGCCCCGCCATGCTTCCGGGAACGGGGATACCCGCCATGGAAAGAAGCGTGGGAGCGAAATCGATCTGCGAAGCGAGCACCTGGCTCACCAAGCCCTTCTTGACCCCCGGGCCGTGAAGGAGGAGCGGGATACCCGTGGACTCCTCCTCGGGATGACCCTTGTGCTGCAATCCGTGGGAGCCGTGAGAATCACCATGATCCGAAGTAAAGAAGATGATGGTATTGTCGAGGAGCCCCGCGCCTTTCATGAACTTCACCAGGCGGCCGACCTCGTGGTCGAGCAGCTCGATCAGGCCATAGTAGCCGCAGAGTCCCTTCGCGTACCGCTGTCGTATTTTCTCGCTGACGTTGGGCCTCCACTTGAGATCGCCCGGCTTGTAGTGATCGAACGGAGGCGGAGGCACGTAGGGAGAATGGGGAGTTCCGTAGGAAAGAAAGAGAAGAAAGGGCTTCTCCCTGTTTCTCTTCATGTAGCCGATGGCCAGGTCGGTCTGGTAGATCGATTCGAACTTCTTGGGTTTGATGAGCTTTCCGTCATCGGTGAAATAGCGCGCCCCGGCCAACTTCTTCGACTTGTAATACCAATGCCCCCGGTTGAAACCCTCAAAAAACTGGTAACCCTGACGCCGACCTGGCTTGACGAAGCCCGGCTTCGACTGCCCGTCGAGATGCCACTTGCCGATATACCCTGTCGCGTAGCCAGCCCTCGCAAAGCAATGGGCCAGGCTGTCCTTCGTCTCGGGTAGATAGATGCTGTTGTTAATGACGCCTGTCTGGTGAGGATAGCGACCGGTCTGAAAGGCGGCCTTGGCTGGCGAGCAGACCGGATTGGTGGCGTAGCAACGCTGAAAGTTGGCGCCCTGGGATGCCAGGCGATCGAGATTCGGCGTTCGGGCATTGACATCACCATTGCATCCGAGGGCCTGCGCCCGCCACTGGTCTGTAAAAATAACCAGCACGTTCGGTTTCTGATCGGCCGCGGGAAGAGCAGGCCACCAGGCAACAGCAAAAAGGAACATGATGAAAAACACGGCCGCGGCAACGACCGGGACTACCCTGTAAACCCGCATCTGAATCTCCTTAGGTCTCTTTATTTCAGGCATCAATATATTGCATCCCGAGACCTCATCTACACACCGAATCTCGAAATTAGGCGCCCGTAGCCGGAAAGAAGAGCCGCGGTAGCCGCGGCGGGTGGAAGATCTCCGCCGGATTCGAATCATCTGAAATCAGCTTGAGTCATTGCCCAGCGATTTCCAGCGAGTTAAACTGTGCGTCTAAGGGAAGACTCCCAGCTTTCACGGTCCGTATGATCTCCCACTACAGAGAAATATCGCGCTGATGAACAACACCAGGTTCCTGCACAAAACCCCCGCCCGGCCATTCTGTCTCCGCCTTCCAATCCTGCTGGCAATCGCCTGCTCCTGTCTTTCCCTGCCGCTGCCGGCGGAGGACAAGACGGCCGCGCAGGAGATCAGCTTCAACCGCGACATTCGTCCTATCTTCGCCGCCAATTGTTTTCTCTGTCACGGACCTGACAAGAAGAACAGGAAGGCCAAGCTGCGTCTTGACGAGGAGAAGGGCGTCGCCCGGGTCTTCCGAAAGGAGAACCTTGCCGAGAATAAGGCCTGGCTGCGCATCAACTCGAAGGACGAAGAAAAAATCATGCCTCCGCCGGAGTCCCACAAGGAACTCTCGGCGCAGGAAATCGAGAAGATTGGCGCCTGGATCCAAAGCGGCGCGACCTGGCAGGGTCACTGGGCCTACATTACACCCCAGAAGCCCAAGCTGCCGGCCACCGGTAAGAAGGCCTGGGCTAAAAACCCAATCGACCACTTTGTGCTGGCCAACCTGGAGCGTAACAACCTCGAGACCTCGGCCGAGGCCGGCCGGGAGATTCTTATCCGCAGGGTCAGCCTCGACCTCAGAGGTCTCCCTCCCTCCATCAAGGAGATCGACACCTTCCTCGCCGACAAGAGCCCCGGAGCCTACGAGGCCATGGTCGACCGCATGCTGGCCTCGCCCCACTATGGAGAGCGAATGGCCCTGGCCTGGATGGACGCGGCGCGCTATGGAGACTCGAGCGTCTTTCACGCTGATGGGCCGCGCGATATGTGGCCCTGGAGGGACTGGGTCATCCGCGCCTACAACTCCAACAAGCCTTTTGATAAGTTCTCCATTGAGCAGCTCGCCGGCGATCTGCTACCGGAATCTACCGTCGAACAGAAAATCGCCACCGGCTTCAACCGCAACAACGCCACCACGGACGAGGGCGGCGCGATCGCCGAGGAGTTCCGGGTGGAATACGCCGTCGACCGGGTGATGACCACCTCGCTGGTGTGGCTCGGTCTGTCCATGCAATGCGCGCAATGCCACGACCATAAATACGAACCGATCTCACAGGAAGACTACTATCGGTTCTTCGCCTACTTCAACCAGGCCTCCGACCCGGGCATGCAAAGCCGGGGAGGCAACCAGTCGCCGGTTGTCAACGTCCCCAACTTTGCTCGCGCCGCCATGATGAAGAAAGAGCAGGCCTCCCTGAAAGCGGCAGAGGCAAAGCTCGCCGCGCGAGCGAAAGCCGCCGAGAGCGAGTTCCAGGCCTGGATCAAAAAGGCCGAGAAGGAATCCAAGGCGGGCCCGGCCGAGCCGGCCGGACTGGTTCATCACTTCTCGCTCGACGAGGGCCCGGGCAACGGCATCGCGGACTCGATTGACTCCAGCCGAAAAGGAACTGTCAAGGGAAGCAGCCACTGGGTCGATGGCAAGTTCGGCAAGGCCTTCCGGCTTGACGGCGGAAATTACATCGAGCTCGGCGATCACGCCAACTTTGACAGGACCGACTCGTTCTCTTTCGGAGCCTGGATCAAGCCGGCGGGCAATGGCGCCCCCCTGGCGAAGATGAACGATGGCAACAAATACCGTGGGTGGGATCTCTATCTCCAGAATGGCCAGGTCGGGATGCACCTGGTCAGTTCCTGGCCCAATGATGCGCTGAAGGTCATGAGCAACGGGACGGTCCAGAACGGAAAGTGGAGCCACGTCTTTGTCACCCACGATGGATCAGGAACCTCCGCGGGAGTGAAGGTCTATATCAACGGAAAGAGCCAGGGGCTCAAGGTCGAACAGGGCAACCTCCGCAGCTCAACCCGCAGCAAGGCGAGCCTGAAGATCGGCAGACGCCAGCCAGGCTCTCCCTATAAGGGACAGATCGATGATGTCCGCATCTACGGCCGCGAACTCAACGGAGCCGAGGTGGCCGCTCTCTCCGGCAGCGACCCCCTCGCACCGATCCTCGCCACGCCCGCTGCCAGCAGGAAGCCCGGGCAGATCGACATCCTGAGGAAGCACTTCCTCTCATCCATCGACAGGGAATACATATCCATCGCGAAAGATGCGGCCGGGTGGCGAGCCAAGATCAACGAGGCCGCCAAGCCCCAGGGAAATGTCATGGTGATGGCGGATGTCGGCAAACCGCGTAAGACCTATGTTCTCATGCGAGGCAATTACGCATCTCCCCTCAAGGACAAGCCCCTTGAACCAGGCACCCCCAGTGTGCTCCCGGTACAGACCAAGGACAGCCCGGCAAACCGGCTCGGCCTGGCCCGCTGGCTCTTCCAGCCCGAGCATCCGCTCACCGCAAGGGTCGCGGTCAATCGCTACTGGTACATGCTCTTTGGCAGGGGAATCGTAAAGACGATCGAGGAGTTCGGCTCCCAGGGCGACTGGCCCAGCAACCTGCAATTGCTCGACTGGCTGGCGGTAGATTTTCGCGAAAACGGCTGGAATGTGAAGCGAATGCTGAAACAGATGCTCATGTCCTCGACCTACAGGCAGAGCGCCAGGGCCTCCAGCGGCCTGGTGAAGCTGGACCCGGAGAACAAATTTCTCGGAAGGGGACCCCGTTTCCGGCTGCAGGCTGAATTTATCCGCGACACGATTCTCTCGGCCTCGGGACTCCTGGTGACGGATATCGGCGGGCGGGGCGTCAAGCCCTACCAGCCGCCGGGACTCTGGAACGAAGTGAGCCTTGGAGGGAATGTCCGTTTTGTTCAGGACCACGGCGAAAAGCTCTATCGCCGGGGCATGTACACCTATTGGAAACGCTCCTCCCCCGCTCCCAGCCTGACGATCTTCGATACCCCGACGCGTGAAAAATGCGTTCTCAGACGATCTCGTACCAACACGCCCCTCCAGGCCCTGGTGCTCCTCAATGACCCGCAGTACATCGAGGCGGCTCGTTCCCTCGCGCAGAAGATCACGCTGGAGGCAGGAGATTCGATCGATGCCCGGATCGTGCTCGCCTACCGGCTGGCGACCGCGCACAGCCCCTCAACGAAGACTCTCA
>CBFHWB010000084.1:0-17567 GCA_965659285.1 Planctomycetota bacterium | reverse complement strand
AGGAGGAAAGATCTTCGTCCAGGTTGGCGGAACAACCGGTATCGGCGCCGGCGGCAAGGGCAGCGGGATCGTCGCTTTTGACTCGGAGACCGGCAAGCCCCTCTGGGGCGCCACCAGCGATGAGGCCGGATATTCCTCCCCTGTCATCGGCAAGCTGGATGGAAAGACAAGACTGGTCTGCTTCACCCGAACGGGCATCGTGATCCTTGATCCGGGAACAGGCAACATCCTGTACGAAAAACGCTGGCGGGCCCGAATCGGGGCCTCGGTCAACGCCGCCACCCCGGTCCTGGCCAACGATATGGTCTATTTTTCCTCGAGCTACCAGACCGGCTCCATCTGCCTGGAGGCCAGCGGAGACAGCTACCGCGAGCTCTGGTCCGGAGACCGCATCCTGTCGAGCCACTATTCCTCCAGCATCCAGAACTCGGGATACCTCTACGGTTTCGATGGACGGCAGGAATACGGCACCCAGCTTCGCTGCGTCTCGCTCGCGGGAGGCAAGATCGCCTGGAGCGAAGCCCAGCCGGGAGAAAAGCGCTTTGGCTGCGGAACCCTCATACTCGCCGGCGACAAGCTGCTGGTGATGGCGGACTCCGGCGAGCTCATCCTGGCCCGCGTTTCGCCCAAGGGCTACAGTCGGCTGGGCAGCACCGCCATCCTTAATGACACGGTACGGGCCTACCCCGCCCTTGCCGGAGGCTTCTTCTACGCACGCAGCACGGGCGAGTTGGTCTGCGTAGACCTCCGTAAAAAGACCGGGGCAAAGTAGCCAGGGAAGACACGGCTTCAACGATCGACAGGCAGTCCACAGGCCTCGAGAACAACTCGCTGAACCGCCTCATCGTGCTCTATGCTGAAGTCGCTCTCTTTCTCTCCCCTGATGATCCGGGCAAAATCGGCAGCGTCATCCACATAGCGGGAGTAGCGCGGAAAACGAACCTCCTGGTAACCCCGACTGAATTTCTCCCGCGGCTTTGATAGCGCCAGCCGGACGGCTGGTGAATCGAGAGGCTGGACCTGGAGCGTACCCTCGCTGCCGCAGACCACAAGGTGGCGACGGGCAAAACCCTCGACCTCCTGGGCGCTCGACTTGACCGTAGCCAGGGCCCTGGGATATTCGAGCACGGCAAGCATATTATCGACCAGGCCATCAGCCAGGCGGCTTGAGTGGCGCGGAAAGGCTGAGACCTTCCGCGGCGCGCCTAACACCCCGACCACGAGATCGATGATGTGGCAGCCGAGCTCGAACATGATGCCTCCCGGGTATTCCGCCAGGGCCTTCCTGCTCGCGGCGCCCACCACCTTGCTCATCACTGTATGCACCTCGAAGACCTCTCCCAGCCAGCCTTTCCGAAGCGCCTCGCGCAGAAAGACGATGCCCGGGTTGTAGCGGTACATATACCCCATCTGAACCACCCTTTCCCGGTCCGCGGCGGCGCGCAAAATCTTCCTGAACTTCGGCAGCGAAGAGCCCGCGGGCTTGTCAAGGTGGATATGGAGGCCGGCATCCACACAGGCCTCGGCATGGCCCAGCGAATCGCGGACACGGGTTTCCACCGCGACCGCCTGGAGCCCGGGCAGGTTAAGCAGCTCTTCCCGGGTGACCCAGCGAAGATCCTTGTATACCCCGGCTGCGCCGGCCTTCCGCCTCAGGGACTCATCCGGCTCGCAGACCCCGACCACCTCGAAAGCTCCGCTCTGGCGATAGGCCTGCATCTTGCCGGCCGCATGCGCGTGACCGACGCCAAGCTGGGCGATGCGGATCTTCTTTTTCCCCGCCGCCTGGCCGGCGGCCCTGCCGGGCGACGTCATGGCACCGGCCGCAACGGCCGTGGCCTGGCCGGAACGGGAAAGAAAGGCGCGCCGGGAAAATAGATCGCTCATCTTTTACTCCTCAGCCGAAAAAAGACGCTTGCGAGCCTCCCCGCAGGTCGGCCCGCAAGCATCCTCTCAGGCGCCGCAGCTGTCGTAGACACCGCAGCCAAGGTCCACATCTCCGGTATCAGGCCCGCATTCTCCAGGGCCGGGCGCCGGCGGAGCATCTCCACCGGAGAAAAGGTAGAGCAGGACGTAGACCGCGTCGGTCAGCTGCAGGGCGCCGTTGTTGTCGGCATCCGAAGCCTCCATGCAAGGCGGCTCTCCTCCACCAGAGAAGAGGTAGAGCAGAACAAAGACCGCGTCGGTCAGCTGCATGGCGCCGTTGGCATCCGCATCTCCGCGGCGGAAAAGGTCTTCGGCCGGCTCCTGGCAGCTCTCCTCATCGGAACAATCGGCGTCGTCACAGTCGGTGGCGCCATCCTCGTCGTCATCGACACCGTTGTCACAGACCTCAACCGGAGGGGGTGGAGGAGGCTCTCCACCATCGCCGATGCGCCAGACCTCGAGCAGGACCACGTCCCCGCCGTTGGGATCGACCAGGGTACCGTTGTTCTTACTGCCGGGGCCTAAATTGGCATTACCCTGCAGCTGGTGCATCCGGACATAGCCCTCGGTAACCTCGAGAACAGGACTGTCGGGACAGTTCGCAGTAGGAAGCCCATCGCTGTCAAAGTTGACAAACTGGGGATCGGGAGGCACCCCGTCTCCCAGGGGCGGGATCTTGTCATCGAATCCAACCCTGGCAAACACCCCGCAGCCAAGACAGTCGGGCTTCACCTGCCCGGTTGTCTGCTGGTTCTGGTCAAAATTCTGCACCAGGAAGGCGAAGTTGTTTTCCCCGATACCGCTGGGAGGACCCTCCCCGCCATCTTCAACAACAACGGTGTGGGCATGAGGATTGTCAGCCTCTCCAACGACCGCAACGAAACGGTAGAGCCCGTTGTCCGGCAGGTCGACACGGAAGACGAGTCCCGAGGGCGGGACGCCGCCATCGAAACAGGGAGTGTCGAGGTCTCCGACGACCCCGGCATCACAGGGACTCGGGAAGTTCTTGGCGCCGATGAAGGAATCGTAGACGACCTCCGGGCAGGCGCCGACAAAGCGGTTACGGTCATTTGGACTGTCATCAAAAGGACCGAAGCGGCCGTAGCCGCCGCGGCTGGCGTCACCGGGAACGATCTCCTCGTAGCCCCAGCCCCGGACCTCGTCATAGGCCACCGCATCAGGACCTGTCTGGCTGACGATGGTGTACTCAAATCCATCATCGTTGGGAACCGCGCAGATATCGAAGTGGACCCCGAAGACAAAGGCCGCCACCAGTTCGGCCTCCGGCGCTTCGGGATCAGGCTCACAGGGAGGCTGTACACAGCCGACCCTCGTATCGCCTCTTACCTGGGAATCGCAGGCGCCTTCCACTGAGAAGGAACCCGAGAACTCCGCGGTATCAAATGGACAATCTTCTTCCGGCAGGGCGACAACGTAGATCAACTCGCCGGCCACATCCGGGCTGAAGGTGATGGTGTTGCCCTCTACGACACCGCCTCCATCATCGACTACCTCGAGACCTTCCGGGAAGGTTTCCACCAGGGTCGCCCCGGCGCCGACTCCGCGAACCTCGAGGGTCACGTTGATTTCGCTGCCGGGCTCGGCGGGAGAAGGTACCTCGATCGAACGGGTCGCGCTGGCGGAACCGGCGACATCATTCGGCGGGCTGCAGGAGGCGAGAACGCTTCCATCCACCAGCGGCTGGCCGGCCGTATCGCGAACCACCAGCCTCACACCTGTGCCGCCGCCGCGTTCAACCACCGCGATCAGGACTACATTGCCGCCGGGTACCAGGGTGGCGGGAACCATATCGCCGGCGCCATAGCCCGGCACTCCCCTGCAGACCGCGTTGAGGTGGATCATGGATCCGTTCAGGATCACCTTGACCGCATCGTCGCTGCCAACCTCCAGGATCGTTTCGAGACAATTATCCGTTGTGTTCTCCAGGTAGGTCAGGCTGTAGATAATGTAGTCGTCTACCGGGTCACCAATGTTCTCAGCCAGGTTGTGGTCGATGTAGCCGAAGTTGTCGGTCTGCGCCGACCACACGTTGAGAATTCCATCCAGCCCCCCCGGATTGATCTCGGGATTCATGGCGAAGGCCACGCCGATTCCTCCGGCCTCCCCTCCAAAATCAGGCAGAACCTCATCTCCCTCCTCGAACAGGAGGTTGGTCTCGCCGATCTCACCATCGGTGAGATAATCAGTGGCGCCAAGTCGGCCGGAATCATCGCAGGCCGGTCCCGCCGCGGCGCCGAGGTCGATCGGGCCGATCTGGAGCATCCTGGAGGGACCACCGGTACTTCGCAGGCCGCAATCCACAGGCTCACAGGCGGCGGAAGATGATGAGCTGGACTCGCACCCCCCCTCGGGTGTGAGCATCGCGGAAAACTCGCTCGCACCGCACTGCCCGGAAGGAGACCTTACCGAATATTCGATAACGCTGTCCGCATCGACAGAAAAGGTAACGGTATTACCCTCTACGGCTCCACCCTCAGCCTCCACAAGCGTCCAGTCCTCGGGGAAGGTCTCGGCTACAGTGGTCGTTCCCTGGACATTTGAAACATCAAGGCTTACCGCCACCGTCTGCCCGGGAGAGAAGGGCGCGGGATTGAATGTTCGATTGAGCCCGACGAGAAACCCGCCGGCGTCCTCTCCCTCAACACTCCAGAGCTCCAGCAGCACCGCGTTACCGCCATTGGGATCCCGCGCTCCGCAGGCTCCGCCATTTGCATTGCCCTGCAGCTGGTGCATCCTGATGTAGCCTTCGGTAACCTCGATCACCGGGCTCGCCGGCCCGCCGTCGGTGTTGTACCCATCTTCATCCATATCGATGAACTGCGGACCATTTCCCTCCGGAGGCAGCTTGCAGCCGAAGCCTACCCTGGCGAAGGTGCCCGGGCAGTGCTCCGCCTGGTCATGGTTGTTGACGAGCACCACATGGTCATCGGAGATCATGCTCGGATTACCTTCTCCGCCATTCTCGATGAGGATCCGGCTGGTGTGGCGATTGTCTGCGGAGCCGAAAGCGCCGACGAAACGATAAAAACCATTGGGAACATCGATGCGGAAGATGATGCCGTCGGGAGTCAGTCCAACCTCGGAACAGGCTGTCTCCCGGTCACCGACGACAAACTCGTCGCAATTCATCATGAAGTTCTTGGCGCCGATGAAGGAGTCGTAGATCTCGGTGGGACAGCTGTTGTCAACAAAGGCCGTACGCCCATTGGGCGAATCGTCGAACGGACCAAACTGGCCGTAGCCGGCGCGGGAGGCGTCACCGGGAACTAGAACCTCGTATCCCCACCCGCGCTGAGAGTCGTAGGCGATCGCGCCGGGAGAAGAATGATGGACCATTGTGTAGGTCTCACCCGGGGCGTTCTCAATAGCGCAGGAGAGATTCCTGGAACCGAAAATAAAGGCGCCCTCGAGTTCCTGCGAAACCGCTGGATTGGGAGAACCGGAAAATAAAAGCCCCAGGACACAGACAATCACAAACACCTTGCGTGAAAACATGTGAAGTTCTCCTGACTATATTGAATGACTACGACGCCAGGGGCTGTCTGCTGTAACGACAGACAAGCCAGCGCCGGAAGACCCAGACCTCAGACCCGTGAGGCCAAGTCGGCCGTTCATTGGAATCCAAACAGACGGCACATTCAAGCCTTCAAAACGGCCTAGTTCGCCGGCAGCTTGCGAATCCAACGCCGCATGACCTTGACCGCCTTCTCATCGACCTTCGAGCTCGCGATGGTGGGCATCCGGCCATCCCCCTTGAGCATCATCCGCAGCAGCAACTCGGACTTCTCTGGCTTGCCGGGCAGGATCACCCTGGACCCCTCGACGGTAAAGCGCTTCTGGACCGGCTCAGCGTTGAGAATCCCCGCCTTATCCAGCGGCGTGTTGAAGCGGAGGTCCGCCTTCGCCACCCCGGTCCCTCCGGGAGCGTGACACACAGAGCAGTTCACATCCAGGTAGGCGCGGGCGAGGGCGTCGGCATCTCCCCCCTTGGCGTCCCAGTCAGGATAGGCCGGGTGATCGGCGGGCTTGCCGATTTTTGAATCGAAGGCCCCCAGCTTTGAAAGGACATCCAACTGGTTGGCCTTTTCCTTACCATAGTCGTGAACACGGTTCAGCTGACGCGTATTCAGACCGAGAACGAACCCGGCTGTCTTGGTATGGCAGGAATTACAGTCTGAGCGGCTCGGGTAATACCACTCCTGGGTCCCATCCTTACCGGTCTTGTAGCTGCGGCGAACGGCCGAATCGAGCAACTGCGCCTCGGTGCGTTCATCGTTCCAAAGGTAGGTATAGCCATCCCAGCCGCGGTCGGAGTGAACCATCAGGCGTGTCTCCAGCCTCCGCCCCTCGCCGAAACTGAAGGTCTTGACCATGACGGTGCCGACAGGGAACTGCCAATGGCCAGTGGCGCTGAACTTGACCTTGCCACCGGCCGGCAGAGCGATGTAGCGGTCCTTGGCTGCGCCATCGGACCACAGGGGTACATTCACATCGTAGGGAATCAACCCCGCGGCCGGCTCCAGTGTCTTCATGTTGGTGAAGAAACCCGTCTCGGAGAGCTTGCGCGGAAAGGGCTTGCTCTTTTTCTCAGCCACGGCGCGCCGGGCGAAACGATAGATCCCGCCCTTCTGGAGATTGAACACCGTACCGAAATTCAGTTTCCTGATATCCTTCCCGGCAGGTCCTTCAAAGCTGAGAACATAGACCTCGCCGGCCTCGGTCTCTCCATAGGCGGTAACAGGCAACTGCGAACGCGCGATCAGGGTGTTCGATGACACCTCCTTGCCGTTGTAGCGCAACCCCCAGACGTTGAAGGTGGCGAAATCACCATAGAGATAGGTGCCGTAGAGCTCAGGCAGCTTCTTTCCGCGGTAGACCAGCCCACCGGTGATCGACCGGCCATCCGCACGCTTGTACTCCCAGACCGGCTCGGTAAACGGCTGCCCGGTACTCTTGGCATCCTTGCCTTTCTCGAAAGGATGCTTTCCTTCACGAATCTTCCAGCCGTAGTTCGCTCCTCGAAGGACCACGTCGATCTCTTCCCAGAGGTTCTGCCCTACATCTCCAAGCCAGAGATCTCCGGTCAGGGAATCAAAGGTCATGCGCCAGGGATTGCGGAAGCCGTAGGCCCAGATCTCGCCGCGGGTTCCCGCTCCGAACTTCTTCCCTGCCTCGCCAACAAAGGGGTTGTCCGCCGGGATCGCGTATTCCTTGCCGGGATCCTTCCTGTCGACGTCGATCCTCACCACCGTTCCCAGCAGGGTGGAAAGATTCTGGCCGTTGGCATGCGGATCATCCCGCAAGCCGCCATCGCCGAAGGGAACATAAAGCATTCCGTCGGGTCCGAACTCGATGCTGCCGCCATTGTGGTTGCCGTAGGGCTGCTCGACTTCGAACAGGACCACCTCGGAGCCGGCTTCCGCCTTGTTCGGATCCTTTGACACCTTCCAACGTGAGATGACCGACTTACCCAGGACCTTCTGGGGTTTGCCCTTGGGTGCGGGCGGCGCCTTCAACGCGGAAGGGGCCGTGTAATAGGTAAAAAAGATACCGTTGTCTTTATAGTCCGGGTGGAAAGCGAGTCCGAGCAGTCCATCCTCCGGATGCCCGGGCTTATTCTTCAGCGGGGAAAGGATCTTCTCGCTGACGTCGAGAAAAACGTCGGGCTTCTTAACGTCATTGTCCTCGGGGAAGACATAGATGATGCCGGGCTGGTCGAGAACGAAAATTCTCCCGGAACCATCACCGGCGTTGGTCAGGGCGACAGGCCTGACAAAGCTGAGGTTGGGAAACACCTTCTCTACCACCAGGGGCGGCAGCGGGTCAGGTGATCCCATCAGAAGGCTGGTATCAACAGGAACAAAACGGCTGGTATCAAAATCCACCCGGGCGGGCTCTGTTGCCCAGCCACCGGGTGCAGACAGGACCATTGCCAACAACAAAAACAGGATACGAGTCAGGCTCATGTCGATTCCTTTTGATACGGGACCCACCTGGCCGGCAAAAACTGCCTCCCGGGGTAACCTGGTTATTTCAGCGGAAAAAACGTGAATCGATTGTCCTTTAAATCGTCAAAAGCTTCAAGGCACTGGATCGTAAGATGGAGGTGAAGGCGGCTTGTCGATCGCCTTCCCATGCAATACCATGGGCGTAAAGAAAACGCTCCGGGAACGATCGTTCCCCCTCCAATAAAGAAAAACTCTAAAACCGGAGAGATCGAAGCCATGAAGAAACCAACAACACGTCGTAGCTTCCTCAAGGGCGCGGCGGCGGGAATCGTCCTTCCCGCCGGAGCCATCTCAATCGCCAACGCCTACCCGGCCAACACCAAGGTGCGCCACGCGGCCTGCGGCGTCACCGGCATGGGAGGCTACGACCTCCGCATGCTCTCGAGCAGCAAGCACTCTGAAATCGTCGCTCTCTGCGATATCGATGACGGCCACCTCGGCTCGGTCGCCAAGAAGTTCCCGAAGGCCGCCCGCTTCAACGATTTCCGGAAAATGTTCGACAAGGAGCACAAGAACATCGACTCCTGTCACGTGACCGTGCCGGACCATATGCACGCGCCGATCGCCATGACAGCGCTCAACCACGGCAAGAACGTCTACTGCCAGAAGCCCCTCTGCCACGAAATCGACGAGGCCCGCAAGATTCGCCTGGCGGCGAAGAAGGCCGGGGTGGTCACCCAGATGGGTATCCAGATTCACTCCCACGTCGCCTACCGCACCGGTGTCGAGGTCATCCGCAGCGGAGCCATCGGCAAGGTGCGCGCGGTGCACACCTGGGCCGACCGGGCCTGGAGTAACGGCGGGCGCCCGAAACCAACGCCCGCGCCCAAGCACATCCACTGGGATCTCTGGGTTGGTGTCGCGCCCGACCGCCCCTGGGGCCCGAACTCCTACCACCCCAAGAAGTGGTGGAGCTGGCTTGATTTTGGAACCGGCAACCTCGGTGACATGGGCTGCCATCTCTTCGACCCCGTGATCAACTCGATCCAGTACGGGGCGCCGACCAGCGTTCGCGCCGAGTGCAAGGCTCCCGAGAAGGAAACCTGGCCGAACGCCGGAAAGGTCGCCTTCAACTTCCCCGAGACTCCCTATACCGATGGCAACACAGTCATGACCTGGTACGACGGCGGCTTCAAGAAGGGACACCACCCTTCTCCGGATCTCCTGCCGTCGAAGAAACGGGTCAACCTGCCAAGCCAGGGCTCCATCTTTATCGGTGAAAAGGGAGCCATGCTCCTGCCTCACTGGAGCACCCCGAAGCTCTTCCCCGAAGAAAACTTCGCCGACTACAAAATGCCCGACCCCGGTGGCGTCAACCACTGGCACTCATTCATCGACGCCTGCCGCGGCGAAGGAAAAACGAGCGCCAACTTCGATTACGCCGGTCCTTTCACCGAGACGATCCTGCTGGGTAATCTCGCCAAGCGGTTCCCGACGCAGGAACTCAAGTGGGATGCTCCGAACCTGAAGGTGACGAACTTCTCCGAGGCGAACAACTTCATCGGCCGCAAATACCGCAAGGGCTGGGAAATCGACGGGCTGTCCTGATCACTGGCTGGCCCACCTCCGATTTCTAACGGCGATGCAGCTTCTCGTGTGAAGGGAAGTCCTTCGCGTAGCGCTTCAGCAGCGCTGGGATGTCGTTCCCGGTGATGTAGACCTTGCCGCGAATCTCAAGGGTCTCCCCGGGTCCCAGCCCGCCGAGGCGGAAGTCGCTGTGCAGGCAGGTGATCACCCCCTGGAAGAGCTCCTGGTAGGGCTCCCAGGCCATTGCGAGCACCTGGCTGTCGTCTGAGCTGAAGCAGCCGATCAGGCCGTTTGAGGGCACGTGCTTCGACAGAGGGCGCGGGTTCACATCAGCGCGTGGAACACCCGGAGCCGCCCAGACCTGCCCTGGAATATAGCGCGCCTCGAGCGCCCAGTCCTTTGTCGGCATCAGGCTCAGCTTTCCATCGAGAAAGACAAATGACTTTTTGATGTAGTCGTAGGTCCGTGGATTGTCGGGGTGCCCCTGGCCGGTGAAATCCCCCACCCGCATGCAGGGCTGGGCCCAATGCGCCTCGGAGGTCTTCTTCGTGGGATTGTGCGCGCGCAGGCGGAGGTCAACCTCATCGCTTTTGGAGGTGATGACGTGTTCAACCACCACGCCATCCTTCAGAACGCAGCGCAGCTCGATCCTGCTTCCATCTTCGCTGGCGGAGACCAGGCTGGTGGAGTGTCCGACCACCGTGTGCTTGCTCCAATCGGTTGTCTGCGAGTTGGCGCGGCAATAGGCCTCGAGGTACAGGATCTCTATCTCTCCACCGGGAATCTTCTCGCCGCTGATCCTCAGATAATTATTTTTCCACGCGAGCTTCAGCGCGGGGCCCTCGGGAGTCGTCACCCCGGGGCCGGACTCCACAACTCGACAGCCTGGCAGGATGGCCAGGAGGATCAAAGCGACGAAGAAAAACCTCGCTGGTAAAGACATGGGATGCACCTTCCTTCTCCCTCGAAACCCTGTATCTTGAAAACAAGTCCACCGGACAGTTTGCACGATCGGGCTCCGAACATCCTCTAGCTTGAAGATCCTATGAGCGAAATCTTACTCGAGTGTTGCGTCGGCAGCGTGGAGTCCGCCGTCAACGCGGAGCTCGGCGGCGCGGGACGGGTCGAGCTCTGCTCGGCGCTCGAACTCGGCGGAGTCACTCCCTCGAGCGCCGCCATCAGGCTGGCGAGAGAGAGGATCGACATACCTCTCTTCGTGCTCGTACGCCCGCGCGGCGGCGACTTTCACTACAGCCCTGTCGAGGTCGAGGTCATGAAGACGGATATCGCCGCCGCCAGGGACCTGGGAGCCGATGGCATCGTCCTGGGAATATCGCGGGAAGATGGAAATGTCGATGTGGAGCGAACAGCCGAGCTCATCGAGGTGGCCGGCGGAGCGAGCATCACCTTCCACCGGGCATTCGACTCGACACCTGATCCGCTTGCCGCGCTGGAAACCCTTCGCGAGCTTGGAGTGAACAGGGTGCTGACCACAGGCGGCGCTCGCCGAGCGGAGGAAGGTCTTGCCGGACTTGGAAAACTGGTGGAGGCCGCGGCGGGACGAATCGGCATCCTGCCCGGAGGTGGGATCAACCACGAAAACTGCCGGCGGATCATCGAGCAGACGGGCGCCAGGGAAATCCATGTCGGCTCAGCGGTCTGTTCCGCCGGTCCGCGGCAGGAAGCAGCCGGACTCGGACCCGGCGGTATTGAGGCCCCCGCCCCGGGCGGCGAAACTGATCCGGAATCGGTGCGGCGGCTTCTCGACCTGCTGGCTTGAACAGATCGACAGCGGGCTCCGCTTCCTGCTATCATCCGCTCCCTGAAACAAAACCAACTGTCCCCGACTGGAGAGTGACGAATAAGATGACACTGAAAACAAAACGGATCGGCAGCCTTGGCTTCCTGTTCCTCCTCGGCGGGCTTCTGTGCGAACCTCGGGCAGCCATCGGCAAAGAGGCGACCTCCCCTGGACCCAACATTCACCTGCGGGGGAACTTCCTCAACAGTCACTACACCTTCAGCGCAGAGAAGAAGGGGCACGTCGCCTTCATCGGCGGCTCGATTACCGAGATGAGAGGCTACCGCCCCATGCTCTACAACTTCCTCCAGAAGCGTTTTCCCGAAACAAAGTTCACCTTCACCAATGCCGGGATCGCCTCAACCTGTTCGACCACCGGAGCTTTCCGGCTCCAGAGAGACGTACTCTCAAAAGGACCTGTCGATCTCATCTTCATCGAATACGCCGTTAACGACGAGCTCGATGCCGGCCACGCCAGGCGGGAATGTGTTCGCGCAATGGAGGGAATTCTGCGCCAGGTGCGAAAACACAATCCGATGGCGGACATCGTCATCACTTACTTCGTGACTCCCAGCATGCTCAAGACCGTCGGCAACGGTAAAGAACCCGTCCCCAGCGGCGCCCACGAGGAGGTCGCCAGGCACTATGGAGTCTCGACGATCCACCTGGTCCGTGAGGTTGACCGCCTGATCTCCGCCGGAGAGTTAACCTGGAAGAAATTCGGCGGTGTCCATCCCGGCCCGCATGGCAACCGCCTGTGCGCCAATATGATCGAGAAGCTGCTCACCACGTCCTGGAGCATGAAGCCGGCCGGCAAGGCGGCGAAGGTCGCCCACTCCCTGCCGAAAAAAGCCCTCGATGAGGGAAACTATGAGAGCGGAGCTTTCATCGACCCGGCCACCGCCAAGATCAAGTCCGGCTGGAAGAACTACATCCCCGAATGGAGAAAAATACGCGGCGGCTTCAGGGGACGCTTCGGCGGCAAGAAACTCCTCTGCGCTAACGCTCCCGGCGCCGAATGCAGCCTGGAATTCACCGGCCGGGCCATCGGCGCCTTTGTTCTCGCCGGCCCCGACGCGGGCACCATCGAGGCCAGCATCGATGGCGGCCCCTTCAAAAAATACGATCTCTACCATCGCCACAGCCGTGGACTGCATTACCCGCGAACCGTGATGTTCGCCACCGATCTCAAAAACGGTAAGCACACTCTCGTCCTGCGTACCAGCGAAAGCAAGTCGCGTCCAAAAGCCGGGCACGCCATGAGAATTCTCCAGTTCACCGTCAATTGAGCTAAAGCCGATGTTCCACATCAACGTCCTGCTGAAGGTGAAAAACCCATCCGACATAGAGGAGATCCGGCAATTACTCGGCCGCTGCCGGGAGCTCTCGCGCCAGGAGGAAGGCTGCGAGCGTTTCGAGGTCTACCAGTCGCAGGCCGAGGAGGACCGGTTCTTTCTCTGCGAACACTGGAGCGACCGCGCGGCCTGGGAGGCTCACAAGGAGAGAGAAGCCTTCAGCCGGCTCTACGCTCCGCTGGTGATGCCGCGGGTCGAGCGCGAGCCGCATATCTCAACCCTGCTGGGCAGCGAAGAAGAATAGACGGGGTGCCTCAATACCCCCGGCCGGTGACGAGATAGACCGCGAAGCTCCCGAGCCAGTGCCCGCCTTCGTAGTGCTCGCCGGTCACTGCCGCCAGGCCGGCCTTGCGATGCTCTAATGCCGCCTGGCGCAGTGCTGGGATCCTCTTGTCGCCCGCCGGCAGCCCCCTGAGCATTCCCTCCAGCGCCCAGGCGCGCGAGAGGTTCAGTCCATCGAGATGTGCGAGCTTCCCATCGCTTCGATCCGTGACGACGGCGGGCTTCAGCCAGGACTTCGTGCTATCTGTCGGCAGCCCGGGAAGAAAGCCGCTGAGCCAGCGGGCGAATGGCCTCGGCCCCAACACCCTCCGCATGAGATCGGCCTCGGCCAGTCCCGGCGACAGAAAATCCTGGCCACCGGGCTCGAAAGAAAAACTCCAGCCCTTGTCCTTGCCGTAATAATCAAGCGCCCGCCGGACAACCAGCGCTTCCATTTCCCTGTCCCCGGTCTTTCGCGCCCAGTCAAGCGCCAGCCCCAGGGCGAACGCGCTCTGGCTGTGCTCGCCGGTGCGGGCCGGGTGGGTCAACTTCGGCAGCCAGCTTTTGAAACGTCCCGCGGCCTCGGCGGCCAGGGGGTCGAGCACGAGCCGCCACCGGCGAGCCTGGGGGTCGTCCCATTCCGCCAGCTCGGCGTGGAGTTGCAGGAGCCAGGCCAGGCCGTAGGGACGCTCGAAGCTGACACGGCCCTTCCCCCGCAGATATTTCAGCTCTCCACGCACCCTCTCGACTGTAAAGCTCTTCTCCAGGGCCGTCCTGGCCTCGGCGGCGTAGGCCGCCTTCGCATCCAGGCGGCACAGGCGCACGAGCAGCCAGTGCCCGTGGACAGCTGAATGCCAGTCGAAACAGCCGAAGAAAACCGGGGTCAGCTCGCGCGGCGGCTTCGCGTCCCTGTCGCCCTGGAGAACATGGGCAATCTTATTGGGATATTCGCGGTGAAGACAATCAAGCGCCAGGCGCGCAAAGCGGGCGTAGGAGCCTGTCTCCGCGCCGCTGTCAGCGGTAACGGAAAATGCCAGCAATGAAAGCGAGAGAGCGAGGGAAGACATGACGGGATGATATTACAGGCAGCCTCCGAAAGCACCCAGTAGAGTTCAATCGCAACAATACACGAATATCCCGACCATCCGGATGTGGAGGCAAGCCGCCTTTTTTCTTACCTCCAGGGCCGCGGGAATTCATAATAGAAAGAGACCGGACGAGCTCCAATAACAGGGTCATCTGTAGAAGTCACCCCCTCCCGCTCAAGATCATGAAGAACACGACCAATCGCGGCCTGATGGCCGGCATCTATATAAAACTGCTGCCCCTGGCGCTGCTCCACGGAGTCATCCTGTGTCTTTGCGGCGGCAGCCTTGAAGCCCAGGACTGCGTCAACTGCACGAGAGGGGAGATCGAGATGGGAGGAACCTTCAGCGACACCCTCGCTCTCAATACCGACTGCAGGCACACCGGCGGAGCCGGCCCTCCCTATGACATCATCCGCTACGAACAGACAGAGACCGGCTGCGTAACCTTTACGACGTCATCTACCTGCGACACCATGCTGGAACTTCTAGACCAGGATGGCTGCCTCGCCTTCATCCAGAACGACGACTGCGCGACCTGGGAGGCTGAAGGCCTCCAGGGCATCCAGAACTCCTGCCTCAGCCTCAGGCTCTGCCCGGGAATCTACTACCTCTGTCTCTACCCGATGGCTCCTTGCGAAGGCTGGCCGGATATCAGCACCTGGGAATACAGTGTCAGGGTTTCCGGCTGTATAGAAGAACCCGAGATCCCTGCCAACGACAGCTGTTCCAGCGCCATCCCGCTCGATCTGAACACCCCTGTCATCGGAACGACCCTGCACGCTTCCTGCGATGCCGCTCCCGACTGCGCGGATGATCCGCGTAGCGGCCTGGCATGGTACCGCTTCACGGGAACCGGCTCGGAAATCGAGCTGAACACCTGCAGTCCCTCAACCGCGATCCAGGCGCGGGTCGCGGTCTATACGGGAGACTGCGCGAACCTGGCCTGCGCGGAGGTCAAGAGAATCGGTTGCCTGGGAGACAGGGAGACCATCCTGCTCGACACGACCGAGGGAGTGGAATACCTTGTCGCGGTCTACGGCGCGGGCGAACCGGATGTCGACTCCTGGATGGGAGAGTTCGAACTGATTGTCAGCGGCGCACCCGCGGGAGCGCTGGTCCTTCCGGGCGATTTCAACGCCGACTCCCGGGTAAACATCTCCGACCCGATCGCCGTGCTCGAGTTCCTCTTCATTGGCGGCAGGCGGCTTCCCTGCCCGCAAGAGGATGGAGCCTTCAGCGCGGCCAGCCTCGCCGTAGCGGACTTCAATGGAGACGCCCGCCTCGACATTTCCGATGGCGTCTCGATGCTGAACTGGCTCTTCCTCGGCGGCCCGGCCCATCACCTCGGAGTACCATCAGAATGTAGAACCTTCGAAGGTTGCTCGGAAGAAAATATCTGCCCGGTCCCCTGAACTCACAGGACAAACCGTTAATAGATGAATTGTATTTTACTGTTCCGTGCCTGTGTTTTTTAATGGATAGCCTGTGCTGGGGTTTGCAGTTCACCCGACAGCAAGTTTTCGCAATCAACAACCTCCCCTGGAGTGAAACGATGAATAATGTTCAGGCACTGAGCGGTGTCCGCTCTTACGGAATGTCTCTTCTCCTGGCCATAGGATCCTGCCTCTTTACCGCAATCTTGCCCGCGGAAGATTGCGACAATTGCACGGTTGGTTCCGTTAATTCTGAGCAGCCCTTCATCGGCAGTATCGATGCAAATGACTGTATGCTTGGTAACGGAAGAAACTACGACATCATCGAATATGTTCAGAAAACAGACGGGCTCGTCACCATGTCTACGAGCTCATCGTGTGACACATTCATGGAGTTGATGAACTCAGGCTGCGGCGGAATCACCAATAACACCAACTGCCCCAACTCGGACGAGCTTGGTCTCGAGAGCCCGTTCAATTCCTGCATCACCCGTTTCCTCCCGGCCGGCACCTACTTTATCTGCATCTTCCCGACCGGCCCGAATGAATGCGCAGAGTACTCCTTGACCCTGTCTGAGGTTGAGGTGGTCGAGCCTCCCCTGAACGATGCCTGCTTTGATGCGGATGAGTTGATCCTCGAAGAGGGCTTCAATCTTGACGGACAGCAGGCCATGGTCGCGGTGGTCGATGGCGATACCACCTTCGGCACTCCCGATGCTGAAAACGCCGCCTGCGGAGCGAGCGATGCGCCGGGAGTCTGGTACATGGTCTTTGGAACTGGTGAGTCCATAACGGCCGCCACCTGCTCAGGCAGCTTCTACGACACCCGCCTGAGCGTATTTGACGGCGGCCCAGAGGGCGATTGCGAAAACATGGTCTGCACCGTAGAAAACGACGACGCCTGCCCCGGAACGCTCTCAAGCGTGACCTGGGCCTCCGAAATGGACGTTATCTACTTCATTCTCGTTCACGGTTGGGCGGCCAGCGCGGGAATCTACGAGCTCAACATCAGCTCTGAATTGCCGGCGCCCGCCGACGACCAGGACAACGATGGAGTTCTCGACGAAGAGGACAACTGCGCCAAGACTCCCAATCCGGACCAGGCGGATCGAGACGACAACGGTATCGGTGACGTCTGCGATTTCTCTGACAATGACCTTCCCTGCGGAGCGATCGAGCTCGATCTCACCGTTGGCGAGATCACGATTGACGGGCAGACGACAGATGCATCCACGGATCCCGAGAACGATGCCTGCTTTAATTCAAGCGCCCCGGGAGTCTGGTTCCGAATAGCGGGAACCGGGGGCGAGATGTTCGCCGAGACCTGCGGCGGTACGACCAACTATGATACGGCGCTGAGCGTATTCACAGGAGACTGCGATGACCTTACCTGCCTCGGAGCCAACGATGATGCCTGTGGCCTCCAGTCAGCTGGAGCCTGGCAGAGTGAGCGTGGGACCGACTACTTCGTTCTTATCCACGGCTTCGCCGCGAACTCAGGCAATTTCACCCTGCACATGACAGCTGTAGTGCCCCCGGTTAACGACGACTGTGTCGACGCCATTGAGCTTACCCACGGCTCGAGAATCGAAGGTACGAATGTCGATTCAACTCGCCAGTTCACCACGCCTATCTGCGTGGACCGTTTCAGCACCGGCATCGTCTGGTACCGGTTTACCGGCACCGGAGGGCAGGTAGAGATCAGCACCTGTCACGAAGAGACCGAGCTGACCAGCCGCCTGTCGATCTACACAGGCTCCTGTGAAGAGCCTGTCTGCGTGGGGACCGAGGCCGATGTCTGTGGAGTCGACCAGGCTGTGCTGATCGTCCAGACAGAAAAGGCCCGGGAATATCTCGTAGCCGTAAGCGGCGGCGGAAGCGCGTTCGGCGGGGATGTCACCATAGGCAACTTCGTCATCACGATGACTGACCTCGAGGGTCCGCCCCTCGCGCCGGGCTGCATGGATGAAGCCGCCTGCAACTACGACCCCGACGCCAACGTCGCCGGAGAGTGCTCCTATGCGGATGATCCCTGTGAGGCCTGCATCGATGGGGTCGTCGTCAACATCGACGAGGACGGCGATGGCGTCTGCGAGGCCGTGGCCGGAACCAGCCTGCTCCCGGGAGATTTCAACTCCGACAGCACT
>CBFHWB010000083.1:0-17694 GCA_965659285.1 Planctomycetota bacterium | reverse complement strand
CTCATCCTCTTCGTACTCCTCCTCATCCTCCTCTTCGTACTCCTCCTCATCGTCCTCTTCGTACTCCTCCTCATCCCTGCCGCTATGACGGGACGGAGCCTCCTGCTTACCAGTATGGCCGGAGCCCCTCTCAGTCGTTCCATCGTCGATCTCATCAGGCTCGTAGGCCGACTCCTCCTCACGATCCTCACGATCAAGCTCAGCGTGATACTCTTCGAGTACCTGGGTCTGCAATCGTTCCCTGCATTCGGAATTAATAGGATGAGCTATATCCGCATGTAACTTTCCCCTGCCATCATCTTCTTCTGAACGAACGACAGACAATTTCCCGCCGCAATCATTGCAGAACTTCGCGCGCGTATAGTTCTTGCAACTGCAGCGACGGCACTTCGTGGTCATTTTCCGGCTGGGCATGGCGACGAAGGCTCCCTTCGTACCATCGATGATTTTCAAGTCCCTAATCACGAAGCAATCGTCGATCGTGATGCTGCAGAAAGCTCGAAGCTTATCACTGCTCGAATCAACCAACTTGATGCGAACCTCAGTAATCTCCATCAGAAGATTCCTTTCACTCAACCCAACAAAAGGATCGATAGAGCCTATAGCAATGCACAAAACTACCGAAAACAGCCACGAACCGGGCCATCCGGGAGAAAAAGTACAAAAACCCGCGCTACGATTCGAGAATCGCAGACCAATTCGGGACGTTGATAGCCGTCAAAACCCTGGTGCCATAGGGCACCGCACCCTGGAGACTGTCTCTCATCGAAACAGCATCATCGGCGTTGTCACACAAACCGAAAAAAGTTGAGCCGCTGCCTGACATTAAAAACCCGCGGAACCCTTCCGCTGCGAGCAGACCCTGTATCTCTGCGAGTTCCGCAAAGAGGCCGCACGCTACCGTCTCAAGACGGTTGAACAGCAACTCATCATTCATAAGCGCTTCGACAATCGAAGACCGCAGGATGCTATCGATGCCTGCATCAGTAGTCAAGGTCATATATTCATTAGATTGTAATTGGTCGAAGGCTTTATATACATCCCGGGTGGGGACTTCGATTGGTGGACATACCAGGACGTAATGGAACGTCCCGGCCGGTTCAAAAATATCGTCAAGGGGGGTTACAATCTCGCCTCTTCCCCGGCACCGGGCCGTGCCGCCGCTGAAGAAAAAAGGTACATCAGATCCGAGCTGCGCGCCGAGGTCCAGCAGGCGTTGCGGGGTAACCTGGAGCCCGAACAATTCTCGCAGACCGATGAGGGTCGCCGCCGCATCGCTCGATCCGCCGCCGAGACCTGCGCCGCAGGGAATCGACTTTCGAAGAGTTATACGAACCCCGGAAGGAAACGCCCCTCCCACCTCATGGAGAAGGCCTTCGGCCGCCTGGTAAACAATATTCTTCTTCCCCGCGGCGATGCCTTCCTCAACCAATTCTATGCCATCCCCGGGAATCGGAATGAATTCGAGTTCATCGTAGAAGGATACCGCCTGGAAGATGCTGTCGATCGGATGGTAGCCATCCTCCCTGAGCTTCCCGACATCAAGAAAGAGATTCAGCTTGGCCGGCGTTCTGACTACCAGCCCCTCTCCTGAATGATTTAATTCCATCAAACAACAAGCCTCCGAGAAAAGTCTCTCAGTTCCCTTCCTAGCTACCGGGCTCCACCTGATCCGAAACGCCGGCATCCTGGACCTGGATGTTGTCGATCAATCTCACCTCCTCAAAGATGACCGCCAGCGCCACCAGGGCACCCTCTCCGGAAGTGTCCAAGACCTGGCCGGGAAACTTGTCGAGGGTAGCGGCCGAGAGAACCTCGACATACTCGAGCTCACACCCGGCAACACCAGCAAGCCTGCTCAGCAGGAACTCCTTCACCACCTTGACCGAGGTTTCACCGGATGAAATCAGGCTCCCTGCCTCGACAAGCGCCTCGTGTAAAGCAGGAGCCGCCGCCCGCTGCGTCTCCGTGAGCCTGTCGTTCCTTGAGCTCAGCGCCAGGCCATCTTGAGAACGAATGGTCGGCATCAGACAGATCTCGACGTCAAAAAGCAGCTCCTCGGTGAGCTTCTTGACGATCTTCGCTTGCTGAAAATCCTTCAACCCAAAGTAGGCGCGATGAGGCCTGAGCACATGAAACAACTGCGTAACGACAGTACAGACTCCCCTGAAATGCCCAGGGCGTCCGGCCCCGCAGAGTTCCCTGGCCAGATCCTCGACAAGAACCCATGACTGGAAATTCTCCGGAAAAAAATCCTCCTGTTGACCCAGCAGAACCAGGTCTACTCCCTCGGCTCGACAGATCTCGATATCTGCCTCCAGATCGCAGGGATAGCTCTCGAGGTCCTCGTCGGAATTAAACTGGGAAGGGTTCAGGTAGATGCTGACAGCCACCCGGTCACATTCAAGACGTGCCTGCCTGACCAACGACAGGTGGCCTTCATGAAGGCCTCCGAGTGTTGGAACAAGGCCGATGCTAAGGGCCGATCGCCTGTAGGCTTCGCTCCAGATCGCCGCCTTGCTTGAACTCCTGAGGATCTTCACGATGGTCTCTCCGTCTCTCCAGTCGCGGGCACTTTCGCCACCGCCGACCTGAGTTCCCCCAGGAGTTCCTCTACACTCTTCCTCTTGACCGGGTGCACCCTGCCTGGGGCTATCTCGTTTAAAGGCTCAAGGACGAAGGCTCGCTCGCACATTCGAGGATGGGGCAAAACCAGGTCTCCAGCCTCAACCACCAAGTCTCCGAAGAGAAGGATGTCCAGGTCTATATTACGCGGACCATTGAGAACCTTTCTTACGCGCCCAAGCTCAGTCTCGACCTCCTGGAGACGGCTCAGGAGGTCTCGCGGTTCGAGGGCAGTCTCCAGCTCCGCCGCTCCATTCAGATACCTGCCCTGCGGCGGCCCCCCCACAGGCTCGGTCTCAATCAATGAAGAGAGGCTCTTCAACTCTACTCCCTCGATCTCATCGACCAGGCGGACCGCCCTTTCAATAAATTCACGACGACCGCCCAGGTTGGATCCAAGGCCAAGCAGAACCGAGACCTTACCGCCAGGCAGCAGCGTTTCTTCGGCCATAATGCTTCAGCTCCGCTGCAATACCTGCGGCTCCTCATCATCCGCCTGGGAGCTTCCCCTGCCAGAAAAGACCAGACGAAACAGGAACATAACGGGTGTCCATACGAGGTACCCGATAAAGGCCAGGGGAAGGAACACCTCGGGAACAATCGCCAATAACAGGGCGGCGAAGATGAGGGAGACAAAGAATTCCCAGGAGTGAGACCGCCCAAAAATCCTGGAACCGACATGCTCAAACTTCAGGCGGCTCGAAACCATGGTGAAGCCCAGGAAGACCCCCAGGAAAGGCAGGATGTAAGAGATCGCGGTAACGAATGTTTTCATGCTCTCAATGGAAAAAAGATTCTCTGAGATCCACTTGAGCTCCGCCTGTTCAGCTTTCAGCACATAGTTCTGAAAAATAACCAGCGAGGCGACGCAACCGGCCGCGGCGGGCGAAGGTAGCCCCTTGAAGCAAAGATGCGCCTCTTCCTCAGGGGAGTTCTCCACGTTGAACCTGGCCAGTCTCAGAAGAGCTCCAAGAAAATAGGCCAGGGAGAAAAACCACACAACGTTCATCCAGCGCGGACTGGCCCCCAACTGCATCTGAAAAATCATGAAAGCTGGAACGAGCCCAAAGGTAATGAGATCACAAAGTGAATCAAGCTGGGCGCCCAACTCGGTGGAGCCTTTCACCATCCTCGCAACCTTGCCGTCAAATGCATCGAAGAGCATCCCCAGGAGGATCAGGTAGCCGGCAAAAACCAGGTTCTCCGGATTCGCCAGGGAGTTGTCCTCAGCCAGTTGCAGTTGGCTGAGCTTGACCAGGGCAGCGAAACCGCAGACACCATTGCCGATGGTCAGCAGGTTGGCGAATAAACTTCCCCGGCGCAATTCCATGGTCTAACCCTCTGTAATTTCCTCGGCTTCTACAGGCACGAACCTTCCAAGAACGCTAAGACCCCCGCTGACCTTGTCCTTCACTGAAACCGCAGGCTGAAACCCTGCCTCCAACGGCACGATGATCTCCGTGCGTGAGCCGTACTTAATCATACCGATCAACCCACCCCTGGCCACAAGATCCTTCTCTTCAAGAGGGCAGATAATCCGCCGGGCAATCGCTCCAGAAATCTGCCTGAGCAAAAGCGGAACATCAGGAGCCCCTTCCTCCCGAATCCTCATGCCAATCGAATTGCTTTCATTGGAGAGCGTCGCAGCCGCATCATAGGCCACCGCAAAGTCTCCCTCCTTGTACCTGATCCACTCGATCTCACCAGCGCAGGGCGCCCGATTGACGTGGACATTGAACACCGAAAGAAAGATCCCGATCCTCAGACATCTTCCACCGATGTAGTCATTCTCTTCAATCTCCTCGATATCCCAGATGGTCCCGTCCGCCGGTGAAACAAGCACTCCGGCGTCTGCTGGAATGGTCCGCTCTGGATTGCGGAAAAACAGCACCATAAAACTACCGAACCCTAGAGCCAGGCCGCACAGGATATACCACCAGGGGCCAAACCATACCGAGAGGGCTCCACCCCCCAGGAATGCAAGGAGACTGATCCCGGACCATTTACAAATATCGCTGCGACCCCAGGGAGCAAAATAGGCCTCATCGAACTTCAGCAGTTCACCAGGATGACTCTCTGGTTGCCCTTCCTGCATCCGTTCACACTCGGTTGAAGGTCCAGTCATTAAAGGACTTGCGCTCCATGAGGATTGGTTTTCAAATACTCCGTAAACTGCCAAATTCTCATTTGCTGCCAGAAACTCGAACAGTTGTTTCAGCAGGCCTGCAAAGCGACGAAAACCGGTGACTGAAAACCTAAGTTAATATTATTCAATAGCTTACGGTATCAGTAGAAAATCTGGGACATGGCTGAATCGCACCATTTCGCTCTTCAACAGCTTCCCAGGCCAGCCAAACAAGGTTGACAGGCCTAATGGCCTAAGTTACAAGCCGTTGCTATTAAAGGACATCGACCAAGTAGCATAGACACTATGGAATCCCAAAGCAATACCAGAATAGATCACGTCCAGGGCCGACAGGTTTTCGATTCGAGAGGCAACCCGACCGTAGAGGCTGACGTTCGCCTGGCCGACGGTTCAACCGGCCGAGCGGCTGTTCCCTCGGGAGCGTCGACCGGTGAGCATGAAGCTCTCGAACTCCGCGATGGCGGAGACACCTACATGGGTAAAGGTGTCCTCCAGGCGGTCGCCAACATCAACGGAGAGATCAGCCAGGCTCTGGCGGGAAAAGACTCAGCCGATCAACGCTCGATTGACGACACGATGATTGAGCTCGATGGGACCGATGGAAAAAAACGCCTCGGCGCCAACGCTATCCTGGGCGTCTCGATGGCTGCCGCCCGGGCCGCCGCCGCCTCACGCGGCCTCCCCCTCTACGTACACCTCGGCAGCGAATCATCCTCGCGACTGCCCTGTCCGATGATGAACATCATCAACGGCGGCGAACACGCCGACAATAACGTCGATGTCCAGGAATTCATGATCCTTCCGTCAGGAGCCGCCAGCTTCACCGAAGCGATGAGAATGGGGTCGGAAATATACCACCATCTCAAAACAGTTCTCTCAGCCGACGGCCTCAGCACCGCGGTAGGAGATGAAGGAGGCTTCGCCCCCAACCTCGGATCCAATGAAGACGCTGTCAAGATCATCCTGCAGGCTGTCGAGGCGGCGGGCTACAAGGCCGGCGAAGATGTCCAGATCTCTCTCGACGTAGCAGCCTCTGAGTTCTTCAACAAGGAGACCGGGGAATACGAACTCACGGGGGAGGGACGAAAGCTCGACGCCGATCAAATGATCGAGTTCTACACGAACCTTGTCGACAACTACCCTGTCTTCTCCATCGAAGACCCCCTGGATGAAAATGACTGGGAAGGCTGGCAGAAGATGACAGCGGCCCTCGGAGAGCGAGTCCGCCTCGTCGGCGATGATCTCTTCGTCACCAACATCAAGCGCCTGCAGCGAGGCATCGAAGAGAAGTCCGCGAACGCGATCCTGATCAAGCTGAACCAGATTGGCAGTGTTTCCGAGACCCTGGATGCGATCGAACTGGCCAGGGAGAACGGCTTCAAGAACCTGATCTCGCACCGCTCAGGTGAGACTGAAGACTCCTTCATTGCCGACCTTGCGGTGGCAACTGAGGCTGGGCTGATCAAGACAGGAGCTCCCTGTCGAAGTGATCGCGTAGCGAAATACAATCAACTGTTGAGAATCGAAGAGAAACTCGCCGGGGGAGCGGTCTATGGGATCGGATAAGGGAAGAGTTTTCTGGCGGGAGGTTTACTGGTTCGCCGTCATCGCGTTAATTGCGATTACGGTCGCTCTCCTCGTTCTTCCCCCGCGCGCCGTCAGGTACAGCAGCCTGAGCCGCCTTGAAAACGAGTTGAAGGCCAAGAACGAGCGTCTTGACGAACAGCAGCAGAAGCTGGTGAGCGCTATCACCGCTATGAAGGAAGACGACTTCTACAAGCAGAACGTCTTCCGCAAGGTTCTCGGCGTCAAGAAGAACGACGAAGAGTTCCTCGATGGAAAGAGCCCGGCCGAAAACCGCTAGAACCTCTTCTTCCCTTTGCGGAAGAAGAAAGGAGCGGGGCGATCTCGGCGCGGGAGAACGGCCAGGGTGCCCTTACAGCTTCGGCACCCGCAATCTCATACCCGTATAGAGCAGATCTCCAGTGAACTCAAGGTCCAGGCTCTTGTTGACCGCATAGAACCTGTTCTTGTACTTGGTGCTGCCAAGTAGCCGCGCTGCGATCCCGGCCAGAGTATCGCCCTTCTTTACCGTATAAAACTCCTTCGGTAAAGTCTTCGTGGCGGGAGCAGCGGCCTTGGGCTGATTTGGAACCGCCGGCTTTTTCGTTTTCTCTGCAACCTGCTTCTTCGGCCGCTTGGTCGCTTCCGGAGGAGGCGAAGGAATCACCACCACCTTGCCGGGCTGGAACCGCACGCCCTTGTTGGCCCTGGAAATCCTGGGATGGAGATACCCCTTCCCATAGTATTGAGCAGCCAGCACCCAATAGCTCTCACCCTTCTTGATCGTATGCTTCTTTGGATAGCCCGGAACCTTGGCGACTCGAGTTTTATTCGCAGGAGGATTCGCGGAAAAAGTTCTTGTTGGCGGAGCATCAACCGTCGTCCCGGGTCCGCCGGCAATCGTGTCCTCGCCCGAGGTGTCAGCTCCCGGTGAGGCGACTGTCGCTGCTCTCTCTTCTATGAGGGTATTCGACTCTGGAGGAAATGGAGTGTTCGCGTCCGTCCCCACCGCGACCTCTTCGGGGGTTCCCTCTTCCGCCTCCCCCACCAATCCCTGGGGATTGCTTTCCGTTGTTACTATTGGAACATCTGCGGCAGGCGACAAGGTGTCTACCGGCTCAGCGGTTCGTCCAATGGGCACAAACCTTCCCCCGTTAGATGACGGGGTCCGAAAGAACGGCTTTCGCGGAGGCAGCCTGTTGGAATCTCTCCTGGTCCCGGCATTACCGGAGACCACGCTTTCACCACCGGTCTCGCCTGTAGAGACAACAGGATCCGTTCGCCCCTCATTAACCGGCGCGCCCGTCTTTACATACTTCGCAACCACAACCACAAGCAGGATCATCAATCCTACGATGGCGACCTTGGTACTATTGGCCATCCTCTTCCTCCGACTTCTTTTCTGCTAAAAAGCACTCTTCACAACACTTGAACCTCGAGCCGAGGGAAACTCCCTTCCCTGAAAGGCTCCGTATGACGAGGTCTAAGCAGATTAAAACTTTAGCGGAACTTGAGGTCAATAGAGAAATCCCTAAATAAAGGGAGGGAGCCGAGTTAACTCGGCTCCCTCCCTTATTCGGCAGTAATAATCAGGGTTTTCAGGCAGTGGCTTCCTGAGTTCTACGCTCTAAAGCCCTGTTACGAAGCATGAGCAGGATCGGACTGGCGACAAAGACCGACGAATAGGTTCCGGCGATCAGCCCGATCAGGAAGGTAAATGCAAAGCCCCTGATGGCCTCTCCACCTAAGAAAAGAAGCGAACAGACCGTCATCAGAGTGGTCACTGAGGTCAGGACCGTCCTGCTCAGGGTCTGGTTGATACTGAGATCGATGCACTCCTTGAAGGTCAGCTTCTTCTTGCCGTAGATCTTCAGGTTTTCACGAATGCGATCAAAGACAACGATCGTGTCATTGATCGAGTAGCCAATGATGGTCAGCAGCGCCGCAACCTCCGGAAGGTTGATTTTGACCGTAAAGCTGTCGGGAAAGAAACTGTCCGTCAGCGCGATCACTCCAATACTGATCAGGACGTCGTGAACCAGGGCCGCGATGGCCGCCAGCCCGAAGTAGAACTCGAACCTCAGCGAAACATAGAAAACGATACCGAGAATCGAGATGAAGAAAGCGATGATGGCCTTCTGCTGGAGGTCGCTCGATACAGTTGCCCCCACGGTTGCCACCGTCGAGAAAGGTTCCGAAAGAGTGCTCAGAGCCGTAATCGACTCGTCACTGAAAGCCTTCCTGGCAGCGGCCTCAGCCTGCTCCCGGCTCGGTATCCCTTTCCCGACAGCAGAGGCTGTCGGCGAAGGCGTGAAAGCCGCGAACTTCAGCTGGTACCTGGAGACAGGAGATTGATCCTTCTCATCACTCACCAGCGAACAGCTCTCCACCTTCAGGCCGGAGAAAGCGTCATTCTTCTTTGCCCGGTCGTCGGACTCGAGAACAGTATTCACCTGCTCCTCGAGATTCTCGGGAGTAAATTCACCGACCCTCTCGAGGTTCACATCCAGCACAAGACTGCTGGTCGCTCCCGTATCCTGCCAATTCACGGAGAAGGGAGAAGGAAGCAGCAGTCCCTTTTCTTCCAACTTCGCCTCGAGCTTTTCACGCACCTTCTCGGCGGCGTTCGCCGCTGCCGCGTCTTCCGAAACGGCGGCGGCATCATCCTTGTCGATGCTGGTCATGAGGATGAAATCCCGGCCCGGCTCACCGCTGACGGAGTTGAGCTCCTGCAGACGAAATCCCGTGAAGAGCGCCTTGTTCTCATCTGTAGCGGCCTGGGCTGTAAATTCCTCAACCATAGCCTGCACCTCGTCGCGAAGCTTGGGCTCGCTCAGCGTAAATCCGACTCGGGCTCCGCCAGTGAAATCAATTCCGTAATTATCCATCCCCTTGGGGACAACCACCATCCAGGAGACGACGATCACCAGACAGGAGACCAGCAGAAAGGGCTTCTGGATATTGCTGAATTTGATCGTAGGCGTTGCAAAGACACGGTTCATCCGAAGCTTCATCCCCGGCCTGACGTTGAGGAACCAACTGAGAATCAGTCTCGTAACGAAGAGCGCAGATACAAAGCTGATGATGATTCCGGCGATCAGGGTTATCGCGAAGCCCTTCACCGGGCCTGTTCCGAAATTAAAGAGAACGACTCCCGTGATAACGGTCGTGAGGTTCGAGTCAAAGATCACCGAGAAGGCTCGCTGGTAGCCCGTGGTCAGTGACTGCAGCAGCGTCTTCCCTCGATCCCTTTCCTCTCGAACCCTCTCGAAAATCAGGATGTTCGCATCGATCGCCATACCGATGGTCAAAAGGATTCCGGCTACACCCGGCAAGGTCAGGGTCTGGCGAAAACAGGCCACATAGGCGAGAACGGCGAGGATATTGAAGGCCAGGGCGAAATTAGCCACCATGCCGGCAAGCAGGTAGAAAATAGAGATCGAAACGAAGACCATGATGAGTCCAATGAGGATGGCCTGGAAACTGGATGCAACCGCTTTCTTTCCAAGCAGGGCGCCGACTGTATTTCTCGAGATCAGAACAGGCTTGGTGGGCAGGCTTCCCCCCTTCAGGATGGTGACAATACTGGTCACCTCCTGGTCCGTGAAATCACCCGTGATCTGTCCATTCGAAGAGATCCTGCTCTGGATGTTCGGAGACTGGAGAATCTGGTCGTCGAGCACGATGGCTAACGGGCTGTTAATATTGGAGCCCGTGAGCTCGCCAAGCTGGATCGAGCCCTGCGCATCCATGCCAAATGTCACCATGGGCCTCATGGTGTCCGGATCACGAGAGCCTCCAGCTGAATCAATATGGGTTCCCTCAACCTTGTCTCCAGCCTTATTCGAAAGAACCAGTTCGCTCTCTTCGACATAGGTCGATTTTCCGTTGACGATCTCTTTTCTCATGCTTGGCCGCACCAGGTACGAAGGCTCCGAGGGAGCCGTCGGCTCGGGATCGGTGAGAGCCGAGTCGGCATCCTTGCGCGCCCTCCACTCGCGCCAGACCGTCACATAGTTCGCGTACGCGACCTTGTACTCGTCTTCTTCCTTGCTGTATTCGGCTTTCTTCGCAGGAGTATTGTTTTCCGGCGCGGTCACCACCAACTGCAGCTGCAGGCTTCCAGCCTTCTTGATCTGCTCCTCGATGAACTCGGTGGAGTCGGCGTCTCCTCCGGGAATTGTAACTACGAGCCGATCCTCTCCCTCGATAGCTATGCGGATCTCCTTGAGACCGTAGATATCAAGACGCCGGGAGATGATGTCCTTGACCTCATCCGCCACATCCTCCGAGGCCGCCCTGACACTGCTCAGGTCCAGCTTGTATTGAAGCTCAGTTCCGCCCTGGAGATCGATTCCGAGGTTGATGCTCTTGAAACCTCCCGCTGGATCGACGATCCAGAGGCACAGAGCGATAAAAACGGCCACCATGACCCAGCCTGTAAGCGTTCGCTTAATCATTGTCTTTCCTCAGCAAGGGATAAATCTATTTTCTATTGTCGACGTATTTTCCGGATCGCTTGAAGAGCCACCCGGGCCGGATCCGTCAACCGGCTGGGCGAGCAGTCTCAGGCCGCGGGAGGGCCGCGAACCGGCTGATGCTTCCAGCTTTGCGAGGCGGGCGATGCCAGCCTCGCATCGGCGCGCCTGTGCAAAGCCAGCTCGCCGGCCGGCGCCGAGGACCCGGGGATTTCAGCGGCGCGGGAGAATTCGATTTCAATTCGCTCGCTGCACTGCGGAGAGAAGGCGCGACTGGTATCGAGGCCTGATAATTGCGTCGGAACCGAATTCTCGTCCCTGTCTTCCTGCTGCCCTGGAATACCCGTCTCGGTCGGCCCCTGGCCATCAGGATGGGAGCCTGAGACAACGTGGGAACGTTCCAGTCCGGCCTCGCCCCGGTCATCCAGGAGCAGGGGGAGAGTCAGCACCCCCAACAGCAGGAGGGGGAAGCTCAGAGACAACCTGGGAAAACAGATTCGTTCCATATCTCTACTCTATTCAGGCTCGATCATCGGCGGAGCGCCATCTTTGGACTCGGATTCAGCCTTGCTGGATTCCTCCCGCGACTCGGCGCTCTCCTGGGCCGCGGTGCTGTTGATGACATCCTGGATCGCTGTCCTTTGGAACTGGATACGCGTCTTGCTGTGTTTATCGACCTCGAGAACGACATCCAGCTCGGTTTCCTTGACGATCTTGCCGTAGACGCCGCCGATGGTCACTACGTTGTCACCTTTTCTGGCGGCCTTGATCTTGATGTTCCGTTCCTTCTGCTGCTTGCTCTGCGGACGGATAATCAGGAACCAGAAGATCAGGAAAATTCCGATCAGGGGAACGAACATGCCGAAACCGCCCTGGGGAGCCTCCTCGGCACCTTGGCCGGCGGCAGGCGCTCCATTTTCCTGGGCGAATATCACGAAGTCCGTAAGCCAGGGGATATGCATAAGATCAGGTCCTCACGGGGAATGCCGAAAAGACCGAGCATAACCATAGCTGCGACGCATGCAAACGTTTTCCCTTCTCTTAGCCGGCTGGAGCCGGCCGATCGGAGAAAATACCCCGTTCATGGCAACTTTTTCGGAACTCCAGCCCCCTGCCGGCGCTGATAGCCTCCCGCAAATCGGACATCAGGCGCTGGAACCAGGTAAGGTTGTGAATCGTCCCGAGAACCGGGCCAAGGATCTCTGCCCGGTGATAGAGATGGCGTAGATACGATCGTGAGAACTCGCGGCAGGTATAGCAGGAGCAGTCCGGGTCGAGCGGGCTGAAGTCGCGGCTCCAGGTGCTGTTCCGTATCTTCACTACCCCCTTCGACGTAAAGAGATTGGCGTTTCGGGCATGCCGGGTAGCGACAACGCAATCGAACAGGTCGATTCCCTGCAGCGACAGGTCAACCAGGTCCTCCGGCATGCCGACTCCCATCAGGTACCGGGGCCGCCCGGACGGCAGCAGCGGAGCTGTCACCTCGACAACCCGCCTCATGTCCGCCGGCGGCTCACCGACACTCACGCCCCCGATGGCGTAGCCGGGAAAATCGAGGTCGAGCAGTTGGCGAGCGGACTCCTGCCGGAGATCATCGAAGCAGCCGCCCTGGACGATACCAAAGAGCGCCTGCTCCGCATCGCGCCGATGGGCCGCCCTGCAGAGCCCGGCCCATCGGGTCGTCCTCTCTACTGCCCTCGCCACCTGTTCGCGGGAGGCGGGATAGGGAGGGCATTCATCGAAGGCCATGATGATATCGGCACCGAGATCGTTCTGGATTTCCATGCAGCGCGACGGTGTCAGCCGAACCTCATCTCCATCGATATGAGAGCGAAAGGTCACGCCATCATCATCGACCTTGTTCAACTCGCCGAGACTGAAAACCTGGTAGCCGCCGCTGTCGGTCAGGATCGGTCCCTTCCAGCCTGTGAACTCATGCAGTCCTCCCGCTTCTCGCACGACGTCGGAACCCGGCCGCAGAGCCAGGTGATAGGTATTGGCGAGGATCATCTGAGCGCCGGTCTCCGCGACCTGCTCCGGCGTGACAGCCTTGACCGAACCCTGGGTGCCCACCGGAAGAAAAGCCGGCGTCTCCACCTCTCCATGGGGGAGCTTCAGCAGCCCCCGCCTCGCGGCGCAGGACTCATCGAGGTCGATGACGGAAAATTCAAGAGGAGAGTGACTCATGGGATACCAGCATAAAAAAGGGAAGGCGAGTTTGCTCTAAACGGGCTCCGGGAGCAAGCGGCGAACCATCAGTAGGCCTTCATCCATTCGCTGCCCGGGTAGTAGCGCTGAAGGATTTTCCGGCAGCCGGCTCCCTCCCTGGCCATTCCCCGCGCTCCCACCTGGCAGAGCCCGACCCCATGGCCAAACCCTGAACCGCTGAGCACCCACTCCCCGGATTCAGCCTTGCGGGGAGTGAAGGCCGTGCTCCGAACCGTACCGGGAAATCGAGCCTCAACAGCCAGGCGAAAGCTGTCAGCCCTCCACTCAAAAGAACCGAGAGAATGGCGCAGGCGAAGATAGAGAGCCCGGCCGTCAGCGGCCCTCTCAATCACCTTGAGTTCCTCGATAGCCCCCAGGGATACTTCCGGACTGTTCTTCCGCAGGTATCGCCGCGCCACGTCCTCCAGTTCACTCGAGGCCAGCCTGGAGTCCCAGCGGTAAAACCTGCCGGCGGCGCAGCCGCCGCAGGCAACCCCCGCCAACGGCTCGATCGCGGTCACTCCCAGCGCCTCGTTCGCATTGGCTGTACGCCCGCCGCAGGTTGAATGAAAATAGCTGGAGAAAAGAGCGCCTCTCCAGGACAGAACCTGTCCCCGGGTCTCCACCACCGCCTTGCGGGTGCTCCTGGCCTCCGCCGAAAAACCCTTGTAGACCTGGAAGCCCGTGGTCGCCCTGAAAACCCCCGGCCGGCCATGCGAGCGCGCGCGCTCGATATTGTAGAGAGCGAAGGTTCTGCTGACGATCGCCTGCGCGGCGAGAGCCTCCGCCTCGAAATAGGCGGGCATCTCAGCTCCGACCACCCCCAGCAGGTAAGACTGCAGATCGAGAGCGTTCACGGCCTGAACCAGGCCATCATCCGCGCGCAGTTCCAACGCGCCCCGGTACGAGCTCGCCTCGGACCCATCGAGGATGGCCGTCACGGTAAAATCGGCCCCGGCTCGATGGTAGAGAGCCGGGAGCCTCTGCGATCTCGGCCCTGCACCCGGCGCGAAGTCGACCCCCGCCGCGCCTGCTCGGTCACCGAGCGAAGCCACCCTCACGGCGCCGGCGAAGGTCATCCCCGCAAGCTCAATCCCGGCCCCGACCCCGGCGCTGACCGCGGCGACAGTACCCGGCAGCTCACCGCGATAGAGGGGCTCGCCGCCGGCGAGAGGCCGGATCTCCACCCGGCCCGGCATCCTCACCAGGATGCGCTCGGCAGAGAGAACGCCGACGCGGATCTCGACGCCAGCCGGGTCAAGCAGGACCGGGGGCGCCGGCTTCTCCCGGCAGCCGCAGGCAAAGAGCAGGCAGCAGAGGAGGATGGTTTCACAGAGTCGACTCGGAGAGAGCATGGGTCGAGTAGAAAACCTGGTAAGAAAATTAAAGAAGGAAATCAGACGAAGCTCGGCTGCCCCGAGGGGTCGCCATAAAGCTCAGCCGCCTTCCTGGTGGCGCAGCGGCCGCGCGCTGTGCGATGGATCAGACCCTCCCGGATCAGGTGGGGCTCGTAGACCTCCTCAATGGTGCGTTGTTCTTCTCCCACCGTGGCCGCGAGGGTTTTCAATCCCACGGCTTCGCCGCCATTGCTGAACAATACGTTGAGAATCTTACGGTCCACGCGATCGAGGCCGTTCTCGTCAACACCCAGGCGTTCGAGGCCTTCGGCTACCGCCGCGGCATCGACTTTCACGGGGTCGCCGCTCTTCCAGTCTCCCCGGCTCTGCGCCACATCGCGGATCCTTCGCAGAAAGCGATTGGCGAAACGCGGCGTGCCCCGGCTTCTCGATGCGAGCTCACCACAGGCATCCTGCTCGATATCGCAGCCCAGCAGCCCGCCGGAGCGTTCGAGAATCCGGGCAAGGTCCGCGGCTGGATAGGGCTCAAGCTTCTCGACAATCTGGAAACGACTGCGCAGAGGCGCCGTAAGAAGCCCCTCCCGAGTCGTCGCCGCCACGAGCGTGAACGGCTTCAGGTCAACCTTGATACTCCTCGAGTCCGCCCCGCTCTCGATGATCAGGTCAACTCGGAAGTCCTCCATGGCGGAGTAAAGGAACTCCTCGGCATGAGCGGACATGCGATGGATCTCATCGATAAACAGGAAGTCGCCCCTGGCAAGCTGGGTCAGGGTGCCGACAACATCCTTGCCTCTCTCGAGAGTAGGCCCTGACAGTACGTGGGTGTTCCCGGCTCCCATCTCTCCTCCAAGGAGCATCGCGATCGATGTCTTGCCAAGCCCGGGCATGCCGGAGAGAAGAATGTGATCGAGGACCTCCCCCCTGTCGCACGCAGCCTGGACAGCGATACGAAGGTTGTCGATCACCTGCGACTGCCCAATAAAATCATCGAAGCTCGTCGGGCGAAGGCTTCTCTCTTCAGCCTGCTCCTCGAGACTCCGCCCGGGCGTGTAGGAGGCGGACGCATCATCCGCATCTGCGGAAGCTGGCTGATCGCGCTCGACGCTCTCGCCGGCCGCCTCTTCCTTCAGACCTTCATCCCCCGGAGTAACAGGATAATCCTTGCGGGACAAACTCTCTTCACCTCCCCGTGAGCGTTCGTTATTCAGTCACTGTTCTCAGCCAGGTACCTGCCAACGAGGAAAAACCCGGCGCCCACCATCAGGACACCGAACATCATCATTGGCCCGGGCCAGAGAAAAGCCATGGGAACTACGACGAGCCCCATGAGCTGGAGAAATCTACCCAGCTCAAACATGATGGAAATATAACCTGTCGAGGCCCTGGTTGAAAGCGTAAGAAACTTTCAGCCGTAATTGCGGCGAGAATTTCAGCAAGAACAGGTCCGCTTCACGCCAGCATGTTGACCAGCTCGTCGTGGCTGAGTACATCCTGTCCATAGAGCAGCGCGGTCGCGCCCCAGTCCCTTGCCGGCTTGATATTATCCGGCCAGTCATCGAGGAAGAAAACCTCGTCCGGCTTGATCTTGACCTTGTCACGCCTGTAGATGCTTCGAATGATCCGGGTGAGCATCTCATCCTTGGAGCGCCAGCCAATCTGCGGATAGGTCAGGCCATCGGATAACCCGAAAGCCGAGAGAATCTCCATCGTCGGCTTGTGGTCGTTGCGGCTGGCCAGGGAGATATAGACTTCCTGTTCCTTGAGAAAATTGAACAGGTTATGGACTCCGGGCTTGAGCTCGATCCAGAAACCTTCATTCGTCTCCAGGCGATCGGGAGCGGTGAAGTTAAAGGGAGGCTTGAGCAATGAACAGAGCCCCTCGGAAACCGTCCAGAGGGTCTCGTCCAGATCGAAAACGAATAGCTTATAGTGCATCTATCGTGAGGCCACTGGTAGAGTTACGATAACGAGGATACGCGAAAAGAGGATTGTACAGGCATTCTGCCGGGATACAAGCCCCTGATCAAACGTGTTTTAATTTAGTAAGAGGCTCTGGCGCCTCAGTCCTCGCCGAAGATTTCGTCGAGCAGGGCATTGAAACCTTCAGGAAGCTCTTCCTCCTGCAAGTCGGCGAGAGAGGGCTGCTGAAGACCAGTGGGTTCCGTTTCCTCAAAGGCGAGAACCTCCTCAAGGTCTACCGAGGCGCCGCAATCAACCCCGAGGTAGAGATCCATTCCAGCGGCGCTGAGGCGCTGAAACCGGTTGTTGGCGCTATTGAGCGACTCGATCTCATCGGCGCAATCCCTGAGAAGTTCACGGACATCGAGCAGCACATCGCGGTATTCCGGGTCCACGTAGAGGATCAACTCGGCGATCCTCATCGGCTTCTCCCTGCGGCAGCCAAACGCCAGGCTGAGCTCACCCACGGCGGCAACCCGTTCACGATCGATCATCGCCAGGTTGCCAAGAAGTTCCTTCTCCGCCACCAGGCATTGCTCGCGCTCATTGAAATCGTCACGATCCTCCGCCTCAACCCGGCAACGAAGAACCTCGGTGAATTTCCGCGAGTACTGTAATTCCAGGTCGAGAATGCCGGTCAGGTTGTCCAGCATCTGATGGATTTCAGTCTTGCCGGTACTCTTGAATAGTATCTGTGTACTCATGATTTTTTCTGCGCCTGCTACCGTTGGGGCTACAAGTATCTTTCGGCAGAAAGCCCCCCAATCCGAAACGTTTTTGCAACCTGATAATCCGCTGAAATAACCGAAAAAAGCTAAAGTCAGGACTGACGGTTGCCCACTTCCAGTCGGCGCGACAAACCTCTATAATCCCGCACTGCGAATCGTCCGCAAATAATGCGCCCGTAGCTCAATTGGATAGAGTAGTGGCCTTCGAAGCCAATGGTTCCAGGTTCGAGTCCTGGCGGGCGTGCCAGAAAAAGACCTCTCCGGTGGAATATTACCGGAGGGGTCTAACTTTTTCGCTACTTCAGGCTCTTGACAGGAATCCACTTCAAGGTCTAATGACTCGTCCTGCGTTCACGGTCTCCCGACCATCAACGCGAGAAAAGTAAACACTACGCGCTCTTAGCTCAGTTGGCAGAGCAGCTGACTCTTAATCAGCGGGTCCGGGGTTCGAATCCCTGAGGGCGCACCAGTACAAAACCCCGCAGGCAAATGGCTTGCGGGGTTTCTTCTTTTTGGGGGCTTGGGGCGCTGCAGCGGAAGTATGTAACAGATATGTAATCTCTAAGTCACCATGGCGGGGTATGGAGGCAAACGCAGTTGAAGGATTGCCTATGCGGGGTAAAATGCGG
>CBFHWB010000082.1:0-18016 GCA_965659285.1 Planctomycetota bacterium | reverse complement strand
ATCTCGAGGAGGAGACGGGGCTCAAACATCTCGGCATGATCAGCCACATGGGCGCCATGATTCCCGTGGCCGCGGGGGCGGCGCTCGCTTTCAGGCAGCAGGGCAGCGACCGGGTCGCCTTGAATTACATCGGAGATGGGGGAACCTCGACAGGGGAATTCCACGAGGGTCTCAACATGGCAGCGGTCCTCGACGCCCCGCTCGTGCTGGTGATTCTCAACAATCGCTACGCCTTCAGCACCCCGACGCGGGAACAGTATCGAGCCGAGAGCCTGGCGGCCCGGGCCGTGGGCTACGGCATCGAGGGGATCCAGGTCGACGGCAATGATCCGCTCGCGGTCTCGGCAGCGGTCTCGGACGCGACGGCGCGCGCGAGGAGCGGCGGCGGGCCGACCCTCATCGAGGCGATGCTGGGCAGGATGCGAGGTCACTCCGAGGGAGATGACTCGCTTGGGATACTCGAGGAGTCGGAGCGGGAGCGGTACGAGAGCGAGGATCCGGTCTCCTGTTTCGAGGCGAGCCTGGTGGAACAGGGTATCGCGACGTTGGAATACCTTGAAAAGGTAAGGGGCATCTGCTCCGAGCTGGTTCTCGATATTGTCGACGAGGCGGCAGCCTCGGCCAGGCCGGAGCTGGTTCGGGGGGCACGCTCCGTTTTTTCGATGGCCACCGGCGATGGAGATGCGGGGCCGCTGGGCAGGCATCAACGCGATCCGGCCGAAGAGTTGACCTACCTGGATGCCATCTCGCTGGGACTGGGTGACGCCATGGAGGAGGACTCGGAGGTCTTCCTGATGGGACAGGATATCGCCGCCTTTGGAGGAGCCTTCAAGGTAACCCGGGGGCTGCTGGAAGAGTTCGGGGAGAAGAGGGTTCTGAACACCCCGATGGCCGAGGCCGGCATGATCGGTATTGCCTCGGGTGCCGCGTTGCTGGGCGGAAGGCCCGTGGTCGAGATGCAGTTCTCTGATTTCGTCAGCTGTGGTTTCAACCCGCTGGTGAACGTGGCGGCCAAGTTCTACTATCGCACCGGGTTCGAGGTGCCGCTGGTCATCCGCCTGCCCTCCGGCGGCGGGGTCGGCGCCGGACCTTTCCATTCCCAGTCCCTCGAGGCGACGTTTCTCCACGTTCCGGGTCTCAAGGTGGTCGCTCCTGCATCGCCGGAGGACGCCTACGTCCTGCTCCGCGAGGCGGTCCGGGATCCCAATCCCGTCCTGTTCTTCGAGCACAAGTACCTCTACCGCCGGGTGAAGGCCGGGCTACCGCCGGGTTCGGTAGCCGTGGGTCCGGGTGTCGAGGCGCGCGCCCGTGTTCTTCGCCGGGGAGAGGACGTCACCGTCGTTGCCTGGGGGTGGATGGTCCACAGGGCTCTCGCGGCTGCCGAACTGCTTGCCGGGGAGGGGCTCTCGGTGGAGGTTGTCGACCTGCGGGTGCTGGCTCCTCTTGATGAAGAGACGGTGCTCGCGTCTGTGGGCCGTACCGGAAGGGCCCTGGTGGTACACGAGGCACAGTTGACCGGCGGCTTTGGCGGCGAGCTCGCCGCCCGGATTGCCGATCGGGCCTTTGATTCCCTCGACGCTCCGGTGAGAAGGCTGGCCTATCCTGACCACCCTGTGCCGTTCAATAAGGAGCTCGAGGCCGAATGCCTGCCGGATGAGGAGAGCATTGCCGCAAGTCTTCGGGAGCTTGCCGCCTGGTAGATCTCTTCTTTGGCCCTCGGCCGGACGTTCTTTCGACAGGAATCGCCGGATCTGTTATGAAAGAGGCCGCATTCACCGGAGATGGTCCTTTTACCGAGTTTTTCAAGAGACATGGCTGAAGAAAAATCCAAGTCTAACCGTCTGGTCGATTCGACCAGCCCCTACCTGCAGCAGCATGCCCACAACCCGGTGGACTGGTATCCCTGGGGAGAGGAGGCACTTGGGAAGGCTAAAGAGCTTGACCGCCCGATCTTCCTCTCGGTCGGCTATTCCTCCTGCCACTGGTGCCATGTGATGGAGCGGGAGTCCTTCGAGAGCGTTGAGGTCGCGAAGGTGATGAACGAGAACTTCATCAATATCAAGGTGGACCGGGAGGAGCGCCCCGACATCGATGCTCTCTACATGAATGCCGTGCAGATGCTCTCCGGGCAGGGGGGGTGGCCTATGAGCGTCTTTCTGACACCGGATCTCAGACCCTTCTGGGGGGGAACCTATTTTCCGCCGAAGGGTCTCTACCAGCCTGGAGGCGAGGTCATTCGTCCCGGCTTCATGGACATCCTTCTCTCCCTGTCGAGAGCCTACAGGGAGACTCCCGACCGGATTGAGGATACCGCCCGACAGGTTCTCGAGGGGCTCTGCCGGGCAGAGAGCCACTCGGTTGAGGAATTGCCGAGCGAGGAGGTTCTGCGGCTCGCGGGCGAGTACGCGGGCCGGAATTTTGATCCGACGCATGGTGGTTTCGGTCCCGCTCCCAAGTTTCCGCGTTCGACGGAGATCTCGATGTTGTTGCGGGTCTACGCCCTGACCGGGGAGCGGCACATCCTGGAGATGTGCGAGCGTACCCTCGAGGGTATGGCCCGGGGCGGGATGTACGACCAGGTCGGCGGAGGTTTTCATCGCTACTCGACCGATGCGAAGTGGCTTGTTCCCCATTTCGAGAAGATGCTCTATGACAACGCCCTGCTGGCGAGAACCTATCTCGAGGCGCTGCAGCTTACCGGGCGGGAGCTTTACAGGAGAATCGCCTCGGAGATCCTCGACTACGTACTCGCGGAGATGACCAGTCCCGAGGGGGGCTTTTATTCCGCCACCGATGCCGACAGCGAGGGGCGGGAGGGAGTGTTTTTCGTCTGGCGCCCAGGGGAGGTGGAGGAGGTGCTTGGCGCCGAGGATGCTCATCTCTTCTGCGAGTATTTTAACGTTACCGCCGAAGGGAATTTTGAAGAGGCCACCAGCATTCCTCACATCACCGGGAAGCTCGAAGAGGTGGCCGGCAGGCTGAAGCTCGACCCCTCTGTCGCGCGTGAAAGGATCGAGGCCGCGCGCGGAAAGCTCTACGCGGCGCGCGAGAAGCGTCCCGCTCCCTTTCGCGATGAGAAGGTCTTGACGGCATGGAACGGCATGATGATCTCGGCCTTCTCCAGGGGCGCGCAGGTCCTGGGTGAGCCGCGTTACCGGGAGGCCGCCGAGCGGGCCGCCCGCCTGGTTCTTGATTCGATGCGCGATGGGGAGCGCCTGCTGAGGGTGCGCAAGGATGGGCAGAGCCGCATCCTCGGCTTTCTTGACGACAACGCCTTCTTCATCGAGGCGCTGATTGACCTCTATGAGACAGGGTTCGACGTTGGCTACCTGGAGGAGGCTCGTCGGCTTGCCGACATCGTCCTGGACCGTTTTTCGGATGAGCAGGAGGCCGGCCTCTACTTTACCTCGGCTGATCACGAGCTGGTGCTGACCCGCCGAAAGGATCCCTTCGATGGCGCGGTTCCTTCACCGCTCGGGGTGATGGCCTTGAACCTGCTGCGGCTTGAGAAGCTTGCCGGGGTTCCGGCTTATGGTGAGAGAGCCCGGGCCGTTCTTCTTGATATCTCCGCAGCCTTGCCGCGGGTTCCCATGGGCTTCGGCTCGACCCTCATTGCCCTGGACTTTCTGTTGCACCCACCCGTTGAATTGGCGGTTGTCGGCGATCTTGAAGGTCCTGCGGCGGCGAAATTATTTGAGAAGATTTACTCGGGTTTTCTGCCCTCAAGGGTGATCGCGGCCAGCACGAATCCGCCTTCAGAGGAGCAGGTTGCGAGCCTTCCATTGCTGGAGGGGAAGGGACATAAGGGCGAGAACCCGCTTCTTTATATCTGTCGCGACTACGCCTGCGGGGAGCCGGTTGACGATCCGCTGGTTGCCGAGGAGCGTCTCCCGTTCGTCAGTTCTTCCGGGGGATGATAATATTCTCCGGTTCCGGTACATGCCGGCGGCCCGGCCTCTTTTCGCAGAAAGCCCGGATGGCGTGAAAAGCTCTATTTGAGGCTGTTTTGGGTGATTTTCACCCGGAGTGGGCGGGAATTCGAACCAGGAGAAACGACATGGCAACATCCGATAAAAAGCCCGGACAGGGGGCTTCCAACTCCATTTCCTTCGGGGAGAAGGAATTAATTTTTGCCCGTGAGCTTTTCGGCAAGCTCTCCAGCCACGCCCTGTCCATCCGTGACCTTGAGGGCTGGGCTGACGGAACCCCTCCAGGCAGCCTGAAAACGGCGCTCAGCCAGGAAGATTACAGTATTGCCCGGCGCGAACCCGTTTCGGCGGTCAGCCTGGATTGCGTCATCGCTGAAGAAGCTCGCCGCCATCTCCCTGAAAAACTGTCCTCCGGGGAATCTACTCCATAAAATTGGAGTATGGCCCAGGTTATATGGAGGAAAGCGGACGGCTCCCAGAAGGATTTTTCCTTCAGCTCCAAGGTTGTTCTCGGAAGAGACGACGAAGCTGATTTCAAGGTAGAGTCCAAGGGGGTCTCTCGCTGTCACATACTGATTGAGGAACGCGGCGGCGCGTTCGTGCTTTCTGACATGGGCAGCACAAATGGAACTCTCCTCAACGGACGGCCCCTGCTCAAGGAAGCGCAGCTTCGAAGCGGGGACCAGATCTGTATCGGTACGGCAGTGGTGGAGTTCTCGATCGCCGGCGAGCAGGATCCGACAAACGCTTCGCTCGCCACCGAGCCGCTGAGCCGGACGCTTGCCCGTGAGGGCAGCCCTGCCGCGGGGGGGGGATATGACATCAGCTCCCTTCCGGAGATCCTCCCGCGGAAGGTCGGGAGATTTGAGCTGGAAGAAAAGCTCGGCCAGGGCGGGATGGGGGCGGTCTACCGCGCCCGGGATCTCGAGAGCGGAGATGAGGTCGCCGTCAAGTTCATCCGGCAGAACATCGGCCGCCGGGAAGCCTTCCTCGAGTATTTCCATCATCGGGAAGCGGTGCTGGCGCGCGAGATTGACCATCCCAACGTTATCAGGATCTACGACCACGGCGTTGAGGAAGAGCAGCACTTCATCTCCATGGAGAACGTCAGGGGGCAGAGCCTCTACCAGGTGCTGAAGCGCGGCTTGATGGAACCGGGTGAGATTCTCGAGATCCTGCGGCAGGTGGCCTGCGGCCTTTCCGCCGCGCACCAGCAGGGTGTGGTGCACAGTGACATCAAGCCGGCGAATATTCTCCTGCACAGCGCGGAGCCTCCCGGAGCGGTATCAGATGAGCGCACTCCCCTGGAGGGAGATGGGATACTCGAGTTCGAGACAGAGGAGGTTTCTACGGTGGAGGCCGTGGTGGAGCCAAAAACATCAGATCCCGGACTCTGGCGTGAGATTGAGAAGAGGGTTGGCAGGCAGGAGGGTCCCACCGAGGCGATTCTTGATGACCCGCCTTATTTTTCGAGGCCGTCCGAGGAGCGTTTTCTCGAGCACTATATCGAGAGGATGAAGACGGCGGGTCACGGCTTCTTCGTCGTTGTTGAGGGAGAGGCCGGGAGCGGCAAGGGCCGCCTGATCAGCGAGTTTCTGCTGCGGCAGAAGAGGGCGACCGCCCGCTCCGCCGACGCCGAGGGCAGACTGAGATTTCTGGAACTCGATTGCTCGAGGATCGAGGGGCTTCCCCTGCTCTACGAGCAGTTCAGCCCGGAGATTTCCGCTTCTCGAGCGACCCTGCGCGAGATGGTTGAAGAGCTCAAGACCCGCTTTGAGGAGGACGGGCAACCGACCATCCTGAGGGTTCTCGAGCTTGGCAGAGCCTCGCCCCTCGCCGGGCAGCTGCTGTCGCACCTCGCCTCGAAGATGGAGAACCTGCAGGTCACGATCATCGCCAGCATCGAGCCCGAAGAGATCCGCAAGAACGATTCGGTCAAGGCGTTGCTTCCCTCCCTCGAGAAGGTTCTCAAGCAGCTCTATCTCAGGCCGCTTACCGGCTACCAGATCCAGCGTTACCTGCAGACCCTGTTCCGGGGCTACCTGAGAGGGAGCGAGCTCTCGACCGATCTCTACCGCCTGAGCGAGGGGAATATCGCGAGAATGCTCGATCTGCTGAGGAGCTTCTTTGAGCGCGGCATCCTTGTCGTCAACACGGGCTCGAAGACGGTTTCCTACCGCCCTGATTTTCGCGAGCTCGAGCTGGAGGAGGGCAAAAACCTGTATGAGAAATATCGCCAGGCCGGGAGGGTCGAGAGAAAGGTGCTTGAGTACGCGGCCTTCATCGGACCCAGCTTCTTCTTCGATACGCTGGTTCGCCTGCATGATCTCGATGAGACCTCGCTCTACTTTGTCGTGCGCCAGCTGCTGGCTGAGGGCTTCTTCACCGAGGAGAGCCGGACCTGGTACCGGTTTACCAACATGGCCTTCCAGCAATACATGGCCGAGAGGATCGCGCTTCCAGACCGAGGCCAGCTGCACAGGAAGCTCTCAGGATTGCTGCAGGACGTGCCGGTTCCGGAGTCGCCGGGACTCTACCAACTGCGGGCCGCCCATTATTGCGGCTGCAGGGAATACTCCAGCGCGGTGGAATGCTATCTCGAGGGTGCTCACCTCGCCGGCAACGTCTACCAGGCCGATCTTGCCCGCGAGATGTACCAGGAGATTCTTCGCATTTACCGTGAGCTTGCCCGGCGGGAGGTTCCCCGGCGGGAGGTCACCGGCGTACTGAAGAGCTGGTTTGGCCGGGATGGCAACTGGTACAAGATCCTCGGCGACCTGGGGGCGGAGCAGGGCGAGGCTAACGTCAAGATCGCCGATTTCGGCATCTCGTTTCGTACCGCGGACGAGGAGCGCGGCTACCCGGTAGGGCATCGTCCGGCCCTCGGTACCCCTCGCTACCTCGCTCCCGAGAGAGGGGAAGGGGAGCGAGGAGGACCTCGCTCCGACATATTTTCTCTCGGGCTCATCGCCTACGAGATGGTCTGCGGGGAGACTGTTTTCCCGGCTCTCAAGGGCAAGGATCTCCTGGCGGCCTATCGCAAGACCCCGGTGCGTCTGCCGCCGAGTGAGCTGGCCAGGTTCCCCGAGGGGTTCGCGAGCCTTGTTGAGGGCATGCTGCAGATTAACCCCGAGCGTCGCTGGGACGCGGAGCGGGTCATACGCGAGGTCGTGAGACTCCAGTTCGAGCACAGGATGGGAACCCAGGGCCGCAAGTGATCCGGCCGCGCACCCTCAGAGTACCTTGTCCTTCAGCTCCGCGAGCCGCTTCAACGCCTCCAGCGGAGTCATTGCGTCGAGATCAAGGCTCTTGAGCTCGCGGTAGATCTCATCGTTGATACTCTGGAAGAAATCGAGCTGGATCGACTCAGCCTTTCTTCCTTCTCCACCTCTGGGTTTCGCGGTGCTGCGTGCCAGGGCGGGACGGTCATCAATGTCGAGGGACTGCTGCTCGAGATTTCCAAGGACCTCCCTGGCGCGATCGATCACCTCAACTGGAATGCCCGCCAGCCTTGCTACGTGGATTCCGTAGCTCTTGTCGGCGCCGCCCTCGACAATCTTGCGCAGGAAGATGATGTCCTCGTTCCACTCCTTGACGGCGAAGTTGAAATTTCGTGCGCCCGGGTAGGTGCGGGTGAGCTCGGTCAGCTCGTGGTAGTGCGTCGCGAAGAGCGTTCTCGCCTCGATCCTGTCGGCGATGTATTCGGTGATGGCCCAGGCCAGGCTGACTCCGTCGAAGGTGCTCGTTCCCCGTCCCACCTCGTCGAGTATGATCAGGCTGCGGTCGGTGGCGTTGTTCAGGATATTGGCGGTCTCGTTCATCTCGACCATGAAGGTCGATTGTCCCCGGGTCAGGTCATCGCTCGCGCCGACCCGGGTGAAGAGCCGGTCGATGACGCCGATCTCGGCCTTCTCAGCCGGGATGAAGCTTCCGGTCTGGGCCAGGAGGGCCAGGAGGGCCACCTGGCGGATGTAGGTGGACTTGCCGGCCATGTTCGGCCCGGTGATGATCATGATGTTGTTCTCGTCATCGAGGTCGACCGAGTTGGCGATGAAGGGTTCGGTCGTCGCTACTCGCTCGACTACAGGATGACGTCCCTCCTCGATCAGCAGCCGGGTTCCGTTGTTCACCACGGGCCGGATGTAGCCGCGCTCTGCCGCCAGGGAGGCGAAGGTGACGAGCACGTCGAGTTCGGCGAGAGCCTCGGCAGCCTGCTGCAGCAGCGGTATCTCGTTCGCGACCTCATCCCGCAGGGAGGTGAAGATCTTGTATTCGAGATCGATGGCCCGCTCCCTGGCGTGGAGAACTTTGTTCTCGTATTCCTTGAGCTCGGGAGTGATGTAGCGCTCGCAGTTCTTCAGGGTCTGCTTGCGGATGTAGTCTTCGGGGACGTTGTTCTTGTGCGAGTTGGTGACCTCGAGGTAGTAGCCGAAGACCTTGTTGTAGCCGATCTTCAGGTTGGGGATCGAGGTGCGGTCGATCTCTTTCTGCTGGTAGCGGGCGAACCACTGGCTGCCCTCGGTGCTTACCACCCTCAGCTCATCGAGCTCCTCGCTGTACCCTTCCCTGATCATGCCGCCTTCCCTGAGCTGGAGGGGCGGCTCGTCCCGGAGAGCCTCCTCCAGCCGGACGCGGAGCTCGGGCAGGGCCGGCATGCGCTCGCTGATGCCGGCGATGATTGCCGCGTCCAGGGGAGCGAGCAGCTCCTGGACCCGCGGTACGATCTCCAGGGTGTGGGCCAGGGCGACCAGGTCCCTGGCGTTGGCGCTGCCGTAGCTGATCCGGGTGCAGATTCGCTCGAGGTCGTGTACCTGCTTGAGCAGGTCGATTCCCTGCTCGCGGACCTGCTGGTCATCCACCAGCCCCGCGACACCCTCCTGGCGCTGGACGATTTCCTCGACGCCGGTCAGGGGCTCGAGAATCCAGGCCTTCAGCTTCCTGCCGCCGGCCGCCGTGGCCGTTCGGTCGAAGGAGCCGAGCAGGGTTCCCTTCTTTTCGCCATCACGTTGCGTGCTGGTCAGCTCGAGCGCGCGGCGGGTGGTTCGATCGATGGGGACGACGCGGGTCTCCTGGTAGGCTCGGATGGTGTTGAGGTGCTTCAACGCGACCTTCTGGGTCTCCTGGACATAGCTCAGTAGTCCGCCTCCGGCCTGGACCGCGAGGCCCAGGTGCTCGCAGCCGAATCCATCGAGCGTCTTGGTCCTGAAATGTTCTACAAGGCTTCGATGGGCGGTCTTCCTGTCGAAGGCGGGATCGGAGAAAGGAGTCACGAGGTAGTCTTTGACCAGCTCACCGAAGGCCGGATGGTGTTCGAGATTGAAGGCGATGCTCTCCGGCAAAAGGCATTCCGCCGGCGCCAGCCGCTCGAGCTGGGTGGAGATGCCGGCGAGGTTGCCGGACTCCCAGATCAGGAATTCGCCGGTGGTCACATCCATCCAGGCGAGTCCGTAGGTCTCGACGGGCTTTTTCTTTTTTGTCGCCGTCGAAGATGCGAGACAGAGCGCGGCAAGGTAGTTGTTTGATTTTTCACCGATGATCTTCTCATCGGTGATGGTGCCGGGGGTGATGACGCGCACGACCTCCCTCTCCACAAGGCCCTTGGCTTCCCGGGGATCCTGTACCTGCTCGCAGATGGCGACCTTCTTTCCGGCGCGCAGGAGCTTCGGAAGATAAGAGTCGAGAGCCTTGACGGGGATTCCCGCCATGGGGATCGCGTCCTTGTCCTTTGACCTGGAGGTGAGCGCGATTCCGAGGAGGTCCGAGGCCAGATGGGCGTCCTCGAAGAACATCTCGTAGAAGTCACCCATGCGGAAGAACAGGATCTCTTCGGCATACCTCTCCTTCGCGAGGAGGTATTGCTGCATCATGGGTGTCTGGGCTGGACCGGAGTCCGCTTTCCGGATCATGTCCTGTTTCCTTCATCCTTGGGTGAGGAAAGAGGATTGTAGGATGACTGCGCACCAAGTCAAGGTGCCGGACTGTTATCCTCGCCGGGGTGTTCCGCCGGTCGCCGGGCTCAGCCCTGGTCGACAGTTTCGGCCGGAGCCTGCTGCTTGAGCGGAGCCAGGTGTGACAGGTAGCGGTTGACCTCGCTCAGGGACGCCGCGTAGAGACCCGGCTTGCAGCCGGTCTGCCGGGTGATTTCCTCGAGGATCTCTTCTTTCGGCACCTCGGTTACCGCGCACAGCAGCGTGTCTCCGATGCGGTCGAAGGGCAGAAGCTTGTGGCTGTGAAGAAATTCGGCTGACAGCAGGGAGGTCAGCTCCTCATCGAGCTCGTAGTTTTCCAGGATGATGTAGGGCAACTGGTATTCCATCACCAGGGTCCTGGTGAAGTCGCTGTCGCTGAGGCAGCCCATGTCGACCATGATCGAGCCGAGGGTTTCCTTGGTTGTTTCCTGTACCCCGAGAGCCTGCTGGACCTGCTCTTCGGTGACCAGTCCCATATCGATCAGGATTTCCCCGAGCTTGGGCCGGGGAGTCCTATTGAATGAACTCATTGAGATTTCCTTTCGGTTTTCTCTTCGCTGACGCCCTTGCGCGGCGCGTCAGATCTGCGGTTTGATCGACCCCTGCCCCTTACAGCCATAGGAAGCCGATCCGACAAAGAAGCTTATCACCCTATCGCTGGACGCGCCAACCGGCCAGCCCTTGGCGAGAGAGACCTAAGATATTTAACAAGTTAGACTTAGGTATTTTCTGGGCAGGCGCCCGGTCTCAGATTTTCTTCGCGGGCCTTTTTTTGAGGGCATCCTGCAGGCGCAGAGCCAGGTTTTCGCCGATGACCTCGCTGAGCTCCTCCGTGCTCGCGGAGCGGATCTTCTTGAGGGTGCGGAACCTGTCGAGCAGAGCCTGCTGGCGCTTCTTACCGATTCCGGGGATATCCTCGAGCCCGGTCTTCATGGCGTCTTTCCTGCGCAGCTCGCGGTGGTAGCTGATGGCGAAGCGATGCGCTTCATCCCTGATGCGCTGCAGATAGAGGGACTCGGGGGTGTCCTGCGCGAGGGCTAACGGGTTTCTGCGGCCGGGGAGAAATACGCGCTCGGTGGTTCTCTTGCTGCGGCGCTCCTTGGCGAGCGATGCGACCGGCAGTCCGCTGAGGCCGAGTGTCTTGAGCATCTTGACAGCGATTCCGAGTTGCCCCTTGCCTCCGTCGACGAGGAGCAGGTCGGGCAGGTCGCCGTCTTTGAGTCCCCGCTCGAGCCTCCGCTCGAGAACTTCCTTCATGCAGCGGAAGTCGTCCGCTCCGACGACGGTCTGGATCCTGTATTTTCTGTAGCGGTCCCGTGCCGGTTTGCCATCCTCGAAGGAGACCATCGAGCCGACGGCCAGCGAGCCCTGGAAATTCGAGATGTCGTAGCATTCGATTCTTCTCGGACTGACAGGCAACTCCAGGTGTTTTTTCAGAGAACCGAGGAGAGCCTCCATCCGCTCCTGCTCATCCAGCTCGATGCGGAAGCTGTTGCGGGCGTTGCGGTTCGCCAGGCGCATGATGGCCGCCTTGTCTCCTCTCTGGGGATGCAGAATGCGCGTCCTGGCGCCGCGTTTCTCGGTGAGCCAGGTCTCGAGGAGCTTGCAGTCGCGGAACTTCGCATCGCAGAGCACCTCGGGCGGGATGTAGCGGTCGGCGAGATAGTACTGGGTCAGGAAGCTCGCGAGCACCTCCGACCTGGGGAGCCCGGTCCGAAAGCTATGGGTTTTCGAGTTGATGATTTTTCCCTCTCGAACAAGGACGGCCTGGATCGCGACGAAGTCTCCTTCGCGGATGATGGAGAAGGCGTCGATGTCTCCGAGCCGGAACTCCTCGACCTTCTGGGTCTCGAAGACCTTGGCGATGGCCGCGAGCTGATCCCGGTAGCGGGCGGCGAGCTCGTAGGACCGGGCCCTGGAGGCTTCCCTCATTCTCTTCTCGATGATGCGCTCGAGATCCCGGCTCCTGCCCTTGAGCAGCATCACCACCTGGTCTACATCCTCCATGTAGTCTTCCTTCGAGATCAGGTCCACGCACGGGGCCGTGCAGCGGCCGATCTCGTACTCCATGCAGGCGCGGGTCCTGTTGCGGAAGAAGCCGTTGGTGCAGGTCCTGAGCGGAAAGACCGTCTTGATCACCCGGAGCATCTCACGTACCGCTGTCGACGAGCCGTAGGGTCCGAAGTAGAGATCCTCTCCCTGGCGGTAGCGCCTGGTGACCATCACCCGGGGCCATTCCTCGCTGAGGGTGACCTTGATACTGACGTAGGTCTTGTCGTCCTTCAGCCTGACGTTGTAGAGGGGGCGATGCTTCTTGATGAGATTGTTTTCGAGGATCAGGGCCTCCTCCTCGGTCTCGGTCAGGATGCAGTCAAGGTCGTCAATCCGTTTCATCAGCAGGCGGATGAAGGGTCTTCCATCGTTGGATTTTCCGAAGTAGGACCGCACCCTGCTGCGCAGGTTGATCGCTTTGCCGATGTACAGGATCCTGCTGCGGGCGTCCTTCATGATGTAGACCCCGGGTGAGGCTGGAAGACGAGAAACCTTTTTCTTCAGCCCGGAGCCCGGGGCGGCAGCGGGTTGCTTGGGGGCTTGCGATTCGCTCATGGCTGGGACAAGGCGCTCAGTTCATCCGCCTGTTTTCGATATTCAAAATAATAGATCCGCAGACCCTGCGCCTTGAACTTGACCTCGTAGGGAGTCTCGAAGGGATAGAGGGGGCTGGGGGCCCACTCACCGGTGGAGAAACAGTTCTCGAGGTCTTCCCTTGCCTCGAGGTTGTCGAGCGCCTCAAGGGCGTAATCTCTCGCGTCTGTGCGCAGCGAGAAGCCGCCGCCGGGGGCGAGCAGCTTTACGGCGGTCTTCAGACGTTCCCTGGCGATGAACCTCTTCTTGCTGTGGCGGCGTTTCGGCCAGGGGTCCGGGAAGTTGACGAAGAGATGTTCTACGCTGCCGGGTGCGATGTGTTTGTCAAAGAGCCTGTCGGAGTTCAGGTGCAGCATGCGGATGTTCTCGAGGCCGGCCTGGCGCACCTTCTTGAGGAATTTGATGACCCGCTTGTGGGAGTATTCGAGTCCCAGGTAGTTGTAGCCGGGCTCGCTGGAGGCGACCTCGATGAGAAACGGCGAATTGCCGACCCCGACCTCTATGCGGAGCGGCCTGGGCTGCCCGTAGATCTCGTCCCAGGGAACGTAACCCTTGTCCTGGCCGGGGAGCTCTTCAAACTCAAGGAGATAGTCGGATTCGATCGCGGGGAGCTTCCGCATGGAGGATGCCCCTTCCTCTAGTGAAGGTATTTTTCCTTCGGCGGCATGCCGGATGCCTCTGAAACGATAACTCCCGGCATGCTCAGGATGGCGAGGTAGACCTCCTCGATGACCTCCCTGGGCGTCGATGTGCCGGCGGTAATCCCCACATGCTCACGACCGTCGAACATCTCGGGCTCCAATTGGCTGGCACGCTCGATGTGGAAGGCCTCGACGCCGGATTCGTCGCAGACCATCTTGAGCTTCTTGGTATTTGATGAGTTGTAGCCTCCGATGACGATCATCAGGTCGACCTCGCTGGTGAGCTCCCGCGCGGCGACCTGGCGGTCCTTGGTCGGCTGGCAGACGGTATCCTGGAACCTGACCTCCATCTCGGGATACGCATCGCGGATCTTCGCGATGAGATTTTTGACGTGCTGGATCTGCTGGGTGGTCTGGGAGACGATGCCGATCTTCTGATACGGGGCCAGGCTGGAGAGCTCGTCCTCGTTGGCGATGATGGTGTAGTCCTGGAGGTCTCCGATGATTCCTTTGACCTCGACATGCGAGGCCTGGCCGATGACAACGGGGTGGAAGCCCTCACGAACAAACCCGGCGATGGCCTTGTGGACGCGCAGAACCAGCGGGCAGCTGGCATCGATCACGTGGTAGCCCATCTTGCGGGCGTTCTCGTGCATCGATTCAGGCGCGCCGTGGGCGGTGATCATGACGTTCGGGGTGGAAATATTCTCGTCGAGCTTATCGACGATGTTCACTCCCCGGATGCGCAGATCTTCTACGACCTGCGGATTGTGCACCAATTGGCCGACGATGGTGAGCTTGTCACGGTAGGCATCATCCATTGCGAGATCGATGGCATCCTGTACGCCAAAACAGGTGCCTAGAGCTTTTGCGACGGTAACTTTCATACGGATGATCCCTGCCTTTTCAGTTTTAGGGTCCGGCTTCCTGCCAGCACCGCATTGTAGCTTTGCCTGTCGATGTAGTAAAGCATCGACGCAGAGTGCCTCTACATCTTCTCCAGCGGTCTGATTCCGAGAATCTTCATGCCGCCGGCGAGAATATTTTTCACCACCGCGAACAGCAACAGCCTTGCGCCCGCGAGCTTTTCCTCTTCACCCTTGACCCGCAGCTCCTTGTAGCTCGAATGGAGCGCGCGCGCGAGGTCGAGGAGGTAGGCGGCCAGGATGGACGGTTCATAGGTCCTGGCAGCTTCCCTGAGCGCCTCGGTATACCGCGAAACGAGCGAGACCAGGTTGTGAGCCGATGGCTCCTGGAGCAGGCTGACGTCGGCCTCCGGGTCGACCTCGATTCCGCATTTGCGGATGATTCCCGCAATTCGGGCATGGGCGTTCATCAGGTAGGGGCCGGTGTCTCCTTCGAAGGAGATGGCGCGTTCCCAGGAGAAATTGTAGTCCTTGATTCGCTGCTTGCTGAGGTCGCTGAAGAAGATGGCGGCGATGCCCACCGCTTCGGCCACCGCCTCCTCGTCTTCGAGTTCGGGTCGTTTGTCGACATTGGCGCTCATGTAGTCCCTGGCCCGGTTGCGCGCCTCGTCGAGGAGCTCCTCGAGGTAGATGACGTTGCCCTTGCGGCTCGACATACCTTGCACCAGGCCGAAGTTGACGTGGGCGCAGTTCTTCGCCCAGGAATCTCCCATGAGTTCTATCACCTTGAAGAGCTGGCGGAAGTGCAGCGACTGGGCCGTACCCACGACGTAGAGCAGCTGGTCGAATTTGTAGGTCTCGCGGCGATAACCGGCCGCCGCCAGGTCGCGGGTCATGTAGAGGGTAGCTCCATCCGCCTTGCGCAGAAGGGCGGGGGTGTCGATGCCATGCGGCTCGAGATCGATGACCACGGCGCCATCGGAAACCGATGTCAGCCCGAGCTCTTCCGCGCGGTCGACGACCGCGTCCATCTTGTCGTTGAAGAAAGATTCTCCCGTGTAGTGGTCGAACCGGACCGAGAGGCGTTCATAGATCACCTTGAAATAATCGAGGCTTGTCTCGCGGATTTTTTTCCAGAGCTCGATGGCTTCGGGATCTCCCTCCTCCTGGCGGCGAAACCAGTCGCGGGCTTCGTCAGCCAGCGCCGGGTTTTTCTCTTCTTCCTCGTGGTACCTGACGTAGAGGGCGTTGAGGGCGTCGAGGTCTTCGAGATCTTTTTCCTCGCCCCAGTGCTTCAACCCACAAACCATTTTTCCGAATTGCGTGCCCCAGTCGCCCAGGTGGTTGATGCCGACGCACTCGTAGCCGAGGCTGGCGAAGATCCGGTAGAGGGTGCTGCCGATGATGGTCGAGCGCAGGTGTCCGACGTGAAAGGGCTTGGCAATATTGGGTGAGGAGAAATCGATGGCGATGACCTTGCCCTCGCCCTCGCTGGAGTTACCGAAACCGTCGGCCAGCGCATTGGGCGCGTGCAGCACGCTCCTGGCGAACTCCTGGCGGTTGACGAAGAGGTTCAGGTAGGGGCCGAGCGCGCGGGCCTCTGTGAGGAGATCGAGCTCCCCGGCGACCTTCTCCGCCAGTTCCTCGGCGATCTGCGGCGGCGCCTTCTTCAGCTCCTTTGCGAGCTGGAAGCAGGGGAAGGCGAAATCCCCAAGCTCTGACTTCGGAGGCCGCTCAAGGACGGTATCAATTTTCTCGGGATCCAGGCCGGTATGGCGGCTCAGAACATTCAGGGCTTCCTGGCGAAATGGATTCACTGCAATACTCCACGGGCTTTCCAGCCGGTTCAGTCGCCTAGGGCGTCGACCACCATGTCTCCGACCTCGCTGGTCGAGTATCCCATCCTGCCGGCGGAGAGGCTGTCGAGCTTCTTCACCACGCTCATGACCGCGTTCTCCACCTGGTCACCTGACTCTCCCTGGCCGGCTGAGTATTTCAGGAGCATCGCCAGGGCGCAGATCGCAGCGAGGGGATTGATCACGTTCTGCCCTGTGTACTTCGGGGCCGAGCCGCCGATCGGCTCGTACATGCTGACCCCGGCGGGGTTGATGTTGCCGCCGGCGGCGATACCCATGCCGCCCTGGATCATGGCGCCGAGGTCGGTGATGATGTCGCCGAACATATTCGGGGTGACGATGACATCGTAGTACTCGGGGTTCTTTACCATCCACATGCAGCAGGCATCGACGTGGTTGTAGTCGGTTTCGATGTCGCTGTACTCTTCCTTGAGTTCGTTGAAGACCCGGTCCCAGAGGTCGTGGGCGTAGGTCAGCACGTTGGTCTTGGCGACGAGCGTCAGCCGCTTTTCCTGATCACGTTCCCTTGTCAGTTCGAAGGCGTAACGCAGACAGCGTTCGACTCCCGCCCGTGTGGCGATCATGAGCTGGGTGGCGACCTCCATGTCGGTGTTTTTGTGGGCGAAACCGCCGGAGCCGACGTAGAGATCCTCTGTATTCTCCCGCACAATCACGAAATCAATGTCTTCCGGTCCCTTGTCCTTCAGGGGGCAGTCGACTCCCTCGTAGAGCTTCACCGGGCGCAGGTTGATGTACTGCTGGAGCTGGAAGCGGAGTTCGAGCAGCAGCCCCTTCTCGAGGATTCCCGGAGCGACGTCCGGATGTCCTACGGCGCCGAGATAGATCGCGTCGAAGCCGCTCAATGTTTCAACCGCGCCCTCGGGGAGAACCTCGCCCGTCTTCAGGTAGCGTTCACCGCCGAAATCAAATTCCTCGGTACTGTACTCAAAGCTGTTTTTCTTGCTGATCGCGTCAAGGACCTTGAGTCCCTCGGCGACGACTTCGGGGCCGGTTCCATCTCCCCCCAGGACAGCTAGCTTCAACACGGTATTACCTCTTTCAATAGCGTTCTTTCAGGTGTAAACGGCCGAGAATACCAGAGCGCGCGCGTTTCTACCAAGAAAGAAGAGGTTAGTTTTAGTTTCGCCGTTAATGGCGCATCCTGCTGTCTCCAAGCGGTTTGTAGAGATCCCGATAACCCGGGATCGTGTCGTGCTCAGGCTTCTCACAGGGCCTTGTCTGCATTAAACTCGCTCTATGCCCGAAAGGCGCTTTTTGAAGGCGCGCAGGATTTCAGCGGGCGGATCATTTGCAGGTGCAGACAAGACATGGCCGAAGACAACCAGGAGCAGAGCGGCGGCGAGGTTCCGCTGCCGGATGAGCAGGGCTTCTACGGACAGTACGGGGGGCGCTACGTTCCCGAGATGCTGATTCCGGCTTTAGAAGAGCTCGAGGCGGCCTACATTCACTGGAAGGATGAGGATGGCTTCGTAGCCGAGGTCGATGACCTCCTCAGGAACTACTCCGGACGCCCGACGCCGCTGTATTTCGCGAAGAACCTCAGCGAGCACCTTGGCGGAGCGAAGATCTATCTCAAGCAGGAGGGCCTGGGGGCCACCGGCGCTCATAAGATCAACCACTGCATTGGCCAGGTGGTGCTCGCCTCCCGAATGAAGAAGAAGCGGATCATCTGCGAGACCGGCGCGGGCCAGCACGGCCTTGCCACCGCCACCGTGGCGGCTCGCTTCGGATTCCCCTGCACGGTCTACATGGGCTCGGAGGACGTCAGGCGCCAGGCCACCAACGTGTTCTGGATGCGCCAGCTCGGCGCCACCGTGAATGCCGTCGAGGAGGGTACCCGAACCCTGAAGGATGCGGTCAACGCCGCCCTCAAGGACTGGACCTGGAATGTCGCCGACACCTACTACCTGCTGGGCTCGGCGCTCGGGCCGCACCCTTACCCCATGATCGTTCGGGATTTCCAGTCGGTGATCGGCCGCGAGGTGCGCTCCCAGATCCTGGAGGCAGAGGGTCGCCTGCCGGATGTGCTGGTCGCCTGCGTGGGCGGCGGCTCCAACGCCCTGGGACTCTGGAACGAGTTTCTTGACG